>CAZUCW010000017.1:7728-39856 GCA_964618825.1 uncultured Aquabacterium sp.
GTTTTGTTTCTTGGTACATGAATGCACCACGCCCAGGCATCCATGTACCAAGAAACAAAACATCCGCTCGCCATTTTTCGGCCAGTTCGGCGTTTATCTCACGAGGATTATGGGTAACCTCATCGGCTGATCGCCACACACGAAGAACCCGCTTAGCCCCCAACGCATAAGCCTCTGGCACATTTTCTTCGCGAACAACTACCGCCAGATCGTAATAGGGCAGTGCTTTTCTATAAGCAGAGAACCTCTGCATATCTCTAGGGCCCGTAGGGTCGTCGATATTGTAATTTATAACAGAGCCTGCAGAACCTCGAATAGCATTCAGAACCGAAGGAGAAACCCACTCACCATTATCAACATGACACAAATCAAACACCCTGCCGCGCAACAAGGCATTCAATTTTGCAACAATAATTGGCGAAAAAACTTGCCCACCGATACGCCAAGTTATCCTATCAACCCACACTGATTTACTCAGCAATCGCCTAATATCAATATGCTCGACCTTATGGCCCATTCTCCTATATGCATTCGCACGATCCAGACAGGTTCCACCCAACGAACCGAGGTAGAGGATATCTAATGACCTCATGAAATCAACCCAGAATAAATAGATATAGCCTGATCCCCGTAGACACTCCACCCACCCATTTGCTTAACACGCTGGAGTGCAGCATCAGCTACCCGCCACCTTAAATCAGCGTCATCAGCGATACGCTGCAAGCTCTCAGCAATAGCATCGCCATTGCGAATCGGCACCATAAAGCCTTCACGCTCGTTATCAAACAAGTCTTCTGCCCCAGTATGCGATGTAGCAATAACAGGACAGCCACAGGCCATGGCCTGAGCCTGAACCAGCGCCAGCCCCTCTTCAATACTGGGCAGAACAAGAACGTGGCTCTTGCTCATCAATTGACGCAGTTTCTTTTGAGGCACATGCCCAAGCACAACGGCGTTTTCTGGCCATAAGCCCAATTGCCGCATGCGCTCTATAAAAACCGTAGAGACATCACCGGCAAAGGTGAGTGTTTTTCGTGGGTGCCGCAGCTTTTTATAAGCCTGCAACAAGTAAGGCACTCCCTTTCTTAGGCACATTGCCCCCGCAAACAAAATATCAAACTGCCCTTCTTCTGGTTGCCCATCCGGATAGAATCGATCCAAGTTGACACCATATGGCAACTTCTTCAGCTTATAAGCGGGCACTCCCCGATCAAGAAATGTTCGCAAAGTAAATGAGGACGGCACGGTTATACAATCGGCCTCTTCGTACTCTGCCTCTTCGCATTCGATGGTTTGACAATCAACCTCACTGGCGGGCAAAACCCCCTGCTCGAAACCCCAGCGCTCGTGCTCATCATGCAGATACTCAGCTTGCACTCGTATGTGAGTTGAACCTCGATCGCACACATACTTTGCGCCTCGATGATGTGCTGCCCTACCTGTTTTCAAGCCGGATCCAGACAGCCCAACAAAAACGTCACAATCAGGTATGTGGCGTGCAACATGGGCATCGAGTAACCGCCGATCCCAACGTTCCCACGCCCGTACCAAATACTTCCCTAAAACCTGTCGGCGGCGGAAAGCCATATATGGAGCATGCACCCATGGATACGTGTGAATAAGCCCCTGAGGTAAATCCTCGCCCTTGAGTTTAAAACGGGGGTAACCCGTATAAATAGCGGCCAATGCATCTCGCGCATATAGCTCGCGAGCAAGGTCGAACATGTGGAATGTTCCGACTGTTGACAAAACAATCTTCATGGCATTGCGCGGTCTATTTGGGCAACTGAATCCCCAACGCGCAACATGCGTTCTGAAAAAACCACGCACAACAAAGCAATAGCAATCTCAGATACAAGCATACCTATCCCGGCTCCAAACAGACCCAGAATTTCTGTAAAAACAATGCACATTGCAAGACACAGCACTGCAGCGACAAAGGACCATTGTGCGATACCAATGTGCTGATTCGTCGACATCAGCAACACGCGAGGCACATGCCAGGCGCCACCAACAGCGGCATAAATCAGCAACACCGCCATAAGCTCTGAGTCGTAGACAATTAGTCCGTGCGTCCACACCTTAAGCAGCCAGGGCCCCAGCACATACAAAAAACCACTTGCTCCGACAGCAAAAAACAAACCAAAATTAACTGATCGACGATATAAGGGTGCCACGGCGCGGGCACCACCCTCGCCATAAAGCCTCGAGAATTCTGTCCATACGGCAAAACTGAATGTGGATGTAACCTGAACAGCTACCCGAGCCAGGGTTCTATAAGTATTAAATACGGCAACGGCAGCGGGGCCAAATTTATGCCCTACCAGCAATGTAACCCCTTGAAAACTCAGCGCATTTGTCAGCGGGAACAACATAAAAGAAAATGCTGGCCTGATCATGGCGCGCACCTCAGAAAAATTAGCATGTTGCACCCCCCAGCGAATATGAACCTGAGTTCCTGGAGATAAATAAGCAAGCATCACCGTGCCGATCAAACGAGCTGTCAGGCCACAAAGAGCAACTGCGCTAAAGGTTCCCCACGTCAGCAAGCCAAACACGCCTGCGCCCCATTCGGCAAGACGCGTCAGGTTAGCGATTGTTGTTCCATGTGCATAACGCCCTGTCGCTCGAAACAGTGCCTCACTCAAGCCACCAAACAAGGCGCACAACACACCAAGAATCAAGGCTGAAAGTGCAAGCCGCTGATCAAAAGTCGTCAGCACCGAAATCGGTGCAAACAGAGCGGTTGGCAAGCAAATAGCGGCAAGCGTGCCGCAAGTGAACAACATCAGCACCAAAGCGCTCTGAAACGCTGCATTTGCTTGGGCATACCGCCCTTGCCCGACATCCATGGTCATGCGGTTTCCTGTCGTCGAAACCATGCCCACATCCGCCATCGAAAGATAAGCGGGCACCGCCGACAGCATGAGCCACACGCCATAGGTGGCAGCATCCCACTGGTGCAAATAAATTGGCAGCGAAAAAAGTTGAATGACGATCGTGACGCCTTGCCCGAAAACATTCGCCCCCAGTGATGCAACGATGCGCTTGAGCAGTGGACTCATGGGCGCCCCCCTAGCAAGCCTGGGCCGCGTCACATGCCATCAAACAGCCCGCAACGCCAGAGATCATGTTTTCGGCTCGCCAATCAGCTTGCGCCGAGCATCGTCGTTTACCGCTGCCAGCAACTCGCGCGTGAACTGATCTTGCAACTCGTATGAATCGGTGCGATCAGTGATCTCTGAGACGCGATACAACATGCCATCGACCAGATATCCGCGCACGGCCATGTTGAGCCGCGCCAGGTTGCGCTCTTTTGAGCCCCGCGCCACACCATCGCCTACGCGCACAAAAAACGTGAGCGGTTCGGTGCGCATGCCCATGCGTGCGAGCAGCCGCACGGCTTTGATCTGGCCGTAGGGGGTGTCGATCTCGTGCTCGGTGCGCTCATCAACACGAAACCCCTGCGAGGGATAGCACTGCTCAGGGGTGTGCAATTGGGTGTCGGTAGATTGGTTGCGGCCATAGGCCACCGACAACATGATCACGCGGCCCGTTTTTTTGTTGCGAAAGGTGCGCCCCATGGTTTCGCTGTAGAGCTTGGCCAGGGTTTCAGCCTGAATCGGATCAACGATGGCGCGTGAGGCGTAGGGCAGCTCTTCCCAATCACCAAAGCGGTGCGGAATGATTTTTTCGTAGTTAGGCTCACCCAAAGCCGCCGCCCAGTATTTGTTGGGGCGCAGCGCCTCAGCCGTGGCTACGGCACCCCACATCAGCAGCACGGCCAACGCCAACAAGGCAGGCTTAACGGTTGCAGGCTTGAAATACATATCAGGCCCTTGCTGAAGAAAAGCGTTTGGCGATGGCGCGCAGCAGGCCATCGAGCGAAATGATGAGCAGCAGCGCGCTGACAAACAGCACGATGCCGGCAAAGCCATGCAAGAAGCCTTGCCCGACCTCATCGCCAAAGTAATAGGTGAGCAGCACCAAAAAGCCCACACGAATCATGTTGGCGGTGAACGAAATCGGCACGATGAGGATGGCCAGGGTGATGTTGCGCAGCCACGAGGTGTGTTGCACCACGTTGAGATAGAAGATGCCCAGCGCTTCGAGCATGAACAGCGTGCGCATGCCCGAGCAGGCATCGGCCACGAGCAGGTGGTATTGCCCGATGGTGAGCACGACACCCGTGCGCCCGATAGGGTAGCCCGCCCAGGTGAGGATCTCGCCAACCGCTGCCGACACATACAGCTTGATGAACTGGCTGATCGGATCGACGATGAACCCGGGCAGCGGGATCATGAACGCGAAGAAGAAGATCGGAAACTTGAGTTTGTTAACAAGCGGCCAGCCACCGATGAGCAGGATCGAGCCCATGAGCATCGGGATGAACGCGCCAACTTCGAAGTAGATGATGCCCAGCGCGCGTCCACTCGTGTAGAGCGCAAAGCCGATCAGCATGAACGGCCACGCCCAACCGCTACCACGCAATGGCTGGGCCGGATCGGGCTGGTATTCACGCCAGCGGGTAACCAGCAACCACAGCGAAACCATGAGCACGATGGGGCCGTGGGCGTGCTCATCGTTGCTCCATAAGCCAGCATCGCCCGGCTTGAGCAGGCCATAGAGGGTGGGGCCAAACATGCCCAGCAGGCCGAGAGCAACGATCACGACATCGATCGGAATCGGCAGCCAGCCGGCCAGCGCACCAGCCGTGCTGTTGCCCACAGGCGGGCCCGCAGGCTTGGATCGCTCAGGCTGGTGCCCGGGTTGTGGAACGGCGTTCATGGTGCGGTCCTGTATGGGGTAGCGTGCTCTGGCCGATCACTCGTGATAGTCGTAGGCCTGAAAACCTGCCTGTTTGACGAGGTTGTCGCGGCGCGCCGAGGTGTAGTCGGCCACAACCATTTCTTTAACGAGCTCGGGCAGGCTGGTTTTGGGCTCCCAGCCCAGCTTGTTTTTGGCTTTGCTGGGATCGCCCAGCAGGGTCTCAACCTCGGTGGGGCGGTAATAGCGCGGATCGACCCTCACGACGACGTCGCCCACCTTGCACGAGGCAAGCATTTCGCTCTCGCCCTTGGTGTTGAGCACAGGCTCAATTTTTTCGACGATACCCACCTCGGCCTCGCCCTGCCCTTCAAAGCGCACGGTGATGCCCAACTCGGCGGCAGCAAACTGCACAAACTGCCGCACGCTGTATTGCACGCCGGTGGCAATGACGAAATCTTCGGCCTGCTGCTGCTGCAGCATCAGCCACTGCATCTCAACGTAATCACGCGCGTGTCCCCAATCGCGCAATGCACTCATGTTGCCGAGATAGAGACAATCTTGCAGACCCAGCGCAATGCGTGCGATGGCGCGCGTGATCTTGCGCGTAACAAAGGTCTCGCCGCGCAGCGGGCTCTCGTGGTTGAACAGCACGCCGTTGCAGGCATACATGCCGTAAGCCTCGCGGTAGTTCACGGTGATCCAGTAGGCATAGAGCTTGGCCACCGCATACGGGCTGCGTGGATAAAACGGCGTGGTTTCTTTTTGCGGAATCTCTTGCACCAGGCCATACAGCTCAGAGGTGCTGGCTTGGTAGAAGCGCGTTTTTTTCTCGAGCCCCAGGATTCGGATGGCTTCGAGCAGACGCAGCGCACCAATGCCGTCGGCGTTGGCGGTGTATTCGGGCTCTTCAAAGCTCACCGCCACATGGCTTTGCGCCGCGAGGTTGTAGATCTCGTCGGGTTGCACCTTTTGCACAATGCGCACCAGCGAGGTCGAATCGGTGAGATCACCGTAGTGCAGCACGAAGTTGCGGTTGTCGACGTGCGGATCTTGATAGAGGTGATCGATGCGATCGGTGTTGAAGAGGCTGCTGCGGCGCTTGATGCCGTGCACCTCGTAGCCTTTTTTAAGCAAAAACTCGGCAAGGTAGGCGCCGTCTTGGCCGGTAACGCCAGTGATGAGAGCAACTTTTTTGTGCGACATGATGTGTGATCAGCGATGCAGGTGTTCGGTGGCCGATGCGGGGCCGTTTATTGGCGAAAAGGCGCGGCCTCATAGGCCCGGCGAATGCCCTCGCGCAGCGGTGTCTTGGCCTGCCAGCCCAGCGCCGCCAAGCGGCTGACGTCGAGCAGTTTGCGCGGTGTGCCGTCGGGCTTTGATGCATCAAACACGATGCGGCCCTCAAAACCCACCACGCCCATCACGGTTTCGGCCAGCTCAGCGATGGTGACATCTTGCCCACAGCCGATGTTGACCAACGGGCCGTCGTAGCCGCGTTCATACAAATGCACGCAGGCATCGGCCAGATCGTCGACATACAAAAACTCGCGACGCGGCTTGCCGCTGCCCCACACGATGTACTCGCTGTCACCACGCAAACGGGCCTCGTGCGCCTTGCGCAGCAGGGCAGGCAACACATGGCTGTTGGCCAGGTCGTAGTTGTCGTTGGGGCCGTAAAGATTGGTGGGCATCACGCTCACGTAGTGCCGACCGTATTGGTGGTTGTAGCTCTCACAGAGTTTGATGCCGGCAATCTTGGCAATGGCATAGGGCTCATTGGTGTGCTCAAGCGAGCCGGTGAGCAGGTAGTCTTCTTTGATTGGCTGAGGACAATCGCGCGGATAGATGCAGCTCGAACCCAAAAACATCAGCCGCTGCACCCCGGCCAGATGCGCCCCCTGGATCAGGTTGGCCTCGATCATCAGGTTTTGATAGATGAAATCGGCGCGATACGTGTTATTGGCGTGGATGCCGCCCACCTTGGCTGCAGCGATAAAGAGGTAATCAGGCCGCTCATTCGCCAAAAACGCATGCACTGCGCGTTGATCGAGCAGATCAAGCTCGGCATGAGTGCGGGTGATGATGTTGGCGTAGCCTGCCGCCTGCAGCCGCCGCACGATAGCGCTACCCACCATGCCCCGGTGGCCTGTTACGAAAATCTTGTCTGTCTTGCAACCGGCCATGCGGCACCTTGCCCTTAAACGTATCTGAACAAACCGGCTCCCGCCCGGATTGCCGCCCCGACGATTGCCCCCCGGGCCCTATCGTCGGGGCTGATTTTTAATATTCGTTGACCAACATGCCGGCCACACGGACCGACCCCTTGCCCAACTGTTTAACAAGGTGCTGCAACGCTGGCACGCTGGTGCTGTTGCGACGCCCCACCACCAGCGCAGCACCGCAGTGTGTGGCAATGATGCGAGCATCGGCCCCTTTGGATGCCGCCGGGGTATCTACCAGCACGTAATCAAACTTGGTGAGCAACTCACGCAACATCAACGACATGGCCGGCTGCTGCACCAGCTCAGACGGGTTGGGCGGCGTCACCCCCACCGGCAGCAAAAACAAATTGGGCAACTGTTTGATCGGGCGAATCACACGTTGCTCGGCGCGCCCCGAGAGAATGCCCGCCAAGCCGCGGCTCGAATCAACGCCAAACACTTGATGCAGCCGCGGTGAGCGCAGATCGGCATCGATGAGCAGCGTGCGCCCCGGCAACTGGCTGAACGCCACAGCCAAATTGGCAGCGATAAACGATTTGCCATCACCCACATTGGGGCTGACGATAGCCAGCGCACTGCGCAACTCACCCTCGGCCAGCACGCTCATGAGCAGCTGTGAGCGCACATCGCGGAACGACTCAACCTCTTCACCAAACGGCTCATTGGCCACCACGAGGTCTTCGTGCAGCCGGTCTTCGCCCGTGGGGTAGTAGGGGTAGTGAAACTGCTGTGCCAGCGCCCAGGTGATGTCTTCTTGACGCGCAAAGCCCAATGCCACAGCAGCCTCGCCAAAGCGCACGCCATGCTCGCGCTGATAGTGCAGCGCTTCTTCGACCTGCTCGTTGGTCAGGCCCTTGGTGCGACGCAGGATGTCGCCCAGTGCTGGATCTTGCACGGTCTCGTTGGACGGTTCGATATCTTGCTGACCGATATCGGACGGAGAGAACGACGATTCGGTCGCGATCTTGTTCATGGCGCCTCGCTGAAACTTCATGATGCTGCTGCCGCTTTGCTGTTGCCAAGAGCCCTCAGGCGCATGCCCGCCAACCAGCGCCGCGATGCCGCAGCCCCCGATGTGGTGGTTTTTGAAAATTCGGGGATCGTGCTGAGCACTGGCAGATGCACCAGCGCCTCGACATCATCAGCGCGCCGCAAACGACGATCACGGCGCTCACGGATCAGTGCCGAAGCCGAAGCGAGCACGCTGGCCAGCAAAAAGCCCAACACCAAATTAACAAACACGCGCGGGCTCGACGGCATCGAAGGCACGGCGGCGAACTCAAGTGCCGCCACATCCGCGTGCACAGCCTGGCTCTCGAGGTTGGTCATGTTGAAACGCGCCATCACGCCTTCGTAGGCCTTTTGTGCGTTGTCGACATCGCGCTGCAGCAATGACGCCTCATCACGCAGCTCTCTCATCTTGAGCACCTTGGTGCGCTGCTCGTCGAGCGCGGTGCGCAACTGGCTGACGCGAGATGTATTGACGTTGTCGGTGATACCCACGCTTGAGGTGATCTTGCGCACCTCGCGATCAAGGCGTGTTTGCAGTTCGGCAATGTTTGATTTGGTCTCGCGCACCTGGGGGTGTTGATCGCCCAGGCGGGTCGAGAGCTGCTCAAGCTGGCCTTGCATACGCACCAGATCAGCGCGCAACGACGACACCAGCGCGCTACCAAGCACCTCGGGCATCTCATCGGCCTGGCGTGAAGCCTGATCGCGGCGGCTGCGCGAATCAGCCGATGCGGCCTGCACCATCACCACCTGCGTCGAAAGCTCAGCCAAACGGGCCGTTTCGATATCCAGCCGCTCATCGGTAACCACCAACCCCTGGGCACGCTGAAACTCAGACAGGCGATCTTGCGCACGCTCGAGCTGCTGTCGCAATTGCCGCGCATTGGCCTCGAAGAATTGGCTGTATTGCTTGGCTGGCTCGGTGCGCAACTCCATCACCGTATCGAGATACGACTGAATGAAGGCATTGGTGACAACGGTGGCGAACTGAGGGCTTTCGTTGGAGTACGACACGCTGATCACGTTAGAGCCACGCGATGGACGCACATCGACCACTTTGCGCAGCGAATCAGCCAGCCAGGCCTCGAAATTGCCTGTGCCGCCGGTGGATTCGACCCACTTTTCACGCATTGCGCTCGACTGATCGAGCTTGAGCGCGGCCACCACCCGGCGCGCCACGCGCTCGCTTTGCATCACATCGACCTGCGTGAGCATGTAGCTGGGTGAGGCCACACCAGCCAACACCATGCCGGCGATCGGATCGGGTGATTTGATATCAACCACCACCGAGCCCGACGCCGTGTAGCCCTTGGGCATCACGAACGTGAGCGTGGCGATGGCGCCAAACACTACCGAGAAGACGATCAGGGCTGTCAACCACCGCGCCCTCAATATGCCAAACAACTGCCCAAAGGTCATCTCAAGCCCCAGTATCCAAAAAAATGAAAGTCATGCGCAGCTGTCGCATCACCCTTGCGAATCAGAACAAACTCTCACGCACGTAGATCACGTCGCCGTTTTGCAGTGCGTCGTCCATTGAGGGCTTAAGCACCTCAACCTTGCCATCGGTGCCGCGCCGATGCAGGGTCAGGCCTTTTTCGGTGCCACGCAAGCTGGGGCCACCGCCGGCGGCCAAGCCCTGGCGCACCGTCATGCCGCGCTCAAGGCGAAACTGCCCCGGGCGTTGCACCTCACCGTAGATATAGATCAGCGGCGTGCGGCTGACGTAGATGACGTCGCCGTTTTGCACGATCGGGTCTTGCCCGTTGCCATTAGCGCCAAACAGGCTGGGCACATCGATTTCGAGACGGAAGGGCTTGCCGTTGCGCGAGCCGGTGAGCACGGCAATTTCGCTGCCATCCACCTGCGCGCCACCTGCTTGGGCCAACAAATCAGTAAAACGCATGCCTGCCACATCGATGGGGTAGCGCCCCGGGCGGTTGACCTGCCCAAGAATCGAGGCCTGATTGCCTTTGACCTGGGTAACGAGGATGTTGACCTGCGGGTCGTTGATGAAACGACCTTTTTTGAGCCCGTCGGCCAGCGCTTTTTCGGCCTGGCTGATCGAGAGCTCACCCAGCTTGATCTGCCCCAGCAACGGGTAGCTGATCACGCCTGATTCAGAGATGCGCGCATCCAGCGTGAGGTCGGGGTTTTGATACACCGTGATGCGCACAACATCGCCCGCACCCAAAACGTATTCTTTGCTGGCCGCCTGGCTGAAAGCAGACAGCGAACACAGCAGAGCAAAGGCGGCAAGAAACCAGCGGAAATACCTTGTCATGAACGTCAACCTATGGTGTTGATGCAGAGGCGGTGGAAGCAAAGAGCGCGCAGTGTACGGGCCGGATATGACAAACGGACTATGCCGACGCGCTGTGAACGGGAACCTGGGGTTGTACTCCAAACGTGAGCCGATCGGATCATTGCGCCGATGCAGCCACCAATACAGGGGGACAAATCTGACATGCCGGCTCACCAAAATTGCCAGTTGCCGGTGAGCACCACCCACACGCCCAGCAGCCCGTTGGTGACGCCGTGCGCCACGATGGGCGCCCACAAGGATCCGGTGCGTTTGTAGAGCCACGCGTAGGCCAACCCCGCCACGATGGCCGCCAGCCACAAGGTGTGGGCGAGCATGAAAACAAAGGTGGATAGCGCTATGGCCTTGAGGCTGACGCTACGCGGATCCTGTTGCTCGAAATCGGGCTTATCGACCCAACGCATCAAAAAGGATCGCCAAAAGAGCTCCTCCATCACCGGCACGAGCAATGCCGCCCCCAGCCAGCGCACCACAACAAGAGGCCAAATCAGCTGCCCTTGCGCATCAACCGGCTTGAAAGTGGCAGCGGCTTCGCCCGCCTTGCCCAGCCCGAGGGTGCTCATGAGGTGATCAAGATGCATCCAGGGTTGATCGAGCCGGATCCACAACACGAAGACGACAACGCCTACCAGCAAGGCGAGCGAGCACTGGCTCAATGACATGCCACTGCCGCGCCCCAGCTCGGGATACTGCCGCCAAAAATACGCCAGTGCCGCACCCACCACGACCACGGTGATGCCGTAAACCCAGCGGGGGTCGATGCCGGCTGAGCCATCGGCGGGTAGCTCGCCGCGCACGGCCAGCAAAATCATGAAGATCACGAACGGCAGCACTCGTGCGATCAGGGGGCGTGTCAAACCAAACGGCATGGGCAATCCTGTGCGGTGTTTTGGATCGGGCAGAACGCAACGCGGGCGATGCTGCAGCAGCAGCGTGGCTGGCTCGGCGGCCCGTGCGGGTGCCGTGCGCTGGCGATGGGGCGCGCTTGGGCGCCTCAAAACGAGCGCGGATTGTCGAGTCTGGATTGCCGCCGCAAGTTCCCTGAAAACCGCACTCACCCCTGAGTCGAGGGGGCTTGGGCACCAGCAAATGGGCGCCAGCAGGTAGCAGCGCTCAACGCGGGCGACGCAGCGGCCCGAGGATGGCGTCGTCGTCTTGCCCGAGTTGGGGCGCGGGCCGGGTGATGGCACCGGGTGAGCGCGAGAGCTTGGGCACGACGCCGGGCACCGTGAGCG
Source organism: uncultured Aquabacterium sp. (assembly GCA_964618825.1). Lineage (GTDB taxonomy): Bacteria > Pseudomonadota > Gammaproteobacteria > Burkholderiales > Burkholderiaceae_C > Aquabacterium. The sequence continues at coordinate 19,290 of CAZUCW010000017.1, forward strand.
CGAGGCCATCAGGGGTGGATACGTTGAGCAGCATCTCGCGCGCAGCGTAGTGCGGATCTTGGGCGATATCGCGCGCGGTGTAGATGCGGCCCACGGGCACGTTGGCGGCCTGCAGTGCATCGAGCACCTGAGCCACGGCGCGCTCAGATGTCCAGGCGCCGATGGCGGCGTCGATCTCGGCCACGCGCAGCACGCGCCCGGCGTTGCTGGCCAAGCCAGGGTCTTGCGCCAGATCATCTCGCCCGATGGCGGCCATGAGGCGCTTGAAGATCGAATCGCCATTGCCGCCGATCACCACCAGCCCATCGGCGCAGCGGTAGGCGTTGCTGGGCGCAATGCCGGGCAGGGCCGAGCCGGCAGGCTCGCGCACGGCACCAAAGGCGCTGAATTCGGGCAGCAGGCTTTCCATGCAGTTGAAAACGGATTCGTACAACGCCACATCAACCACCTGCCCCACACCTTTGGGCGCAGCCGGGCTCACGGTGCGGCTGCGGTATTGCAGGGCCAGCAACACGCCGATCACGCCATGCAAAGCAGCAAGGGTGTCGCCCAGGCTGACGCCGCAGCGCACCGGCACGCGGCCCGGCTCGCCACTGAGATGACGCAATCCCCCCATGGCTTCGGCCACAACGGCAAAACCGGGGCGGTCGCGGTAGGGGCCGGTCTGGCCGAAGCCGCTCACCCGCAGCATCACCAGGCCCGGATTGCCGCGAGACAGCTCTTCGTAGCCCATGCCCCAGGCTTCGAGCACGCCGGGCTTGAAGTTTTCGATCACCACATCGGCCTCGGCAATCAGGGCCTTGGCCAGCTCGCGATCGTCGGCCAGACGCAGATCGAGCACCACGCTTTTTTTGTTGCGGCTTTGCACCTGCCACCACACGCTGGTGCCGTTGTGCAGCATGCGCCACTGGCGCAGCGGATCACCCTGCCCGGGCGGCTCGATCTTGATCACATCAGCCCCAAAATCGGCCAGCGTTTTGGCCGCAAACGGGCCGGCAATGAGCTGGCCGAGTTCGACAACCTTGAGCCCCGCGAGGGCGCTGGGAGAAACGTGCGAGGTGGTGTTCATGGCGTGATCACTTGCGCTCGGGCTGCGTCACAAACCCTACTTTAGCCAGCCCGGCTTGAGAGGCATCGGCCATGGTTTCGGCCACGGCTTTGTAGGCTGCCGCCTGATCGACGTGCAGATGCAGCTCGGGTTGCGGTTGCTTGAGAGCTTCGACGCGAAAGCGATCCACCGCCTGCTCGCGGCTGATGGGCTCTTTGCCCCAAAAGCGCTGGCCCGAGGCATCGATCGAGAACGCGATGGCGTCGGGCTTGGGCGGGTTGGCTTGTGAGCTGGCGTTGGGCAGATCGAGCTTGACGGCATGCGTGAGCAGTGGCGCCGTCACCATAAAGATCACAAGCAGCACGAGCATCACATCGATGAGCGGAACCATGTTGATCTCAGCCATCGGGGCGCTGGCGTTTTTGGAGTCGAAGCTGGCAAAGGCCATGAGGTGTCCTCAGAAGAAGAGTTTTATGCAGGACGCGCGTTGCGTGCTTCGGCACCCGAAGCCCCCGCCGCACCGCCCTTGAGCGCGTGGCCTGTGGACAAAAAAGCAAACAGCTCGAAGGCAAAAGCATCGAGCTTGGCAGTGATAACGCGATTGCGCCGCGTGAGCCAGTTGTAGCCCATCACGGCGGGGATCGCCACAGCCAGGCCGATGCCGGTCATGATGAGCGCCTCGCCCACGGGGCCGGCAATTTGATCGAGCGAGCTGGATCCGCTTTGCCCGATAGCCAGCAGTGCGTGATACACGCCCCACACGGTGCCAAACAGCCCCACAAACGGTGCCGTGGCCCCTACGGTGGCGAGCACGGCCAGGCCGCTTTCGAGCTCAAGGGTTTCTTCATCGAGCACTTTTTTGATGGTGCGGGTGAGAAAGTCTTGCTCATTGCCGGCCTCTTCGAGCCGCGAGGCTCCGTAGCGGGCGTGATGGGCCTGGGCGCGAATGGCGTGCGCCGTGAGCCGCGAAAACGGGTCTTGCGGTGCATGGCGGTTGAGCTCGTTTTGCACGGCATCGAGCGAGCTGGCGTTCCAGAACAGCCGCAAAAAGGCGCGGCTGTGGCGCTGGCGAGTGAGCATTGCCACCCCTTTGGTAACAATCAAGGCCCACGACACCACCGACATCAACACCAGGATGCCCAGCAGCACATGGCCAACGGCATCGGATTGCGCCAAAAAGTGGGTGAAGCCCAACGCCGGCGCAGCAGGTGTGGCAGCCGATGCGGCAGCCGTTGCAGCAGCCAGCGGAACAGCAAGATCAGTCGTCATGGCAGAGATGCAGTGCCTCAGCACTCAAGTTGAAAGTTGATGATGGGATGTGCGCGAATGGCACGCGCCTGCGATCCCTCGGTGTAGGGCCTGAAGCGCGCCGCGCGCATCGCTTTGACGGCTGATTGATCAAGCCGCGGGTAGCCTGAAGATTTTTCAACGCTCACCTCGGTCGGCACCCCCCATTCGTTCACAAGGATGTTGAGCGTCACCACCCCGGTTTCGCACAGCTCGGTTGACACCCGTGGGTACACCGGTTTGGGCTGTTCAAGATAGCGCAACGCGCTGATGGCCACCATCTTGGGCGGCAGCGGGGTGGCCGGGGCAGCTTGGGCATCGGTCGCTTGGGCCGTTGCTGCTGCCGGCGCCGCTGCAGCAGGCGTGGCCGCAACCACGGGGGCAGGCGTAGGTGCGGGCGCAGGAGCCAATGCCGGAGCAATCGGCGCCGCATCCGCCGCAGCAGGCACAGAGCGCGGCACTGCAGGCGTGGGCTCAGCGCGCGCGGGCACAGGCTTGGGTGGTGGCGCGAGCTCGGGCGGCGGCGCGGGGGGCGGCACCAGCGGCGCGGGTTCGGTCTGCGCGGGCGCAATCCACTGCACCTCAAGCACCTGCAGCGCTTCATCGGTTGGGGCGGCAGGCGCCAGACGCAGCACCGCCAGAGCAACGCCAAGATGCGCCAGCACCACCAGCATCCACAGGGCTGCACGCCAGGGCATGCTCAACGTGGGCAACGGGTGGTGGTCGAGGCTCCAGGCCAGATCGGTCATGGGGGATAAGGATAGATGCGGTGCGTGACGACCGCTTTGCAAGCCGGCCCGGCATTCTAAGAAATCAAGAATCATTCTCGATTGATAAATTTCACGTTCTCGGCAAAAGACCCGCCGCGCAGCGCGCGAAACCCACGGGCGGCAAGCGCCGCGCTGCCGTCGTTGCTAGCATGAGCGCCTGATGAACCCACCCCACGAGCCGCCCATGTCTCACCCTTCGGCCCTGCGCGCCGTGTCGGACGACACCTCATCGCCCGCTGCGCCGTCTGCCCCTGATACCGTGCTCGATACCGCGCTCGATGCCGGCGTGCCGCTGTCGGTGCAGATTCGCCAGCGGCTGCAGGCCGCGCAGCAGCGTTTTCATGCCAACGACAACATCGCCCGTTTTATCGAGCCCGGCGAACTCGATGCGCTGATCGACGAGGTGCAAGGCCAGATGGCCGGCGTGCTGCGCAGCCTGGTGATCGACACCGAAAGCGATCACAACACGCAAGACACGGCGCGGCGCGTGGCCAAGATGTTCGTTAACGAGGTGTTCAAGGGCCGCTACACCCAGGCGCCAACGGTTACCGAGTTTCCGAACGTCGAGCATCTCAATGAGTTGATGATCGTGGGGCCCATCACCGTGCGTAGCGCCTGCTCGCATCACCTGTGCCCGATCATGGGCCGGGTGTGGATCGGTGTGCTGCCCAACGAGCACTCGAATCTCATCGGGTTGTCGAAGTACGCGCGGCTGATCGATTGGGTGATGAGCCGTCCGCAGATTCAAGAAGAAGCCGTCAAGCAGGTGGCCGATGTGCTGCAAGAGCGCATGCAGCCCGATGGCCTGGCGGTGGTGATGGACGCCGATCACTTTTGCATGCAGTGGCGCGGCGTGAAAGATATGGATTCGCGCATGATCAACAGCGTGATGCGCGGCGTGTTTTTGCAAGATGCCAACCTGCGACGCGAGTTTCTCTCGCTCGTGCAGGCCCGGCAGAAAGGTTGAGCGATGCTGGTTCGATTGCTGTATGCCAGCCGCGCGGCCCATGCGATCACGCCCGAGTTCATCGATGCGATCCTCGCCAAATCGCGCGAGCACAATCCGCAACTCGGCATCACCGGCATTCTGTGCTGGGGCGGCGACACCTTCATGCAGGTGCTCGAAGGCGGACGCGGCGCCGTCAATGCGCTCTACAACGAGATCGTGCGCGATGAGCGCCACCGCGACGTAACGCTGCTGCACTACGAAGAAATCGTCGAGCGGCGCTTTGCGAGCTGGACGATGGGGCAAGTGAATCTGGCCAAGATCAACCCCTCGTTGCTGCTCAAACACTCTGAGCGCCCCGCACTTGATCCGTACAACATCCCCGGCGTGGCGTCGATGGCGTTGCTCGAAGATTTCATCGCCACGGCATCGATCATCAGCCGCAGCTGCGCGGGGTAAAGCGTGGGCGCTGCGCGAGGGCACTAATGAGTTGAAAGTCTTTGCGACAGGCTATAGACACCGCCAGACACGGCTCTTATGCTCGCAGCGGTTTTTTGTTGTTGTCTCTTCGCGCACGGACTGCCGCCTTGTCGCCCGCACCGCAACCGACGCACCGCTTCGATCTGCAAACACATGCCGGGCCGTATCAACGCTGGCCCGGGCGTTCGCACCTGATCGTCGACGGCCAACCGCACCGCACGTCCGTGCCTGGCTACGTGCTGCTGCGGCAATTTGCACTGCCCGATGGCGGCTATTTGCTGATCACCGATTTTGATTGCCCGCTCGAAGAAGCCACGAGCTTTGTTTTGCTCGATGAGCACCTGCGCGTGGTGTCGCACCGCACGCTCAGTGGCATGTACACCTCATATCTGCTCAAGCGCGTGCAATGGCGCAACGATCGCGAGCTGGTGGCTTTTTTTGTGGATCGCGGCGCGTGGCGCGTGAGCATCCGCGCATGGTCGCTGCCTTATCTGCGCCCCCGCTTGGCCCTGCAGCGCGAGCACGATCTGCCACTGCAGCCATAACCCGCCGCCGCCTGCTCACGCGTTCGACGCCCCGGCATCTCAGGCCGCCGTGCGCTGCCATGGCAGGCCCCAATCTTCGCGAATCAAATCGGCCCCCTTCTCGCCAATCATGATCGTTGGGGCCATGGTGTTGCCGCCCACGATGGTGGGCATGATCGAGCTGTCGATCACGCGCAGCCCCCGCACGCCATGCACACGCAATCGCGCATCAACCACGGCATGGCGCGCATCGGGCCCCATGCGGCAACTGCCCACGGGGTGGTAGTTGGTGCCGGCCACGTTGCGCGCAAACTCGGCCCAATCGTCATCGCTGCGGCAATGCGCCGTGCGCAAATTGCGGCGCACGCGCGCACCGAAGGTAGGCGTTTTCATCATGATGGCGTTCACGCGCTTGAGCCCGGCCACCATGGTGCGCAAATCATTGGGCGCCGAGAAGTAGTTGAACTGCACCAGCGGATCGGCCTGCGGATCGCGTGAGGCCAACCGCACCGTGCCACGGCTGTCGGGGTGCAGCAGCAACACATGCACCGACATGCCGTGCTTGGCATACACATCGCGCCCGTGGCCCATTAACAGCCCAACAACAAATTCGTATTGAATCTCAGGCATTGGCGCATCGGGCGTGAGGCTCATGAAGCCGGTCACCTCGGCAAAGTTTGTGGCCATGAAACCGCGCCCCTCGCGTCGCCAATCACGCCATCCACGCCATACGGTGCGCGCCGCCGTGGGCGAAATGCCCAGCAGGTGCGGATCACCCGGAATGTGATAGCCCAGGATCACATCGGCGTGATCCTGCAAATGCTTGCCCACTGCCGGCAGGGGCTGCACCACCGGGATACCCAACGGCTGCAGCCAGGCCGGATCGCCCAACCCCGAGAGCTGCAGCAGCTTGGCCGAGAGAATGCCGCCGCCTGCCACGATGATTTCTTTGCGACAGTGCAGCGTGCGCCGCTGTCCCCGGTGCTCAACGATCACGCCCGTGGCGGTTTTGTCGGCGCACAGAATCTGCACGCATGTGGTGTCGGTGAGCAGGTGCAGGTTGCGCCGCACCCCCAGCAGCGGGTGGATGTAAGCCTTGCCGGCGCCAAAGCGCACGCCGTTTTTCATGCACACCTGCGTGGGCCGCACGCCCTCTTGTGATGCACCGTTGAGATCCGGATTGCGCCGAATGCCGGCCTCTTCGCACGCGCGCATGCACAGCTCGTGATACGGATTGCCGCTGCGCAGCTCTTCGATCCACATCGGCCCCTCGGTGCCGTGCAGCGGGTCGTTGCGAAAGGTTTGGTTGTTCTCTGATTTTTTGAAATACGGCAGCACATCGCTCCAGCACCAACCCGGGTTGCCCTGCTCGGCCCAGCGGTCGTAATCGAGCCGGTTGCCGCGCATGTACATCAAGGTGTTGATGGTTGAGCCCCCACCCAGGCCACGTCCCAGCGGGTGGTGATCGCGCCGGCCATTGAGCCCCGGATCTGGCTCGGTCGACAAGCCGTAGTTGTTGCTGCTTTTGTAAACGCCCAACGCCACGGTGCCCAGCGCCAGGTTGTCGGCCAACAGCCCGCGCCGATCAGGGCCGGCTTCGATAAGCGCCACGTGGCAATCGGGCAGCTCGCTCAAACGCGCTGCCAGTGCACAACCGCTCGGCCCGCCGCCGATGATGATGAAGTCGAAAGTGTTCATGCCCCAAACCAGCGCGAGCCCCGCGCTGCCGTTGCCGCATCAGCGGGCGATTTCAGGCGAAATCAGCACCCGCACCGGCTAGGGCTATCCCTGCTCAGCGGCCTCAGGCCCGCATCAGGGTCGATTTGCCAAAGAGGCTCTCAACGAGATCCACCACCAGCGCCGCCGTTTGGTTGCGCACATCGCACGCCGGGTTGAGCTCAACCAGATCGAGCGAACCCAGCGCACCGGTGTCGGCCACCATCTCCATGCACAGCTGCGCCTCGCGGTAGCTGGGGCCACCACGCACGGGCGTGCCTACGCCGGGGGCGATGTCGGGGTCGAGAAAATCCGCATCGAGGCTCACGTGCAGATGCGTGTGCGCATCAATGCCCAGCAGCGCCTGTTGCATGGCTTGGCGCATGCCGTGTTCATCGATATAGCGCATATCAAACACCTCAAGCCCAGCCCGATGCACGAGAGCGCGCTCGCCGGCATCCACGCTACGCACGCCCAGCAGACGCACCGCTTCAGGGGCCAGCGCTGGCGTCGCCTCGCACAACCCGGTGAGCTCGCGCGGGCCCCAGCCGCACAACACCGCCAACGGCATGCCATGCAGGTTGCCGCTGGGGGTGATATCGCAAGTATTGAAATCAGCGTGCGCATCGAGCCACAACACGCGCAAGTGCTTGCCCACCTCGCGGCAATGCTGGGCCACGGCACCGATCGAGCCGATGGCCAGGCTGTGATCACCACCCAGCAACACCGGCAACCCACCCGCATCGAGCACCCCGCGCACGGGGCGCTGCACCTGCTCGCACCACTGGCGCACCTGCTGCAAATGGCGGTGCCCGCCTTGCGGCGGCAGCCAGGGATTGGCCGGGCCCGATACATTGCCCAGATCACTCACGCGGCAGCCCTGAGCCTCAAGGGCGGATTGCAGCCCCGCAACGCGCAAGGCCTCGGGGCCCATCGATGCACCACGCATGCCCGCGCCGATGTCGGTGGGCGCACCGATGAGGCTGATGAGACGCGGCATGGGGCTCATCGTGGGGCAGCGCTCGTGGTGTGGATTTCAGATGTCGTCGGCAAATTCGCCGGTATCGCTGGGCGGTGCTGCCAGGCCGTACTCAGATTGCAGCAACCCCCAGCCCTCTTCGGCGGTTTCAACGTAATGAAAGAGCTTCACATCTTGCGGGCTGATCATGCCGGTATCCACCAGCCAATCGAAGTTGATGAGCTTGCTCCAGAACGCCTTGCCAAACAGCAAGATCGGGCGGCGGCGGCACTTGCCCGTTTGCACCAGCGTGAGCGTTTCGAACAACTCATCAAGCGTGCCGAAGCCCCCCGGAAAACACGCCAGCGCGATCGAACGCATCAAAAAATGCATCTTGCGCAGCGCAAAGTAGTGAAACTGAAAACACAGCTCGGGCGTGATGTAAGGGTTGGGCTCTTGCTCGTGCGGCAGCACGATATTGAGGCCAATGCTCTTGCCGCCCACATCGTGTGCGCCGCGGTTGCCGGCTTCCATGATGCCGGGGCCGCCGCCAGTAACCACATAGATCGGCGCATCGAGCCGCTCTGAAGCGCGCGTTACCAACGCTGCAAAGCGCCGCGCCTCATCGTAGTAGCGCGCCATATCGAGCTGCATCTGCGCCTGCCGCAAAGCCTGTGCGTCGCCCATCGCGCGGGCACGCTCAACGCGGGCCTGCGCCGCCTCGGGCTCGGGGATGCGTGCGCTGCCAAACAACACGATGGTGGATTCGATGCCGTGCTCGCGCTGCACCATCTCGGGCTTGAGCAGCTCAAGCTGCATGCGCACGGTGCGCAGCTCTTCGCGCAGCAAAAAATCGCTGTCGGCAAACGCCAGCTTGTAGCTGCTCTCGGGCCCGCCATAGCGCGAGGGCGTCACCACCGCGCTGAGATCTTCGCCGGCCGAGGGGAAATTGCGGGCCGTAAGCGAGCGAACCTTGTCATCCATAAACGAGCCGTCCTGTGCTGTGCCTCAGCGAGCCGGGTTGACCGCTGTGTCAACCCATCATGCTCAATGTGGCGCGCCGCATACCGTGCAATTAGCACGGCGCTTCACGCGGATTTCAGACCATTGCAAGCCCAGCGCATCAAACAACACCAGCCGCCCCATGGCCACCCGCCCCACGCCAGCCAGCAGCTTGAGCGCCTCGGCGGCCTGCAGCGTGCCCACCACGCCAGTGAGCGGCGCAAACACGCCCATGGTGGCGCAAGGCACATCTTGCACCCCTTCTTCGGGCGCAAAAATGCAGGCATAACAAGGGGATTCGGCCTGGCGCGGATCAAACACCGAGAGCTGCGCATCGAATCGCACCGCCGCCCCAAACACCAGCGGCTTGCGCGCGGCCACACAAGCGCGATTGATGAGCTGGCGCGTGGCAAAGCGGTCGGTGCAATCGAGCACCACATCCACCTGAGGCAGCCAGTGCGCCAGCACAGCCTCGTCGGCACGCGCCACCACCGCATCAATGCGTGGCTCGGGGTTGAGCGCTGCCATAGCCTCGCGCGCCGAGGCGGCTTTGTCCAGCCCCACACGTGCACTGCTGTGCGCAATCTGGCGTTGCAAGTTGGTGAGATCAACCTGATCGTGATCAACCACCGTGATGCGCCCCACCCCAGCCGCCGCCAGATACAACAGCGCTGGCGAGCCCAGGCCGCCCGCACCGATCACCAGCGCATGCGCGGCCTGCACCCGTGCCTGCGCCTCGACACCCCACTCATCGAGCAGGATGTGCCGGCTGTAGCGCAGAAGCTGGTTGTCATCCACCCTTGTTGTCCGGCCCCCGATATCAGCGAGGATCCGGCCTCATCAGTTGTTGGCCGGCGTGCTCTCGGCCTTGCGCTCGGTCAGTGTCTTTGAAGCCGCCACTGGCTCGCCTTTGAGCTTGTGCAACGCCTGTTGCAGCCGGAAGTCTTCAGGGCTGCCATATTCGGGCAGTTTGGGCGGTTCTTTGTCTTTGTTTTCTTTGGCTTGGGCTTGGGCTTCTTCGAGCTTTTTGATCGCGGCTTCGCGCTCTTTTTCGCGGGCAGCGTCTTTCACCTCGGGGCCTTGGCCGCTGGTGATGTGCTTTTGCAGATCAGCCTCGCGCACACGCAGCGCCGAATAGAGGTTGCCATCGGGGGTTTCATCGAGCATCACATCAGGCACGATGCCCTTGGCCTGAATCGACGTGCCACTGGGGGTGTAGTAACGCGCCGTGGTGATCTTGAGCGCGGTGTCGGGGCCCAGCGGACGCACGGTTTGCACCGAGCCTTTGCCGAAGGTCTGCGCCCCCATGATGGTGGCGCGCTTGTGATCTTTGAGCGCCCCCGACACGATCTCGCTGGCCGAAGCCGAGCCTTCGTTAACAAGCACCACGAGCGGCACGCTCTTGAGCGCCTCAGGCAGCTTGGCCAACGGATCACCACCGCGGCGAGCGTAATCTTCGGGGCGCGCCTTGAACACCACATTCGAATCGGCAATCTGCCCCTTGGTGGACACCACCACCGCATCGCGCGGCAAGAACGCGGCCGAAATGGCGATTGCGCCATCGAGCAGGCCGCCCGGATCGTCGCGCAGATCAAGCACAAAGCCCTTGATGCGCGGGTTTTGCTTGTAGAGCTCATCGACCTTGCGCACGAAATCATCGACCGTGCGGTCTTGGAACTGGCTGATACGCACCCAGGCGTAGCCCGGTTCGATCATCTTGGTGCGCACGCTTTGCATGCGGATTTCTTCGCGCACGATGGTCACCACAAAACTGCGGTTGTCGCTCTTGCGAAAAACCGTGAGCAGCACTTTGGTGTTGGGCTCGCCGCGCATGCGCTTGACGGCCTGATCGAGCGACAGCCCTTTAACAAAGGTGTCGTCGATCTTGGTGATGAGATCACCGCTTTTCATGCCGGCACGAAATGCGGGTGAGCCCTCAATGGGCGAAACAACCCGAACGAGGCCGTCTTCCATGCCGATTTCGATACCCACGCCGACAAATTTGCCGGTGGTGCCCTCACGGAATTCTTTGAACGAGGTTTTGTCGAAATACACCGAGTGCGGATCGAGCCCTGAAACCATGCCCGAAATAGCATCGGTGATGAGTTTCTTCTCATCAACCGGCTCGACATAATCGGTTTTAACCAAGCTGAATACTGCCGCAAGCTGCTGCAACTCTTCGAGCGGCAACGGCGCCACCGCGTTGTTGCGCGCCGATGCCTGCAGCTGCATGGTGGTCAAGACACCCGCGAGCGCGCCAACTGAAATCCAGCCGGCAATTTTTAATTTGGCGGTCATCACCGTTTCACCTTGGGGACGGAAAACACCCCGCCGCAAACGCCGGGGCTAAAAATGAGTGCGAACTAAATGCGTAAATGCGCGCAAATACGCGCACATGTGGCGCCAGTATAAAACTGGCGTTACAACCCCGCCCGCGCATCAACGCTACGAATCGGGGTTTTGTCGTTTGATTGATGGCCTGGGCACCATGATGCTCAGCGAGCGGCATATTCGGGCACCAGCTCGTGCAAACGCGCACGCAGCACAGCAGGGTCGGCTGCTGCGTCATCGGCCTGAGCACAAGCCAGCATGCGATCAAGCCAATCATCCGGATATTCGTGGCGCAGCCGCGCGATGCGCAAACGCGGGTGCGCCGTGGGCACGGTGGTGTCGGCATCGGCCAGCAACTCTTCATACAACTTCTCGCCGGGCCGCAAGCCCGTGAACACCACGGCGATTTCGGCCTCGGTGTGCCCGCTCATACGAATGAGCTCGCGCGCCAGATCGGCAATCTTGATGGGCTCGCCCATATCGAGCACAAACACCTGCCCGCTATCAGCCAGCGCCGCCGCCTGCAGCACCAGCTGCGATGCCTCGGGAATCGTCATGAAGTAGCGCGTGATATCGGGGTGCGTCACGGTTAGCGGGCCGCCTTTGGCAATCTGCTCTTTGAACTTGGGGATCACGCTGCCGCTCGATCCCAACACGTTGCCAAAGCGCACCGCCATAAAACGCGTGCCCGCATGAGCCGCAGCGAGCTGCGACACCACCATCTCGGCAGCGCGCTTGGTAGCACCCATCACGTTGGTGGGGTTCACGGCTTTATCGGTTGAGATGAGCACAAAGCGCTCAGCCCCCGCCTCGGCAGCCGCCATGGCCACGCGATACGTGCCCAGTGTGTTGTTGCGCAGCGCGAGCCAGGCGTTATCAGATTCCATCAGCGGCACGTGTTTGTAGGCCGCCGCATGAAAAACGAGTTGCGGGCGTTGCGTGGCAAAGCAGCGGCGCAGATGGGCCGCGTCTTTCACATCGCCCACCAAGCGCACCAATGGCAGTTGCGGGTAGCGCTCGGTGAGCTCTTGCTCGATGGTGTAGAGCGCAAACTCGCTGAGCTCGAAAAGCACCAGCCGGGCCGGGCCAAAGCGCGCGATCTGGCGGCACAGCTCAGAGCCGATCGAGCCACCCGCGCCCGTTACCAACACCGTTTTGCCGTTGATGAGCGTGGCCACGGCGGATTCATCGAGCGTCACCGGCTCACGGCCCAGCACGTCTTCGGGTTGAATATCGCGCACACGATCGATGCGCGAGCGGCCATCGCGCAGCTCATCGGCGCTGGGCACGGTGAGCACCGGCAGCCCCGCGCCCGCCGCGAGATCGAGCACACGCTTGCGTTGCGCGCCCGAGGCTGCCGGCATCGCGAGGATGAGATGGGTAACGCCTTCGAGCGTGCGCGCATCATTGAGTTTGTCGAGTGCCCCCAACACATGCACGCCGGCCACGCGGGCGCCTTGCTTGCGCGGATCATCGTCGAGCAGGCCCACGATCATCCACCCCTGGTGTTGGATGCCGGCGATCAACAACCGTGCCGCCTCGCCCGCCCCCAGCACCAGCGCACGCTTGCGCGGCTCACCTGCCACCACGCGCCGTGCGCGCGCCTGCTCGTGCGCCATGCGCACCGCAATGCGCGCCACGCTCAAGCCCATGAGCGCCACAAACGGGTGCAGCGCCAGCACCGCACGAGGCACGGCCGAGAGCTGCGCCATCAACACCCCCACCGCACAGATCAGGCCCGCTGCCACGCAGGCCCAGGTGAGCCGCTGAATTTCGGCAAAACCGGCATAGCGCCACACGGCCCGGGGCACACCCACGAGCTGAAAAACCAGCGCATAAACCAACAGCACCCCCAACAGCACGGCACCATCGTATTCAGGCCGCGCGCTCACCCAACGCTCAAAACCGAGGCGAAAAAGGTAGGTGATGTTCCAGGTGATGGCCACCATCGCGGTGTCGGCCAGCAACACCACGGGGCGGCGATAGGGGCGCAGGCGGTCGAGCCAGCGATCAAAGGTCTGCCAGATCATGAGGCAACATCCTGTGGGGCCGAGGTGAGGATCATGTGAGCGGGGCGCGGTGCATCGGCGCAAAGTTCAACGCAATCAACGCAGCACCGCCAGCAGGGTGCGCGCGATCAGGCGCATATCCGTGAGCAACGAGGATTCATCCACATACTGCGCCGCCATGGCCAGCTTGCGCGGCAGGATCACCTCAAGGTATTCACGTTCGGGATCGGCGGCGCGCGCCAGCAACGCGCTCTCATCACAAAAATCGATAGAGGCCGGATCAGTGATGCCCGGGCGCACCGATAGCACCACATCGCGCAGTGCCGGCGGGTATGCAGCCACGTAGCGCGGCACCTCGGGGCGCGGCCCCACAAGGCTCATATCGCCCGCAACCACATCGATGAGCTGCGCGAGTTCATCAAGCTTGCTGGCGCGCAGCCAGCGCCCGGCGCGGGTGATGCGGGCATCGGCGCCCACGGTGATTTGCAGCCCGGCGCCCGCAGGATCATGGCGCATGGTGCGAAATTTGTGGATGCGAAACGTGCGTCCGCCACGGCCCACGCGCTCTTGGCGATAAAACACCGGGCCGGGCGAATCGAGCCTCACCCACAGCGCCAGCAACAGCAGCAGCGGAGCAAGCACCAGCAGGCCGCATCCCGCCCACACAACATCAAACACCCGTTTGCCGCCGCCATGCCACCACCCCGGCAGCGGCTGCGAACGCTGGCCTCTGGCGTGCATCACGCGCGCTCACCCAGAGCATCGCGCAACACCTCAACCACGCGATCAACATCGGTATCGGCCATGCGGGTGTAGAGCGGCAGGCTCACCATGCGCTCGTAGGCCCGCTGGCTGTGCGGAAACTGCTCAGGCTTGAGGTGATAGCGATCACGCCAATAGGGATGCAGGTGCAGCGGGATGTAGTGCACGCTCACGCCGATGCCGGCGGCAAAGAGCCGCTCGATGAGCGCATCGCGATCGATGGGCGCATCATTAGCCAAACGCACCACATAGAGATGCCACGAATGCAGATCGCTGGGGTGCTCGGGGCGCGGCGGCAAGATCAACGGCAAATCGGCCAGCGCAAGGTCGTAGCGTGTGGCCAGCACTTCGCGTTTGGCCTGAAAACCGCGCACGCGCTTGAGCTGGTGAATGCCCAACGCGGCGGCGATGTCGGTGAGGTTGTATTTGAAGCCGGGCGCCACGATCTCGTAATACCAACTCGGCACCTTGGCCGTGAAGCGATCAAACGCATCGCGGTTGATGCCGTGCAGCCGCATCACCTTGGCCCGCGCGGCGATGGCCGCATCGCGCGTAACGAGCATGCCGCCTTCGCCCGTTGTCATCGTTTTATTGGCATAAAAACTGAACACCGTGGCATCGCTGCGCCGCGTGCCGATCAGCTCACCATGGATGGTGGTGGGCAGCGCATGAGCGGCGTCTTCGATCACCTTGAGCCCATGCTTGCGCGCCAGCGCCAGCAGCGCCGGCATATCGACCGCGAGGCCAGCGTAGTGCACCGGGATGATCGCCTTGGTGCGCGGCGTGATGGCGGCTTCGATGGCGCTCACGTCGATGTTGAGCGTGGTGGGGTCGATATCCACCAACACCACATCGGCCCCCAAATAACGCACCACCTCGGCGGTGGCCGTGAAGGTGTGGGTGGTGGTGATCACCTCATCACCCGGGCCGATGCCCAGCGCTTCAAGCGCGAGATGCAGACCCGCCGTGGCCGAGTTGACGGCAATGGCATAGAGCGTGTCGTCGCCCAAAAACTTGGCGAAGTCTTCTTCAAAACGCCGCGCCTTGGGGCCGGTGGTTACCCAGCCAGAACGCAAGGCATCAACGACTTCGGCAATCTCGTCCTCGCCGATCTCGGGCAAGGCAAAGGGCAAAAAAGGCAGAGCAGCAGATGAACTCATGGCACAAGAAAAAAATAAACAGTGAGCGGTGAACGGTGTGAGCGGCGATCCATCAGCCATCAACCCAAAGGTTTTTCGATCCAGGCCAGCACATGCGTGCGCAACAGCGGCACGAGGTTGAACACCGCGTAGAGCGACGGATGCAGCCGGGTAACGGCTCGCGCCAGCGGCGGCGCCAGCGTGAGGCGCTCGGCATGCAGCCGCGCGGCGTGCGGAAACAGCTCGCGCACGCGGCGCAACGGCACGCCGCGCACATCGGGGTTGCGCGGGTTGTCAATGGTGAAGTCGTACCACAGCACCACGCCGCCCGGCTTGAGCCAGCGCCACATGGCCTGCGCCAACCCGGCCTGAAAACCATCATCGAGCAGCGACGAAAACACCGTGGCCTGCATCACCACATCCTGGCTCGCCTCGGCCAGCGGCGCGCTGCGGGCATCGCCCAGGTGCAGCGCCACATCGGCAGGCAGGACAGCGCGTGCAGCCTGCAAGCGCTCGGGCAGCAACTCGATGCCACTGAGATGCGCAGGCCGGGCGCCCAGGCGCAGCCAATCGAGCAGCTGGCCACCGCTGCCGCAGCCGACTTCAGCAATGCGCAAGCTGCCGGCAT
Source organism: uncultured Aquabacterium sp. (assembly GCA_964618825.1). Classification (GTDB taxonomy): domain Bacteria; phylum Pseudomonadota; class Gammaproteobacteria; order Burkholderiales; family Burkholderiaceae_C; genus Aquabacterium. The sequence continues at coordinate 34,890 of CAZUCW010000017.1, forward strand.
CGGCCACACCACGGCGGCACAGCCCCCGCGCAATGGCACGCAGCCGCTCTTGCTGTTCAGCCAGCGCGGCGGGGGCCAGCAGGCTGTAGCGCACGGCATCGGCGCGTGCATCACGCCGGGCGTAACGCTGGCGCACACGATCGAGCTCTTGATCGGGTGCGGGGTCGACGGCGCTGGGGCGGCTCATGAGCAGGGCCTTGCAACTCAACGGGTGAGGCGGCCAAAGGCCGCATCAGGTGTGCCGCGCGTGATCACATCCAAGCCCCCGCGGATCGAGCCCAGGCCGTAGCCCACGTGGTAGGCGCCAATCACCAGGGGCAACAGCAGCAGCAAGTGCCAGCCGGCTCGGGATGCGATCAGCATCGACACCGCCAACACAAAGCCGGCATACAACGCCACCAGTGCCGCCCAGGGCAGCCAGGCCAGCGGCACGCCCAGCGCGGCGGTGACGGCCGCTTGCAGCGTCAACAAGAACAGCGCGGCCACGAAAGCGCCCGGCACGAGATGGCGCACCGATGCGCTCTGGCCGTGTTTTTTCATCACAAAGGGTTTCCAGTAGCCGTATTGGCGCTGCTGGCGAAACAGCTGTGCGATGTTGCCGCGTGGCTGGTAGCTCGATTGGATACGCGCCGATTGCCAGATGCGTGCTCCGCCGCGGGTGAGGCGCAAGTTGTGTTCGTCGTCTTGATTGCGCACCAGTTTTTCGTCGAAGCCGCCAAAGCGCTCAAACGTGGCGCGCGGCCAGCTGCCGAGATACACCGTATCCACCGGGCCCTCATAGGCCAGATCGCGCGAGCGTGCCCCGCCCACCACCCAGCGGCTTTGAAAGGCCGCCGCAATGGCACAGCCCACCCAGCCCTGGGCCTCGGCCTTCCAGGGGCCGCCCACGTTGTCGGCGCCGGTTTCAGCATGCACGGCCACGCATTGCGCGAGGTAATCACTGGCGTAGGTGGTGTGCACATCCCAGCGCACGATGAGATCGCCGCTGGCACGCTCGATGCATCGGTTGAGCCCCGCCGAAACAATGCGTTGCGGGTTGTCGATCAGCACGAAGCGGGCATCGCGCGCGCAGATGCCACGCAACCACTCGCGCGTGCCATCGTCGCTTTGGCCGTCAGCGATCAGCACCTCGAGCGCCACCCCTTCGGGCAGACGCTGCGCAAGCACAGCCTGGCAAAAGGCCTCGATGTGAGCGCGCTCGTTGCGGCAGGGCACGATCACGCTCACGCGCTGAAAACGCTGCGGTGCGGCGCTCATGCGTGGCTCCGTGCCGGTGCGCTGTAGAGCGCACTCATCGCATCCATGTGCATGCGGCGTGCGGCGCGTTGCTCGATGAGGCGGCGGTTGTGCGCGCCCATGGCGGCGAGGCGCTCGGGCGCGTCGGCCCAGGCCAGCAGCGTGCGAGCCAATGCAGCCGCATCACGCGGGGCGATGAGCACGCCGCCAGCCGCATCCACCCAAGGGCGATTGGCCGGCAGATCAGCGGCAATGATGGGCAGGCCGCAGGCCATCGATTCGAGCAGCGACACCGAGGTGGCGTCACTGGTGGGAATGCTCACCGACACGCGGCTGCTTTGCAGCGCCGCCACCATGGCCACATCGCCCACGCGGCCCTGCAACACCACCCGCGCGCCCAGGCCCAGGCGCGCCACCTGCTCGCGCAGCCGGGCTTCATCGGGCCCGCCACCCAAGAGATGCAAGCGCGCGGCAAGTTGCGGGCGTTGCGCAATGAGCGCTGCAAAGCCTTCAACGATCACGTCGATGTTGTAGTTGGCCTCCCAGCTGCGCAGGCTGATCACATCAAAGCCGGTGGGCGGCTGCGTTGCGGGCGCAAATTTGTCGGTATCGGCGCCCCACAAAATCAGGTGGCGTGGCGCCGTGGGGCCGTAGGTGGCGATTTCGTCGAGCACATCTTGTGAATCCGCCGTGATGAGATCGGCGCGGCGCAGCGACCACCGCACCAGCGCACGCATCAACCGGCTCTCGCGCGGCGTGATCAGGATGTCAGACCCCCAGGCCGTGAGCGCGATGCGCGCGGGCCGGCGCGCACCGCACGCTGCCGCCCACAGGCCATACCCGGTAACGTAGTGGCCATGCACCCAATCGGGGTTGAGACGGCGGGTGATGCGTCGCACGGCGGGCACGGCGGCAAACCAGCCGGGTTTGTCGAGCCCGGGCCGCAGCACGATCACCTCGCGTGCGCCCGGCACCTCGCCAGCCAACCGCGACACCACCGTGCAAACGTGGCCGCGCGCAGCCATCTCGGCCACCCAGCGGCGGGTGTGCACGCTCGATGCATCGGCAAAAAACAAAAGGCGCTGGCTCACCGTGGCCCCTGCTCATCGAGCTCGCCATGCCCGGTGGATTGCCGATAAGCCGCGCGCAAGGCACTCTCGGCATCGGCCTGTGCGGCGGCCTCGCGCCACGAGCGCCCGGCCCAGGCTTCGTAGCGCTGGCGCGCCGTGGCGTCGGCCTCGAGCCAGCGGCGATCGCCCACGCGGGTGTCGCCCACCACGCGCGCCGGCTGGCCCGCCACGATGGCGAAATCAGGCACCTCACCGCTCACGTAGCTGAAGGCCTGCACCAACACACCTCGGCCGATATTCGCCCCCGGCGCAATCACCGAATGCGGCCCGATAAAGCTGTAAGCCCCAATGCGCGTGGCACCGCGCACATAGCCAGTGGGATCAGGATGGTTGAAGTAATCGCGCCCCATCAAACGAACCGCGCGGTGGCTCGAGTGCGTGAGGATCGACACGTAATTGGTGATCTGGCAGCCCTCGCCAATAGCCAGCCCACCCGAGGCGTCGAGCAAAGTGAAGTGCCCCACAAACACGTGATCGCCCATATCGAGCGTGGCCGGATGCTCGACGCGGCAATGCGAGCTCAAGCGCGTGTGCGCCAGCCAGCGGCCATCGGGGTGGCGAAAGCCATAGAGCATGCGCGGCTGCAGCAGGCGGCGCGCGAGTTGAACCAGCCAGCGTTTCAAGCGTGCGTCCTTTCGGGGTCGGGGGATTCGTCCGTGCCCGGCGAGCTCGAGCCGCGTGAATCCTGAGCGTGATTGTCCGCGCCCTGCCACCACACGCGCCAGCCGAGTCCCGCATGTTTTAAAAACAGGCCACACGCCACCGTGATCGCCACCAGATACGCCAGCGTGGTCGACACCGCCGCGCCCAGCGCCCCCCAGCGCGGCACCGCCCACAGCGACACCCCCACATTGAGCACGAGCGACAACCCGGCGATCACCGCCGACAGATGTGGGCGCCCCAAATGGTTGGTGTAGAACGCCGACAAGCTCGATGCCGCCGCATACCCCGCGATACCCGGCAGCAACACCGCCAGCGGCCAGCGTGCCTCGAAATACGCTGCCCCCAGCGCCCACGGCAACGCCCACCACGCCAGCGCCAGCAGCAGCGGCGCACACGCCAGCGTGGCCAGCACATTGATGCGCACCGCGCGCACCGTCATCGCCGCCGCCGCGCGTGCATCGGGGTCGCCAATGCGGTGATAAACCGACACCGTCACCGCCGCTGAGAGCATCCACAGCAACTCACTCACCTGCATCGCCACCGAATACACCCCTGCCTCGGCCAGCCCGCGTGCGTGCTCGATCACAAACAGCGTTGCGCGATAGTTGAGCAGGCTCACCATGTTTGTCAGCCCAATCACCACAACAAACCGCGCATCGCGCCGCAGCAGCGCCCCATCGGGCCGTGCCCGCCCGGCATCATGAAACGCCCAGCCCGCACAACCCAGCCCCACAAGCGATTTGCCCGCCACCCAAACACCCAACACCGCGAGCACACTCAAACTGCCCCACCCCGCCCAGCCACCCAGCGCCAGCAGGCTGAGCAACACCACCGCCGGCGCAGCCACCTGTGCCAAATTCAGCGGCAGCATCCGCCCCTGCCCCATCCACAAACCCGTGGCCGTGGGCACCATCAACACAAAAGGTGCCCCCAACGCCAGCAGCCACAGGTGCCGATACGGCTCACGTGCGGCCCATTGCGACACCCCCAGCAACGCACCGGCGGCCAGCAGCCCCACGGCCAAACTGGCCAGCAGCAGCGCCGACAGCGAACGCGCCGCATCCGCGCGGTGATGCGACACCTCGCGCGCCAGCGCCAACCCAAAGCCCGAAAACAGTGCCAGCAGCACCGACTCGCACGCCACAAACAACGCAAACGCCCCCTGCACCTCGGCGCCACGCCGAGCCACCACCAAAGTGATGCCCAGGCCCAGCGCCACCAACGCGATCTTGGCGATCAGGTTGGCAGCCGCACCGCGAAACAGTGAGCGAGACAGTAGGCGAGACGACATGCGCAATACAAGCCTGGCAACGAAGACAAGCAAGGGTGAGACCGCAGCGGATCGAGAACGCGCCAAGAGCCCGTCCACGCGAAAGCCGCGATTGTCCCCGAGCCCAGGCCCATCAACCTTAAAATTGCTCCCTTTGCCGCTTTCGCCCCGCCCACCGCGCACCCATCGCGCCGAACCCCCGCAGGCCACCGCCATGATCCAAACGCCGCCGAATCAGCCCACCTCCCCAACCGCCGACACCCCTGCTGCCGAAGCCCCTGTGGTCGACACCAACAAGCTGATTGCCGAACGCCGCGAAAAACTCACCGCATTGCGCGCCCAGGGCGTGGCCTTCCCCAACGATTTCAAACCTGCCGATCACGCCGCCGATCTGCACCGCCTGCACGACGGCAAAAGCAACGACGAACTCGAAGCCGCCCCCGTGAGCGCCACCATCGGCGGGCGTTTGATGCTCAAGCGCGTGATGGGCAAAGCCTGCTTCGGCACCCTGCAAGACGGCAGCGGCCGCATCCAGATCTACATCACGCTCGACGCCGTGGGCGCCGACGCCCTGGCCGCCTTCAAACACTGGGATCTGGGCGACATCCTCGGCGCCACAGGCACGCTGTTCAAAACCAAAACCGGCGAGCTATCGATCAAAGTTACGG
>CAZUCW010000018.1:0-39086 GCA_964618825.1 uncultured Aquabacterium sp.
GGTGGTGCCGGTGCTGCGCAATGTTGATCAGATGACGTTCTCTGAGATCGAAAAGAAAATCGCCGAGTTTGGCGTGAAGGCCCGCGACGGCAAGCTCAGCCTCGAAGAGCTCACCGGCGGTACGTTCTCGATCTCGAACGGCGGCGTGTTTGGCTCGATGCTGTCCACGCCCATCATCAACCCCCCGCAATCGGCGATTCTGGGCGTGCACGCCACGAAAGACCGTGCTGTGGTTGAAAACGGGCAGGTGGTTGTGCGTCCGATGAACTATCTGGCGATGTCTTACGACCACCGCATCATCGACGGTCGAGAGGCTGTGCTGGGCCTTGTGGCGATGAAAGAAGCGCTCGAGGATCCGGCCCGGTTGCTGTTCGATATCTGAGCCGCCGATGGCCTGGGCCTACCTGCTGCTTGCAGGCGTGTTTGAGATGGGCTGGCCTTTGGGCTTCAAGCTGTCTCAGCAGCCCGAGTACCGCATGAGCGGTTTGGTGGGGGCGGTTGTCTCGATGGGCCTGAGCGGCTGGTTGTTGTGGCTGGCGCAGCGCGAGATTCCGATCGGCACCGCTTATGCGGTCTGGACCGGTATCGGCGGCGCCGGCACGTTTTTGATCGGGGTGATGTTCTTTGGCGATGCCGCCACGCTGGCCAGATTTTTGGGCGTGGCCTTGATCGTTGGCGGAGTTATCACCCTCAAGCTTGCGCACTGATGTTGGTGCGCGCAGGAGCACATGCATGAGTATTCAATCTTTCGACGTGATCGTCATTGGCGGCGGCCCGGGGGGCTACATCGCTGCCATTCGTGCGGCACAACTGGGCTTCAACACGGCCTGCATCGACGACTGGAAAAACACCGCCGGCGGCCCCGCACCCGGTGGCACATGCACCAACGTGGGCTGCATCCCCTCGAAGGCGTTGCTGCAATCGAGCGAGCACTACGAGCAGGCCGCACACCACTTTGACGAACACGGCATCACGGTGTCGGGCCTGAAGATGGATGTGGCCAAAATGATTGCCCGCAAAGACACCGTCGTGAAGCAAAACAACGACGGCATCCTTTATTTGTTCAAAAAGAACAAAGTGAGCTTTTTCCATGGCCGGGGCTCGTTTGCCAAGGCCGCTGAAGGGGGCTACGAAATCGCTGTGGCTGGCGAAAAAACCGCCACACTGCGGGGCAAACACATCATCGTGGCCACGGGCTCGAGTGCTCGAGCTTTGCCAGGGGCCGCGTTTGATGAAGAGCGCATCCTCTCGAATGATGGCGCGCTGCGCATTGGCGATGTGCCCAAAAAACTGGGCGTGATCGGCTCGGGCGTGATCGGCCTTGAAATGGGATCGGTGTGGCGCCGCCTTGGTGCTGATGTCACCGTCCTTGAGGCGTTGCCGGCCTTTTTGGCTGCAGTTGATGAGCAGGTGGCCAAAGAAGCCGCCAAGGCCTTTGCCAAGCAGGGGCTAAAAATCGAGCTGGGCGTAAAGATCGGCGATATCAAAAAATCCGCCAAAAAAGGCGTGCAGGTGGCCTACACCGACGCCAAGGGGGCAGAACACACGCTGGATGTCGACAAGCTCATCGTGAGCATTGGCCGCGTGCCCAACACGCAAGGGCTCAATGCCGAAGCGGTGGGGCTCAAGCTCGACGAACGTGGCGCCATCGCGGTTGATGGCGATTGCAAAACCAATCTGCCCAATGTGTGGGCCGTGGGCGATGTGGTGCGAGGCCCGATGCTCGCTCACAAAGCCGAAGAAGAGGGCGTGGCCGTGGCCGAGCGTATTGCGGGCCAGCATGGGCACGTGAACTTCAACACCATCCCGTGGGTGATCTACACCTCGCCAGAGATCGCCTGGGTGGGCAAAACCGAGCAGCAGCTCAAGGCCGAAGGGCGTGCTTACAAGGCGGGGTCGTTCCCGTTCATGGCCAATGGCCGGGCGCGTGCGCTGGGGGATACCACAGGCTTCGTCAAGTTTTTGGCCGATGCCGCTACTGACGAAATTTTGGGTGTGCACATCGTTGGGCCGTTTGCCAGTGAGCTGATTGCTGAGGCTGTGGTGGCGATGGAGTTCAAGGCCAGCGCTGAAGACATCGCACGCATTTGCCACGCGCATCCATCGCTGTCTGAGGCCACCAAAGAAGCAGCCCTGGCGGTGGATAAACGCACACTCAACTTTTGAGGCTATTGCGGGCCAGAAAAAAGGGCGGCCCCGTGCCGCCCCTTTTTTATTTTTTGATACACGCAGGTTAAAGCGTCATGTCAACGACCACGGTGACCGAGCTCTACGAGGGCAGTTTGGCCGAGCGCGGCTATCACAGCGATCCGGCCCAATTGCGTGCGATCGCAGCGCTGCAGCGCTGCCAAGACGAGTGGATGGCCTACAAATCACGCCGCTCGAATGCACTCACCAAGATGATTCGCTTTCCGCCGCTGCCGCGTGGGGTGTATATGTTTGGCGGGGTGGGGCGTGGCAAGAGCTTTTTGATGGATTGCTTTTTTAATGCCGTGCCGCTGCAGCGCAAGACGCGTTTGCATTTTCATGAATTCATGCGCGAAGTGCACCGGCAGTTGCAGGATCTCAAAGGTGTGGTGAACCCTCTCGATGAGTTGGGCAAGCGCATCGCTCGACGCCATCGGCTGATCTGCTTCGATGAGTTCCATGTGGCTGACGTTACCGACGCGATGATCTTGCATCGTTTGCTCGAATCGCTGTTTGCCAACCGCGTGAGCATCGTCACCACTTCAAACTTTCATCCCGATGAGCTGTATCCCAACGGGTTGCACAGAGATCGCATCTTGCCGGCCATCGAGTTGCTCAAGAGCCAGCTTGAGGTGATCAATGTCGATAACGGCACGGATTACCGGCGGCGCACGCTTGAGCAGGTGCGGCTGTATCACTCGCCGCTGGGCGCGCAAGCCGATGCCGAGATGGAGGCCGCTTTTGAACAACTGGCTGAGACGCGCGATGAAGACCCCAAACTCAATATCGAGCATCGTGTGCTGCCGGCGCGTCGGCGTGCTGGCGGGGTGGTGTGGTTTGATTTCGCCACGCTGTGCGGCGGACCGCGTTCGCAAAACGATTACCTTGAGCTGGCACAGCAGTTTCATACGCTGCTGCTGTCGGATGTGCCGCAGATGCCGCCGCGGCTGGCTTCAGAGGCGCGGCGTTTTACGTGGCTGGTTGATGTGCTGTACGACCGGCGCGTGAAGCTGGTGATGTCAGCCGAGGTGCCGCCAGAGCAGCTTTATCTTGATGGGCCGCTGGCGCATGAGTTTCCGCGCACGGTGTCGCGGCTCAACGAGATGCAATCCAAAGAGTTTTTGTCGCTGGCGCACCGCGAGGTTGATACCTCACTCACATGAGGGCCCGTTTGGGTGCGCGCGCTGCTTAGCGAAAACGCGAGGGATCGAAGCGCGGTGCTTCTTTGATCAGGGCTTCGACCTTGACAAGCGCGAGCGAGAGGTTGTCGCCGCCGCCCCGTGCCCGATTGCGCGCTTTGTTGACGAGCATCTCGCTGGCTTCGCGGGGGGAGAGTGTGTGCACGATGGCGCCCAGCTCTTTGGGGGTGAAGTAGTGCCACAGCCCATCGCTGCAGGCCAGCAGAGTGTCGCCTACTTCAAGCCGGTCGATACGGCTTTGGGTGATGGGCGGATCTTGCTGTGTGCCCAGACAGCCCGTAAGCAGGTTGGATTGCGGGTGGTTGTTGGCTTCTTCTTCGGTGAGTTGGCCTTCATTAACCAGCCGCTGCACAAACGAGTGATCGATGGTGCGCCCGATCATTTCGGCGCCGCGAAAGTGATACACCCGCGAATCGCCCGCATGCACGATCTCACACGAGCGATCAGGGTTGATAAGGTAGCAGGCGATGGTGCTGTGCGGCTCTTCTTCGGATGAGATAGCCGTGAGCTTGATCATCAGGTGTGCTTCTTCGACGAGGCGTTGCAGCAGTGCAGCAGCATCATCTTTGCTGGGCACGTAGCGCTCGAAGATTTGGCGGGCGGTCATCACCACCTGATCGGCGGCCTTGCGCCCGCCGCTTTTGCCGCCCATGCCATCGGCCACAACGGCCAGCAGACAGCCCGGCACCCGTTCGTGGGGCAGGATTTCCACTTGATCTTGCTGGTAGGCGCGGTCACCCCGGTGCATGCCGGTAACCGCGTTCAGACGAAAGCCTTCTGACGTCGCGCTCATGGCTGAAAACTATAATCGCTGTTCGTCTTCATGGCCCGGCGAAATGTGTGTTCCGGGGGCCTTGTTTTCCCGCAATGGACAACAACCTGCACTCCCCTCAACGGCGTTTGATCGAATTGCGCATCGAGCATGCCGATCTCGACAGCTTGATCGACCGCGCCGTCGAGCAACTGCCCTGCGACGAATTGGCGCTCAAGCGTCTTAAAAAGCGTCGTTTGTTGTTGCGCGATCAGATGGCCGTGCTCGAAGCTGCATTGGCGCCCAAAGATCCGGCCTGATCCCTGCTGGTTTTTTGTTTTACTTTGTTTAACCACTTGAGCGTGGGCTGATGGCATCGAGCAACTCGGTTTCGATGGCCAATTGCGAGCGGTCTTGGCGCAGCTCGGGGCCGTCGATCAAGAAGGTGTCTTCGACCCGCTCGCCCAGCGTGGTGATCTTGGCCAGTTGCAGGTTGATCTTGTGGCGCGCGAGCACGAGCGCAATCGAGTAGAGCAGGCCGGCGCGATCGCTGGTGGATACGCTGAGAATCCAGCGTTGCGCGCGCTCATCGGGGCGCAAGGTAACGCGCGGCGTGATCGGAAACGATTTGACCCGACGCGATACCCGTCCGCGTGATGGGCTTGGCAGCTCGCCCGTGGCCGTGAGCGCTTGTGTGAGCTGGGTTTCAACCAACGTGATGAGATCGCGGTAGTGCGGCCCCACCAGCGGGGTGGTGATCTGGAAGGTGTCGAGCGCGTAGCCCGCCCGCGTGGTGTGGATTTTGGCGTCGAGAATGTTGTAGCCCCCGCCATCAAAAAAGCCACAGATGCGGGCAAAGAGATCGGGGCGATCGGGCGAATAGACCACCACCTGCAGCCCCTCGCCAATGGGCGACAGCCGTGCACGCACCACGGGGGCCGTGCTCTGAACATGGCGAAACAGCGAACGCGCATGCCAGGCGATATCGCCGCCGTCGTGGCGCGCAAAGTAGCTGAGATCGAGCGTTTTCCAGAGCGGCGTTTCGGTATCGGGCAGCAGCGAATACAACGCCAGCGTGCGTCGGGCTTCTTGCTTGCGGCTTTCGATTTCGGCGTCGATGTGCGGTTGAGCGCCACCGAGGGCGCGCAGCGTGAGGCGATACAGATCTTCGAGCAGCTTGCCTTTCCAGGCATTCCAGACCTTGGGGCTGGTGCCGCGCACATCGGCCACCGTGAGCAAATACAGGCCGGTGAGTGCGCGCTCTGAGCCCACGCGCTGCGCAAAAGCGTTGATCACATCGGGATCGCTGAGATCTTCTTTTTGAGCCACATGCGACATCGTGAGGTGCTCTCGCACCCAGAACTCGATCTCTTTGCTGTCGTCGCGCGAGATGCCGTGGGCGCGGCAAAAACGTCGCACTTCAACGGCACCCAGCTCAGAGTGATCGCCACCACGGCCCTTGGCTACATCGTGAAAGAGCGCGGCTACATACAGCGTCCAGGGGCGTTCCCACTGCCCGGCGAGTTGCGAGCAAAACGGGTATTCGTGGGCGTGCTCGGGGATAAAAAAGCGCCGCACGTTGCGCAGCACCATCAAGATGTGCTGATCGACCGTGTAGACGTGAAACAGATCGTGCTGCATCTGCCCCACGATACGGCGAAACACCCACAGATAGCGGCCCAGCACGCTGGTTTGGTTCATCAGCCGCATGGCACGCGTCTGCCCCTGGGGCTGCTGCAGGATTTGCAAAAACAGCTCACGGTTGAGCGGATCGCGCCGAAACGCGCTGTCCATCAGGTTGCGGGCGTTGTAGAGCGCTCGCAGGGTGCGGGCCGACAAGCCGCGCAGCCCCTGCTGCTCGAAGACCAAAAAAGTTTCGAGGATGGCGTGCCGATCGCGCTGGAAGAGATCGTCGCTGGCCACTTCGAGCATGCCCGATCGGTCGAAGAATTTGTTTGAGATGGCGCGCATCGGCGCGTCGTGCGAGCCCTCGATGCGTTCTTCGACGTTGAGCATCAGTATTTGATTGAGCTGCGACACCGCCTTGGCCGCCCAGTAGTAGCGGCGCATGAGCACCTCAGAGGCGCGCTGCTCTTTGCTGTGCTGGTAGCCGAACGACTCGGCCACGGCGGTTTGAAGATCAAAGATGAGGCGATCTTCGCGGCGCTTGGCCACGATGTGCAGTCGGGCACGAATCAGCTTGAGCTGGCCTTCGTTGAGCTCAAGTTGTTTGGCCTCGAAGGGGGTGAGCAGACCGCTGTGCGCCAGTTCGCGCCAGTTGCGACCGAGCCCGGCAGCGCGTGCCACCCAAAGCACCACTTGCAGATCGCGCAGCCCGCCGGGGCTTTCTTTGCAATTGGGTTCGAGCGAATAAGGCGTGTCTTCGTATTTAACGTGCCGTTGGCGCATCTCGAGCGTCTTGGCGCGCAGATAGGCCCGTGTGTCCATCACGGCAGCAGTGGCTTGCTCGAATTCGGCAAAACGCGGGCGTGCGCCACAGATAAAGCGCGCCTCAAGCATGGCCGTTTGGATGGTGACATCGCGCTGCGCTTCTTGCGCGCATTCGGCCACGGTGCGCACGCTGGAGCCGATTTCAAGGCCGATATCCCAGCATCCGGCAATAAAGCTCTCGAGTGCTGCCGTAATGGTTTGCCGTTGTTGGGCCTCGGCACTGTGGTCGCTGGTGCTGGCGCTCAGATCGATGCCATCGGGCAGCAAGATGAGCACGTCGACGTCGGAATACGGAAACAGTTCACCGCGCCCATAGCCACCCACGGCGATGAGCGCCAGATGGCGCGGCATGCCGGCTTGATTCCAGAGTTGGGTGAGTGTTTGATCGACGTGGCGCGCGATGGCTCGCAGCATGCGCGTGGCCGCAGGCGCCGTCGGGCGTCCCTGGGCAAACGATTCGATCAGCGCCGTTTTGCCTTCGCGAAAACGTTGTCGCAGCTGGGGCAGGGTTTCGGCAGGTGAGGATTCGTTGGCCAGTGCCGGGGCGCGGGGCGATGAGTTCATGCGGTGATGAAAGCCGGTGGTGGCGGGCTGCCCGCAGAGAGAGTGAGCACCTCGTAGCCTGTGTCGGTAACGAGCACGGTGTGCTCCCACTGTGCAGATAGCGAATGATCTTTGGTGACGATGGTCCAGCCGTCATTGAGCTGTTTGATGTCGCGTTTGCCGGCATTGACCATCGGCTCAATGGTGAATGTCATGCCGGGCACGAGTTCGTCGCCTGTGCCGGGACGTCCGTAGTGCAGCACCTGGGGTTCTTCGTGAAACTTGCGCCCGATGCCGTGGCCACAAAACTCGCGCACCACCGAGAAGCCGGCGTTTTCGACAAAGGTTTGGATGGCGTTGCCGACATCGCCCAACCGTGCGCCCGGCTTAACTTTGGCAATGCCGCGCCACATGGCTTCGTAGGTGAGCAGGCACAGACGGCGTGCGGCAATCGAGCCTTCGCCCGCGATGAACATGCGGCTCGTGTCGCCATGCCAGCCGTCTTTGATGACGGTGATGTCGAGGTTGACGATGTCGCCGTTTTTAAGCGCCTTGTCGCTCGGAATGCCGTGGCAAATCTGGTGGTTGACCGACGTGCAGATCGATTTGGGGTAGGGCGTATAGCCCGAGGGAGCGTAGTTAAGCGGGGCGGGGATGCAGCCCTGCACATTGACCATGTAGTCGTGCGCGAGGCGGTCGATTTCGTTGGTGGTGATGCCGGGTTTGATGAAGGGCGTGAGGTAATCGAGCACTTCAGAAGCCAGCCGGCAGGCCAGGCGCATGCCGTTAATTTCGGCGCCTGCTTTGATCGTGATAGTCATGCGGGCAATTATGTCATTTGCCCCTATCCACCCTTTAAAATCAAGGGTTTGCGGCCTGTGGCACACCCTAGCGCGCGGTGTCTGGGCAGTGCTGTGCCGCATCCCCCCTCTTTTTTTGCGCACGAGCATCCTCCACGTGACCACCCCCCACATCTTCAGCATCGATGGCGGTAACGCCTTGTCCGACTTTCGCGCGCCCGCGCTGCTGGCACGGGTGCAGGCCGTTGTGCCTCGCATCAGCGCTGTCCACGCCCGGCATGTGCATTGGGTGTGGTGCGATCAGCCGCTGGGTGGCGATCAGCGCGAGAAGTTGTTGGCCTTGCTGACGTACGGTGATCCGTATCGCGGGCCGTCAGAGGGCGAATTGGTTGTGGTGACGCCGCGTTTGGGCACGGTGTCGCCTTGGGCGTCGAAAGCAACCGATATTGCGCATAACTGTGGGCTGGGCATCAAGCGTGTCGAGCGGGTGACGGCGTATTGGCTCACGCTCAAGGCCGGGCTGATCGGCAATCTCACGGGCGGCGCCAAGCCGTTGAGCGAGGCTGAGCGGCTGGCCGTGGCTGCGGTGCTGCACGATCGCATGACCGAAAGCGTGGTGTTTGAGCACGCGGCGGCGGCGCGGTTGTTTGTTGAGCTGGCCGAGAAACCGATGGAGCGCGTTGATGTGCTGGGCCAGGGACGCGCGGCGCTGGCAGCGGCAAACATGAGCTTTGGCTTGGCACTGTCTGACGATGAGATTGATTACCTTGTCGATGCGTTCGTGAAGCTGCAGCGCAATCCCACCGATGTTGAGCTGATGATGTTTGCTCAGGCCAACAGCGAGCATTGCCGGCACAAGATCTTCAATGCTGATTTCGTGATCGATGGGCAGCCTCAGCCGCTGTCGATGTTCGGCATGATCCGCAACACCGAAAAACTCAGCCCGCAGCACACGGTGGTGGCTTACGCCGACAACGCGGCGGTGATGGAGGGGCTGAATATCGAGCGCTGGCTGCCTGAGGGGCATGTGGGTGCCGATGGGCAATCGCCGCGCTATGTGGCTCGCCCCGAGCTTGCGCATGTGCTGATGAAGGTGGAAACGCACAACCACCCGACGGCGATTTCGCCGCACCCGGGAGCGTCAACCGGCGCCGGAGGTGAGATTCGCGATGAGGGCGCCACCGGGCGGGGCTCGCGGCCCAAGGTGGGTTTGACGGGTTTTTCGGTGTCGAACCTGTATCTGCCCGACACCAGCGAACCCTGGGAGCGTGAGCCCTACGGCAGGCCCGATCACATTGCCAGCCCGTTGCAGATCATGATCGATGGCCCCTTGGGCGGCGCGGCCTTTAACAACGAATTCGGGCGGCCCAATTTGGGCGGATATTTCCGTGTCTACGAACAAACGGTATCGGCGCATGATGGCGCCGGGCAGCCGCTGATCGAGCGACGCGGCTATCACAAACCGATCATGATCGCTGGCGGTCTGGGCTCGATTGCTCAGGGGCAGACGCACAAAGAGGTGTTTGCGGCGGGCACGCTGCTGATTCAGTTGGGTGGCCCGGGCATGCGTATCGGCATGGGCGGTGGCGCAGCCAGCTCGATGGCGGCGGGCACCAATGCCGCTGAGCTCGATTTTGATTCGGTGCAGCGAGGCAACCCCGAGATTCAGCGCCGCGCGCAAGAGGTGATCAACCATTGCTGGAGCCTCGGCGCAGCCAACCCCATTCTTGCCATTCACGATGTGGGTGCGGGCGGTATCAGCAATGCTTTTCCTGAGTTGGTGGACGGTGCCGGGCGCGGCGCGTGCTTCGATTTGAGCCAGGTGCCGCTCGAAGAGGGGGGGCTGGCGCCTAAAGAGATTTGGTGCAACGAGAGCCAAGAGCGCTACGTGTTGGCCATTGCGCCGGGCAGCCTGGATCTTTTTCGATCGATGGCTGAACGTGAGCGTTGCCCGTTTGCCGTGGTGGGCGTGGCCACTGAGGCGCTGCGGTTGGTGCTCGAAGACGGCCCCGGCGGCACGGGCGTGCATGGCACGCCGATCGATATGCCGATGGAGGTGCTGCTGGGCAAGCCGCCGCGCATGCAGCGAGATGTCAAGCGCGTGGTGCGCCGCACCCCGATGCTCGATTTGGGCGATGTGACGCTCGAGCAGGCGGCACTCAATGTGTTGCGCCATCCCACCGTGGCAAGCAAACGGTTCTTGATCACGATTGGCGATCGCACCGTGGGCGGCCTGAGCCACCGCGATCAGATGGTGGGCCCATGGCAGGTGCCGGTGGCCGACGTGGCCGTATCGCTGGCCGACTTTGCCGGCCTGGGCGGTGAGGCCATGGCCATGGGTGAGCGCACGCCGCTGGCGGTGGTGGATGGCCCCGCATCGGGGCGCATGGCGGTGGCTGAGGCCATCACCAATTTGCTGGCTGCGCCCATTGAGCTGTCGCGCGTAAAGCTGTCGTGCAACTGGATGGCGGCTTGTGGCGAGCCGGGCGAAGACGCCACGCTCTACGACACCGTGCGTGCGGTGGGTATGGAGCTGTGCCCCGCGCTGGGCGTGTCGGTGCCCGTGGGTAAAGACAGCCTGTCGATGCGCACGCGCTGGAGCGATGCCAGCCAAACGCGGCAGGTGACGGCACCGGTGTCGCTGATCGTTACGGCCTTTGCAACGCTGCCCGATGTGTCGGGCACGCTCACACCACAACTGTTGAGCCCGGCGTGTGGTGGCCCCGACGACACCAGCCTGATCCTGATTGATTTGGGTCGTGGCCGCAATCGCATGGGGGGCTCGATCCTGGCGCAAACGCTCAACCAGTTTGGTGATGCGGTGCCTGATCTTGACGATCCGGCGTTGCTCAAGAGTGTGGTGAGTGCCGTTAACGCGCTGCGCTCAAAAGGGCAGGTTTTGGCCTACCACGATCGTGCCGATGGCGGCTTGTGGGCAGCGGTGTGCGAGATGGCTTTTGCCGGCCACGTGGGGGTGTCGATCAATATCGACATGCTGGTGATCGAGGGCGATGGCGTGAGCGACAGCCGCATGGATGCGGGCGATGCCAAAAATTGGGCTGCGCAGATTGGCGGGCGTCGCCATCAAAAAACGTTGCAGGCCCTGTTTGCCGAAGAGCTGGGGGTGATCATTCAGGTGCCCACAAGCGAACGCAATGCCGTGATGCAGACGCTGCGCGAGCATGGCTTGTCGCAGCACAGCCATGTGATTGGCAAACCCAACACCAAAGGTGCGGTTGAGGTTTGGCGCGATGGCAAGGCTGTGTTTGGCGCGCCGCTTGAGCAACTGCACAAGGTGTGGGACGACGTGTCGTGGCGCATTGCCCGGTTGCGCGACAACCCAGCGTGCGCCGATGCCGAGCATGCTGCAGTGGGCGCATCAGACGACGCTGGCCTGCACCTTCAGCTCACGTTCGATCCGGCTGAAGAGGTGGCCGCCCCCTTTGTTCACCTGAGCAAGCCTCGCGTGGCGATTCTGCGTGAGCAGGGGGTTAACTCGCACGTCGAGATGGCCTACGCCATGGCCAAGGCTGGGTTTGAGGCTTACGACGTTCACATGACCGATTTGCAAACTGGGCGGGCTTCGCTCGATCAGTTCAAGGGGCTGGTGGCGTGTGGTGGTTTCAGCTATGGCGACACCCTGGGCGCGGGTGAGGGCTGGGCTCGCTCGATTCTTTTCCATCCCGATCTGACGGCGCAGTTTGATGCGTTTTTTAAGCGCACCGACACCTTCACGCTGGGCGTGTGCAATGGCTGCCAGATGCTGGCGGCGCTTAGCCCGTTGATCCCCGGGGCTCAGGCTTGGCCCAAATTCACGCGCAACAAGAGTGAGCAGTTTGAGGCGCGGCTGAGTTTGGTTGAGGTGCTCGATAGCCCCTCGGTTTTCTTTGCGGGCATGGCCGGCAGCCGTATGCCGATTGCTGTGTCGCACGGTGAAGGCTTTGCTGATTTTTCACAGCGCGGCGACGCACAGGCGGTGCATCGTGCGGCGCGTTTTGTTGATCACGCCGGCTTGCCAACCGAGGCGTATCCGTTCAACCCGAACGGCAGCCCGGGCGGCCTCACTGCGGTTACCACGGCCGATGGTCGGTTTACGGCGATGATGCCGCACCCCGAGCGGGTGTTCCGCAATGCACAGATGAGCTGGACGAAGGGTGCGCTGGGTGCGGCAAGCCCGTGGATGCGGATGTTTGCCAACGCCCGCAAGTGGGTGGGTTGAGGCAGCAGTGCCGGCCTCAGCCCCCGGTGGCCGGCAGCAGCAAATGCGTGCGCGCGGTTGCCACGGGGCGGGCCGGATCCTCTTGCCACACGTTCACCTGCACCAGCGCTACGCGTGCGCCAAGACGCACCGTGGTGCAGGCGGCATAGGTATCGATGGGTTTGGCCGAGCGCAGATAGTCGATCGAAAAATCAACCCCGCGCGGCGCCTTGCCGCTGGGGGTGTCTTCGACGGTAAACACCAGATGCAGGATGGCAGCGGTTTCGGCAAAGCCGGCCAGCACGCCGCCGTGCAGGGCCGGCAGCATCGGGTTGCCGATCAGATCGTGGCGAAACGGCAGCCTGAACAAGGGCGGCTCGCCAGCACGGGCGATGCGCTGCACGCCCAAAAAATCCACATAAGGCGAACGCTGCGGCGGCAATGCGGGCACCTGTGCGCTGGTGTCGATGCTCCAACTGGTTGAGCGCGTGGCCTCGGGTGAGGTTTCGCGGCGACCGTGAGCCGTGGCGCGCATGAAGGTGGCGTTTACCGTGGCCACGGGCTCGCTGCCTTCGGCCTGAAACAACTCGCCGCGCACAAAGGCCACGGTGCGAGAGAGCCGGTGGCAGGTGGCGGTGCACAAAAGATCACGCTCAGCCAGGGCTGGGCGCAGGTAATCCATGCGCAGATCGAGCGTGGCGAAGGGCTCGATCACATCAAGCGCCGTGGCCACCGCCATGCCGCAAGACGAATCCGCCAACACGCTCAGGCAGCCGGGGTGGATCGTCTGCTTCTCAGCATCGCCGGTCCAATCGGTGCGTGCCGGCATCATCGCTGTGGCCGTGCCTTTGCCCAGATCGCGGATGCTCATGCCCGAGGCGCCCACGAAGGGGATGACGTTTTGAAAGCCGCGAATCCACTGTGCGGTGTCTGCAGGGTCGAGAAAGGCTTGTGAGGACACGAGGGAGTCTCCGATGATATTTATTGGGGGGGGATCTGTCTGGGCTCAGGTGGAGGTTGCTGTGCTGATCATGATGCCGCACGTCGCCGCTTCCGCCAGTGGCGGGCGACAAGCACGGCGAGCCCGGACAGCCACACCACGAAAAAGGCAAAGAGAACGTCGCTTAAAAAATGTCCGCCTTGTGCCATGCGGCCCAGCCCGATCACCGCACCGGCCACCACACCGGCGGTAAACCAGCGTCGGCGCTGCACGGGGGGTGCGGTGAGCCCCAGAGCAAGCAAGAAAAAACCGTTGGCGGCGTGGCTGCTCACAAACGAATGGTGTTCGGTGCAGGGAGCGCAATAGCGAAATGCCGGGCGATAGGTTTGAGTGCCGCCAAACTCTTGCACTTGCACCGGGCGCGGTCGCTGCCATCCAGGCTTGAGGCCAACCTCAATCACCAACCCCGGGCCGATGAGGGCCACGCACAGCGCCACAGTGGCCATGCGCCGGGTGGTGAGCGCAACAGCGGCGGGGCGTTTGTAACCACGCCAAACAACAAGGGCCAACACAGTGATCAACGCGCGGCCGATCCAGGGCGTCCAATCGTAGAGCCAGCGTACCAGCGGATGTTGCGCCCAAATAAATCCCACCTCGGGGCTGAAGAAGTGGCGCGCCACACGCAGATCAATATCGGGCCAGATCAAAAAAATGGCCACGCACGCCACTAAAGCACAGGCGGTGAGCCGATCGTGCCAGGGCAGGCTGAAGCGGCTGAGTGCAGTTGTGTCGGGGGTGGTGGATGTCGTGGCGGCGGCGCCATGGGGCTCGCGCATATCGGTGCGGCTCATGGGTGTTGCGGGTTGACGCGGGCGTATCCCTTGAACCCGCTGAGCACATAGGCATGCAGCTCAACAAATCGCCCGGGGCCAACTTCAACGCGCGCCCGGGCGGCTTCAACGCTGTGCTCAAAACGGGCGCGAATCGGCTCGGCTGCGTTTGCGCTCTGGGTGAGCAGCAGCCACTGGCGGCCTGGCTCAGGGCGCAACTGTGTGGTGAGCGCGTAGTGATCTTCGATCGCGTGTTGCGGGTTCCAGGCCACGGGGCGCACATTGAGATCGCGCCATTGGTAGGCCGATTGCGTGAGCAGCACGCGATCTTGTGCGAGCACCACAGGGCGTTGCGCCGCTGGCTGCGAGGGTTGCAAGGTGGGCCGCACCTGTGCAAAGGCGGTGTCCCACCCCCGCATGCGAACAAATGCATCGAGCCGCGTGGGCAATGGGCGCCCCGCCAGCCGGGCGATATCACCTGCGTGGGCCGTGAGCGCTGTCAGGATCAGGTTGCTGGCGATCACCCAGGCAAAGGCACGGTGGCGGCGCGCTCCGTCGGTTGAGTGCAGCGCCAACGCCATCAACACGACGCTGCCCACGTGGGCGGGCGCAGCCCAGTTGAGATGCGCATGGGCCTTGAGCGCCTGCACGATGGCCAGTGCGATCAGGGGCAGTATCAAGGCCAACACGAAGGCGCGTGCACCCGCAGGCGCGGCAGGCATGGGGGGCAGCAGCGCAGGCTGTGCGTAGCGGCTGATCCACCAGCCACCGCGCCATGCCCACCACGCACCGAGCGGGCCCAGCAGCAAGGCTTGTCCGGCCAAAAATTCGATCACCTCGCGCACGCCGCCCTCGCGTTGCGCGCGGGTGGTGATGTCGGCCGTGTGCTTGAGTGTGGGGAAATCATGTGCTGCGTTCCAGGCCAGATTGGGCGCCAGCAAGGCCGCTGCCAGCGTCAGCGCCAGCCACGGGCCGGCGCGCCGCAAGCCACGGCGTGGGCCGGGCACGAGCCACAGCACGGGCAGCGCACTCAGGGCGAATGCCGCCATGGTGTATTTAGAGAGCAGCCCCAGCCCGCACGCCACACCCAATGCCGCCCACCAGCGCATGCGGTTGGTGGTCTGGGCGCGCCACAGCGCAAAGGCTGCAGCGCTCCAGCACAGCAGCAACGGGGCATCGGTGGTGACATACAACCCCAGCAGCCCGGTGATGGGCAGACACAAAAACAGCACTGCTGCCGTGGTGCCTGCTCGAGGATGCAGTTCGCGCGCCAGGGCGCCGATCATCAGCGCTGTGAGCGGATACAGCAGCATCGAACTGAGCTTGACAGCCAGCATGCCGCTGCCCCAGATCGTTGTGGTGAGCTTGATCAGTGCTGCGATCATGGGTGGCTTTGAGTAGTAGCCCCAGGCCAGCTCGCGCGACCAATCCCAATATTGCGCTTCGTCGTAAAACAGGGTGAAGCCGATGTGGCCCACCAGCCAGGCACGGTAGAGCGTGAGTGCCACAGCCAGTGCCAGAACGCTGCGCCAGCGACTCAGCATCGGTGATTGGCGCGGCTCAAAGGCGGTGCTCATGGCGCAGGGGCTTTCTGGATCAGCACCACGCCGCGCTCAGCAAACAGCACACGGCAATCAGCACAAGGTGTGCGGGCCAGACGATCACTGCGCGTGAGGGCCAGTTCACCGGGGTGTGGTTCGGCCAGCGGGGTTACGGCTTGGCGATAAACGCTGAAGCTGGGGTGATGCAGCATCCACTGCACGCCTGGCTCGGGGTGCGTGGCTGCCACGGCAGCGGCACGCTTGATGGGCCCTTGCAGCACATCGCCCAGCCAGGGCGTAAAGCATCCGGCCACCAGCGCGGCCGATAGCGTGGCCCCGAGCGCCAGGCCGGTGCCAAAACGCCGCGTGCGCCATCCCACCAGCAGCCACACCACCAGCGCGGCACCCGAGAGCGCGGGCCACAGCGTTGGCGCGGCGCGTGTGGCGCCCGAGGCCAATTCACGATAAAACGGATCGGCGATCTGGCAGCTGTCGGCCATGTGCTGCATCAGGTGTGGCGCCCAGGGCAGGCCGATCAGCAGCACCGTGATCAGCATGCCGGCCAGGCCGCGCGATGCGCGCATCGACACCGTTGCGCCCGAGTGGCTTGCCGCCATCGCTCCCAGCCCGATGAACACCGGGGTGCTGCCATAGAGCACGTAATGCGGCAGCTTGGTGCCCGACAACGAGAAAAATCCGAGCACGAACACCGCCCAGATCCACAAAAAACGCCCCAGCGGTTGCGCCCAGTGCATGCGCACGCGCGCCAGCAGCGCTGGCAGCAACCCCGACCACGGCAGCCACAGCAGCGGCCCGAGCACGGCGTAATACAGCAGGCTGCCCGAGTGCCCCTCAAGCGATGAGGTGTAGCGCGATACGTTGTGCTTGAGCAAAAAACCGTTGACGAAATCCATGCCGTGGCGCTGCAGCGCGTAGGCATACCAGGGCACGGCAATGAGCAGCAGCACGGCCCAGCCGGGCAGATCGAGCAGGGCGCGACGCAGCTTGATCCACTGCCCGGTGCTGGCGATGTAGATCACCGCCACCGCACCCGGTATCAGCACCGCTACCGGGCCCTTGGCCAGCAGGCCCAAGCCCACCCAGGCAAAGGTGCGGCGCAGTGCACCGATGGCGGCGGTGTCGTGATCGGGCCGCTCAAGGTAGCGCCACAAATCGAGCATCGACAGGCACATCAGCATGTTGAGCAGGCTGTCGGCTGTGGCGGCGCGGCCAATTGCCAGCACGCCCAGGCTTGTGGCCACGGCCAGCGCTGACAGCCGTGCTGCGCCTGCTCCCAGCCGTGGGCGCGCAAAGGCCCACACCGCCAGCGACCACACCGTGGCGCACAGCGCCGAGGGCAGGCGAAACGCCCATTCGTTCACCCCCAACAGCGACACGCTTGCGGCCTGCAGCCAATACACGAGGATGGGTTTGTCAAAACGCGGCACGCCGTTGAGCGTGGTGAAGCCCCAATCGCGGTGCGCCACCATCTCGCGCGTGGCTTCGCTGAATGCGCCTTCGTCGACATCAAACAGCGGGGCGCTGCCCAGACACAAAAACAGCGATACCAAAATCGCCAACGCAATCAGCACATCGGCACCGCCCAGTGGGGCAGGGTGCTCGGCGCGGGGCGAGCGAACAGCGGTCATGCCCGAATCCACAAAAAAGCCGTTGGGATGAGGCTCAGGCCTGACGATGCCAGGCTTCGTCGGCAGAGGGGTGGCGCAGCTCGGCTGTGTGATACGAGGCGGCTGGATCCACCGATTTCGGGGCGTAGTAGATACGGATCAGCAATTCGGCGAGCACGCCGGTAGTAAGAAACTGCAATCCGCCCAGCACCAGCAAAAAGCCCAGCCACAGCAGCGGACGCCCACCGATGCTGTGGCCGAGGATTTTCTCGATCAGCAGATACAGCAGGATCAGGCTGCCCGACGAACCCAACGCCAGCCCAAGGCCGCCAAAAAAATGCCCAGGGCGCGAGGCATAGCGCAAGAAAAAGTGCATCGCCAGCAGATCAACGATCACCCGGAAGGTGCGCGAGATGCCGTATTTAGATGCGCCGGCCATGCGCGCGTGGTGGCGCACGGGCACTTCAGACATGCGTGCCGGCGAGGTAACCGTGGCCATCCAGCCCGGGATGAAACGGTGCATTTCGCCATACAGCCGGATGCGCTTGAGCACCTCGGCACGGTAGGCCTTGAGGCTGCAGCCCAGATCTTGAAACGGCAACTCGGTAACGCGGCGAATCAGACGGTTGGCAATGCGCGAAGGGATCTTGCGCAGCACCATGCCGTCTTGCCGCTCTTTACGCCAGCCAGCCACGAGATCGAGATCGTCGCGCAGCAATTTGTCGACGAGCTTGGGGATGTCGCGCGGATCGTTTTGCAGATCACCATCGAGGGTGACGATCACATCGCCGCGCGCGGCATCGATGCCGGCTTGCATGGCGGCGGTTTGCCGAAAGTTGCGCCACAGCGCAATGATGCGGATGTGCGGCCCAATGCGTTGAGCCGCTTTTTGCAATGCCGGCACGGTGCCATCGAGGCTGCCGTCGTCGACCACCACCAGCTCCCACTCGCAGGGGTAGGCCGCCAGCGCGTTTTGCACGGCATCTACCATGGCCTCGGCGTTGTCCACCTCGTTGTACATCGGCACCACCACCGACAGGCGGTGTGGCGGCATGCTCGTGGGCATGGTGTAGGCGTCGAGATCGGCAGTGGTGCTCATAAAACTCTGGTGTGCAATCAATATTTAAACGGTGCGGGGTGCGCTCGATGCGCCGCCCCCGATTGTCTCAGCGCTTGCGCCCGGCGGGGGCAGAGCGTTCGGCGGATGCTGGTGGGCGCAGCCTGCTCAGGCTGCCGGGGCGCAATCCGGCCAGCAGGCCACCCAGCGTGGCCACCGTGAGCATGGTGATGTGCCAGCACAGCGCGGCGAGGGCCGCATCGTGAGCTGGCACGCTGCTCGCGCCGCCCAGCCAGGCCATGCCTGCAGCCACGCCCGCCTCGTAGGTGCCGAATCCGGCAGGCCCTTGCACGGGCAGTATCACCACCAGCTCGCCACCCAGCGCGCCGGCCCACGCGGCACCCAGCGTTGATCCACATGCGGCGGCCATCAACCAAGCACCAGCGGCCAGTTTGATGAGCCAGTTGCCCAGGGTGTAGACCCACGACAGCGGATGGTGGTGCGCATCGTCTTCGAGGGCCAGCCGCAACCGGGCGGCAAATTGCACCCAGCGGCGAGAATCAGCCTCGGTGTGGGCTGGCAACACGGCAGCAAACACCCGCCGTGCCAGCGGGCGCATGGCCACCACGCCCAGCAGCCACAGCGCTGCCCACGCAGCCCGCTGCGTGAGCGACAGCCCCGGCCACGCCAGCACCGCCAGCAGTGCCAGCACCGCCACATCCTGAATGCGCATCCACAGCCACGCGGCCACCGAGTGCGCTGCCGACAGCCCCAGCTCGCGCGCCGCAAACCACGGAAAACTCAACTCACCGCCCCGAAACGGCAGGATGTTGAGCGCCGCGTTGTACATCAGCATCACGCGCCACATGCTTGCACCGGCCACCAGGCGCCGTGGCGGTGGCGCCATCACCACCTGCATCCGCGACGCCCGCAGCGCGTAGCTCAACATCAGCCCGGCCACGCACACCGCCCAGGTGAACGCATCAATGCGCTGCAAGGTGGCAGGCAATGCGGCCAGTGGCAGCTTGTGCAGCAGCCACCCCAGCAGCGCCAGGCCGAGCACCCAGCCCGCGAGTTGTTTGAAGGCGGCTTTCATGGTGGGGATGAGGCCGAATCGTGTGGCTTGCCTGAGCGCCACAAACGTTGCATGCGCCACATGCGCCACAGGGCGCCAGCGGTGCAGCCCAGCCCCAGCACCCATTGCAGTGCCAGTGCCTGAGGGTAGCCGGTGTTTTGCTGGCACATGGCCAACCCGGCCAACAGCCAGGCCAGCGCCAGCATCCACTGGCCGGTGCGCGAGGCACACCAGCGCGTCAACCCCAGCGTGCGCGCCAGCACCACACTGATGCCGCCAAACAGCCAACCCAGGACGCTGCCCACGAGCACATCCAGCGGCCAGTGTGCGCCCACCGCAATGCGTGAGAGTGCGATCAGGCTGGCCCACAGCAGCACCGGCATGAGCAGCACGTGGCGGGTGCGTGCTGCGCCAGGTGTGAGCAACAACACGGCAGCAAACGCAAATCCGCTGGCTGAATGCCCCGATGGCATGGAGCGTTTGCGCAGCACCTCGCCGATCACATGCAGCGCATCGGCGCCCAGCACCGCCGCCGGGCGTGGGGCGTCGATCGCATGTTTGATCAGATGCACCAGCAGCCCGCCCACCAGCAGACACATCAGGTAGCCGGCCATCCAATCGGGGCGGCGCGCGGCCAACAGGCCAAAAAACAAAAACATGCTCAGGCCCAACCCCATCACCGTGATGCCCGACCATCCGGCAGCGAGCAGCGCCTGAACGGGCTGGCCCGCCGCTGGCTGCCCCACCAGCCAGGCGTTGAGCGTGATCATGAGCGGCTGGTTGAGTGCTTGCGCCTCAACCCACGCCAGCGTGGCCGCCAGGCACAGCAGCATCCCCAGCCACAGCGCTGGTGAGGCAATGGGGGGGGGCAGGGTGGGGGGTGAAGCGGGCTGAGGCGGCATGAAAACTGCGGCAAGGCGAGGCTGCAAGGGGCCAAACGAGGCCCAAACGGGCCCCAAGCGGGGCCGCAAAAGCAATCTGCGATGGTAAACGAAGCGGTAAACGAAGCGGTGTGCGAAGCACTGTGAAGCGGCGTCAGCCGGCAGCGTATCGGGCCACAATCCGGGTTTGTTGAAAACCTGCCGCTGAGCGATATCTCATCATGAATTCTTCTTTCGTCACCTGTGATCTGTGCGATGAGCACAAGAACGACACCGACGGACGTTTTCGCGTGCTGCCTCCGGTGTTTCGCGATTTCGGCAAACGCATCAAATTTGCCGGCCAAGTGAGCACCGTGAAATGCTTTGAAGACAACTCGCTGGTGAAGGCCGCCGTTGATTCGCCGGGGCAGGGCCGCGTGTTGGTGGTGGATGGTGGCGCCTCGCTGCGGCGTGCGCTGGTGGGGGGCAACCTGGGCAAGGCAGCAGCCAAAAACGGTTGGGCGGGCGTGGTGGTTGATGGTTGCGTGCGCGATGTGGCCGAGTTGGCGGCGTGCGATGTGGGTATCCGCGCACTGGCTTCGATGCCGCTGCCCACCGAAAAGCGCAACGAAGGCCAGCGCGATGTGGCCGTGCAGATTCAGGGGGTATGGGTGCGCCCTGGCGATTGGTTGTATGCCGATGAAGATGGCATCGTCGTGATGGATCAACCCGCTGCCTGAGCCGCGCCGGCATGAATCCCACCATTCTTCGGGCGCAAGCCCTGCACAAACGCTTTTGCGAAGGGCCGCTCGATGTGGCGGTGTTGCAGGGGGTGGATCTGCACATCGACCGCGGCGAAACCGTGGCCATCGTGGGAGCATCAGGCTCTGGCAAAAGCACGTTGTTGCATTTGCTGGGCGGGCTCGAGGCGCCTACCTCGGGCAGTGTTGAGCTCATGGGGCGGCGGCTGGCTGATTTTGCGCCGGCCGAGCTGGGGGTGTGGCGCAATCGGCATCTCGGCTTTGTGTATCAGTTTCACCACCTCTTGCCAGAGTTCAGTGCACTCGACAACGTGGCCATGCCTTTGCTGATTCGACGCGAGGGGCTCGACGTCGCCCGCGAGCAGGCGCATGCCATGCTCGATCGCGTGGGCCTCGGGCCGCGGGTGGCGCATCGTCCGGCTGAGTTGTCGGGCGGCGAACGCCAGCGTGTGGCCGTGGCGCGTGCGCTGGTGGCGCAGCCCGCGTGCGTGCTGGCCGATGAGCCCACGGGCAATCTCGATCGCCACACCGCTGAGCAGGTGTTTGCGCTCATGCTCGATCTGGCGCAGGCCCAGGGCACGGCGTTTGTGTTGGTGACGCACGATGAGATGCTGGCGGCGCGTTGCCATCGGCAACTGCATCTGGTGATGGGGTGCCTGCAAACCGGCGCTCAAACCCAGCCCGGCTGATTGGGCACGCTGCGAGGTGCGGTGATGTCTGCGCTGTGGATCGATACCCATTGCCACCTCGATGCCCCTGAGTTTGATGCTGATCGCGATGCCGTGCTGGCCCGTGCCCGTGCGGCAGGTGTGGCGCAGCTGGTGATTCCGTCTGTGTGCTCGCGGCATTTCGCGGCGGTGCAAGCGCTGGCCGCACGCCACGGTTTGGCTTGTGCGCTGGGCGTGCATCCGCTGTACGTCGATCAAGAATGCGCCGATCAAAACGAAGAGGTGGCGCTCGAGATGCTGCAGCGCGAGTTGCGACGCTGCTTGGGTGCGCCAGATGGCCATCCTCATGTGGTGGCAGTGGGTGAGATCGGCCTCGATGGGGCCGCGCACGGGTTGAATGTTGCGCGCCAGCAGCGCTTTTTTGAGGCACAACTGCAGATCGCCCGCGATGTGCGTATGCCGGTGATCTTGCATGTGCGGCGCAGCGTTGATGCGGTGCTCAAGGCGCTGCGGCGCGTGGGGGGCGTTGGGGGTATCGCGCATGCCTTTAATGGCAGCGAGCAGCAGGCGCGGATGTTTATTGATTTGGGATTCAAGCTCGGCTTTGGCGGTGCGATGACATTTGATCGCGCCTTGCAGCTTCGCCATTTGGCTGCCACGCTGCCACTGGATGCGCTGGTGCTTGAAACCGACGCGCCTGATATCCCGCCCCACTGGCTGTATAAAACCGCCGCCCAGCGCCAGGCCGGCGAGCGCAGCCGCAATGAGCCTGCTGAGCTGCCGCGTATCGCTGCCGCGCTTGCTGCTGTGCGCGGCATGGATGTCGCCACCCTCGCTCAAGCCACCCGCGCCAATGTGCTTGCGGTGTTGCCGCGTTTATCGGGCGTGTGCGCTTGATGTTTGTTGCCGCAACAGATATGCCCGAACGGCCTCGGCCGCGCGCTCGGGGCACTCTTGCATGAAGCAGTGTCCGCCCTCGATGGTTTGAGATTCGATGCGGGGGTTGATCGAATGCCAGCGAGACACCGAGGGGGCGATGAATTCGAAGGTGTTTTGGCCGTGCAGCACCAGCGTTGGCACGCTCACATGGCGCAGAGATTTCCAGAGATTGGACGGCGTTGAGTTGAAGATAGTGGCTTCGGTGTCGGGGGCGCATTTGAGCACCACGCCATCGGGCACATCGCGTAGGGCGTGATCGACGAAAGCGCGCAGTGAGGCTTCGCTCCAGCCCCGATAGGTGCCGCGCCCGCGAAGGCTGTCGGCGGCAACACTGCGGCTGGGCCAGTGGGTGCGCCGGTGCAGGCTGGCGCTCGATAAGGGATTGAAGCGACGCAGCCCCAGCGTGTTCGATAGCTTGAGTTGTGCGTTCATGCTGCGGCTGAACAGCACCGGATCGAGCGCCACGGCGCGGGCAAATCGGTGCGGGTGGCGCGCCAACATCAGGCAGGTGAGCACGCCGCCAAAGCTGTGGCCGGCGGCAAAGGTGGGCACGCCGCCAAAGCGCGAGGTGTGCGCATCAAGCGCCTCGATGGCTATCTCGGCGTTGTGATCCCAGCCTAAAAAACGTGCGCCGGTATCGCTGTCGCCATGGCCCTGCACATCGCACAGCCAGAGATCGAAATCGCGTGCCAGGTGCTCGAGCATGGGCTCGTAGACGCGTCCACAAAAGCCGTTGCCGTGCAAAAAATGCAGCAGAGGCTTGCCGCTGGGCTCGGTGTGCCAGCCCCGCAGGGTGAGCCGCTCGGCGCGGCAGGTGTGCGTCCAGGCAATCCAGTGCATGTGTCGTTGCGAATGTTGAGCTGGATGCGATTGTGCCCACGGGTTCAGGCCGTGGCCGACAGACGTTTCGTGAGCCATCTCACCAACGGGCCGAGAACGGGCAGCCGGGCATAAAGTTCTTCGGCTGGATCCCAATAATCACGGTGCGTGAGCACACGGCCATCGGAGGCAAATTGCAGCTGGGTGGCGCCATGAATGCACAGCAAATCGTTTTTGCGCTGGATGATGAAGTGCCAGGTGATCCAGGCGCGATCGTGTTGCGTCATGGTGTGCAGCACTTCAAAGCGCGGTGCGTCGAGGGTGTCAAACATGTGGGCGAACACCCGGTGGATGCGATCGAGGCCAATGACATCGTTGAACGGATCTTTGAAGCGGGCCTGTTCGCAATAGATGAGCTCCAGATTGAGCAGGCTTTCGGGGCGGAGGGTTTCAAAAAAAGCCACCACGCGGGCAGTGCGTGGATCAGGTGGTGTGTGCATGGTGTATGCGGCGTGTTTGTATGTTTGCGCGCGTGTCAGAGCCCGGTGGCGCGGCGCACCAGGGCAAAGTAGAGCGTGTGAGGCAGCAGGCCCAACAGTTTGAGCCAGAGCGTGAAGCGCTTCGGAAAATGCATTTCATAGCGCCCTTGTGCCCAGCCATTCAAGATGGCTTGTGCGGCTTGATCGGGCGAGAGCAGGGCGGGCATGTCGAATGTGTTTTGCGCGGTCAGTGGCGTGGCCACAAAGCCTGGGTTGATGATCGACACGCCCATGCCACGCCCATGCAGATCAAGGTAGAGGGTGTCGGCCAGATGCTGCAGCGCGGCTTTGGTGGGACCATAAGCCATCGATTGCGGCAAGCCGCGGTAGCCGGCCACGCTGGCAACCAGGCTGATATGGCCCCAGCCTTGCGCGAGCATCACCGGCAGCACGGCGTTGAGCATGTGCAGGGCGCCGGTGAGGTTAACGGCTTGATGCTGCAGCGCCTCATCGAGATCAAACGCAGTGGCACGCATGGGGCGGTAATGGCCGGCGCAATACAGCACCAGATCGATGTGGCGCGTGAGCTGCACCAGCGTGCGGGTGGCTTCGATCATGCCGTTGCGATCAGATACGTCGAGCGGCAGGGCAATGCTGCCCGGGTGCTGCGAGGCAAAGCGTTCGAGAGCGTGGGCCGAGCGGGCCGACACCACCACGCGGGCGCCAAGCGCGTGCAGGGCGCGGGCAGTGGCTTCGCCGATACCGCTTGATGCGCCGATCAGCCACACAACGCGTCCGTGCCAATCGGTGATGCGTGGGTTGAGTGCCATGGCGTGTGTCAGGGCTTGGTGAAAAACAGTGTGACGTCGCCCAGCCGAAGGCCAAACTTGCTCATCACGGCCTTGTTGATCATCGTGCGTTCGTCCATCAAAAACATCCAATCGTCGAACTGCACATGCCACACCCGGCCATCAACGGGCAGCGCCAGCGTATAAGACCACCGCAACGCATTGCCGGCAGCTTGGCCTTGCGCTTGGCCCACCACATCATCGGCACGACCGCTGTAGCGGCCCTGCCCCAGATCGGTGAGATGCCAGATGCGGCGCTGCGTGCTGCCATCGCTGTAGCTGAAGCGTTCGTCGAGCGTGCCGTGCGGGCCTTGCCAAGTGGCCTGCATTTCAACCACAAAACGCTTGATCACGCGGCCTTGCCGATCGGTAAACACGCCGTGGGCCGTGATGGGGCCGTTGAAGTATTGGCGCAGATCGAGCCGGGGCTGCTCGCCGGCGTAATCCTGAACGGCAGGCGAGGCGCAGCCGCCAAGCAGGGGCAACAGGCTCAATGCAGCCAGCGTGGTGCACATGCGGGCAAACCATCGTTTCATGGGAGTCCTCTCAAAATGGGGTGGTGTTTGCGTGCAGCCAGCAAACACAGAGCAGCCAGCAACTTGAAGCCACAGGGCAGCAGGCCATAAGCCAGGGCCAGGGCGGTCTGGTTCTCGGGGGTGTGGCGTCCGGTTTCAAAGCCGGCCCATGCCAGCAGTGGCAGCGCCAGCCCCGATGCCAATGCCAAATTGAGCTTGGTGGCGGCTGTCCACCAGCCCACAAAAAGCCCTTCGTCTTGCAGGCCCCGCCCGGCATGGTGGATGACACCTGTGAGCAACGCGCCGGGGATGGCCAGATCCGCCCCCAGAGCCAGCCCGGTGAGGATGCACACGAGGATGAACACAGCGGTGTCGCCGGGCCCAAGCCACGGGGTAGCGCAAAACGCTGCCACGCTCATGCCCATGCTCAACAGCCAGCCGTTGGCCAGCCCCAGCCTTGATACCAGCCTCACCCATAGCGGCAGGCCGATGGCTGCGGCGACAAAGTAGCTGCCTAAAAACAGGGGCTCCCAGGCCGCTGCCTGCAGGGTGTCGCGCACAAAAAAAGGCAGCAAGGTGGCCGGGATGGCACTGGCGATGCCGTTGAAAACAAACACCACGAGCAGGATCACAAAGGGTTGGTGGCGCCACGGTGATGTGTGTGTGGCATGAGAAGCGTTGGCCAACTGCGGGGCGGCAGCTTGTGCAACCGGTTGTGCAGGCAGTGTTTGATGCAGCGCCCACAAGCCCAGCGCGAGAGCAAGGGCCAGGGTGGCGCTGGTGGCTTGCATGCCCAGCCACGAGGGCAGGATGCTGGCGAGCAACACGCCAGCCAGTGCGGCGCCTTCGCGCCACGCAAAGAGTCGGGTGCGTTGTTGCGCATTGCCGCCCCAGCGTGTGCCCCAGGCTTGATGCACCACGCTGATCACGCTGTAGGCCACATAGCTCACCATCAAAGAGCCGGCCAGCCAGGCCAGCAGCACACGTTGATCGCCAGCGGGCGGTGCCCATAACGCAGCAAAGCCCAGCGCCATAGCCATGGCCGACAGCGCTGCTGCGCGCCAGCTGAGGCGCGGGTGCCGGGCGAAGAGGGTGTCGATCCAGCGACCGATGCGCGGATCGAGCACTGCATCGATCAGGCGTGTCAGCAGCAGCAAGCCGCCCAGCGTGGCCAGTGGCACGGCGTGGTGCTCGGCATAGTGGCGCGGCAGGTTTACATACAGCGGCAGCGAAACAAATGCCAGCGGCAACCCCAGCAGGCCATAGCGCCATTGGTTGCCCGTGGTGTGGGCGGTGTGCATGGCGCATCAACCTTGGCCCAGCAGGGCATTGCGCAACGCCGGGGCCGAGGTTTGCGGCGACAACCAGATCCCAAAAAACAAACGTGCGTAGGCTTTGTCGGTGATCGATGCAGTGGGCTTGCCGTTATAAAAGAACCGCACGCCGCCGCGCCCGTCGTGTGTGCCGGTGATGCGATCGTTGGCCACCACGCTTGGAAACGCCTGCAGCATCATCGCCAGCCAGGCTTTGCCAACGTCGTCGCTGAATTCACCCACGCGGCGCATCTCGGCAATCGAGCGCTCGGCAATGGCCGGGCCATCGAGCTTGCGGGCGTATTCGAGCTCAAGCGCAAAGGGGTGGGCGTCGTAGCGTGCAGCCTCAAAGCCTGGGGGCGTCCAGAGCCGTGCCTCATACACCTGCAGCCCAAAAAAACGCAGCGTGGCGCGCCCATGCAGCCGGGCTTTGTCGAGCACGGTGGCCACTTCGTTGGGGGCGGGGGTGGTTGCGGCGGTGGGGCTGTTGGGGGCGGCAAAGGTGTTCATGGTGCAAACCAGCGGTGAGCCAAGAATTGCCAGGCTTCGAAGGGCTTGGCGGCGTGTGGGTGAGTGGTGCAGGGCCATGGCTGGATACCGTCGGCGCTCAGGCCGGCTTGCGCAGCGTGAACTGCATGACGTCGGTGCTGCCCTGATCAAAGGCGGCTTCGCAATACGCGAGATAAAACGTCCAGATGCGAGAAAAGCGGGCGTCAAAACCCAGCGTGGCGATCTCGTGTTCGCGCTGCAAAAACGCTTCGCGCCAGCGGCGCAGGGTTTCGGCGTAATCCGCCCCAAAGGCCAGCCGGCGCTCGACGATCAGGCCAGCCCTGCGCGCCATCGCCTCAAACTTTGAGGGGCTGGGCAGCATCCCGCCCGGAAAGATGTATTGCTGGATGAAATCGCTCGATCGGGCGTAGCGATCAAACAGATCGTCGCGGATGGTGATCGTTTGGATGCAGGCTTTGCCGCCGGGTTTGAGGCAGCGCTTGATCGTGTCGAAATAACTTGCCCAATAGGCCTGCCCGACGGCCTCGAACATCTCGATCGACACGATGGCATCAAAGGGCTGTTGCTCGTGCTGGCGGGCCAGATCGCGGTAATCCTGATAACGCAGATCGGACTTGCCCATGAGGCCAGCTTGTGCCATGCGCAGATGCGCCCAGCTCAATTGTTCGTTAGACAGCGTTACCCCCGTAACGTGGGCATCGCGCTCGCGGGCGGCGGTTTCGGCAATCGCGCCCCAGCCGCAACCGATTTCGAGCACACGGCTGCCGGGGGCAACGCCGGCCTCATCAAGCGCGCGCCGCATCTTGGCTTGCTGGGCCGATTGCAGCGAGGCGCTGCGCCGCTCTTGTGCGCCTTGGCCGTTAAACCAGGCGCTTGAGTAGTTCATCGACGGATCGAGCCACAGCCGATAAAAATCATTGCCCAAATCGTAGTGAGCGTGAATGTTTTTGGCGCTGCCCTTGCGCGAATTGCGGTTGAGGGCATGTTTGATTCGGTGCAGCAGTGCGCCCCACCACGAGCCATAAATGATCTGCTCAAGATGCTCGCGGTTGGCGATAAACAGCGCCAGCAGGGCCGTCAGATCGGGGCTGTGCCAATCGCCATCGATATAGCTTTCGGCAAAACCGATATCGCCCGATTTGAGTGTGCGCTCAAACACCCGCCAATTGTTCAGGCACAAGGTGGCGCGTGGCACGGCCTCATCCGAGGTTGCCGGGCCCACAAAGCGGCTGTGGCGCCCATCGGGCCAGTGGATATCGAGCCGGCCATGCGCCAGCCGGTTGAGCAAGGCAAACACGGTGCGAGCCT
Source organism: uncultured Aquabacterium sp. (assembly GCA_964618825.1). Lineage (GTDB taxonomy): Bacteria > Pseudomonadota > Gammaproteobacteria > Burkholderiales > Burkholderiaceae_C > Aquabacterium. The sequence goes on from CAZUCW010000018.1 coordinate 28,221, forward strand.
CGGCGGGGGCATCGGCGGGCAGCGTGAAGGCCGTGGCAAAAGGGTTTGCGGTGGTGGTGTTCATCGTGAGACGAAGCGCTCAGGCGCAGCAGGTTTACGAAAAAACGGCACGCGCTTGATAAGCAGGCGCAGGGCGTGCCAATGAATGCGTGCCACCACCCCCAGCGTCATCAGGGGTGTTGACCAAAAAACGCGGCGCGCAAGCTGCGGCGTGTAGGGCTGCAACTGCCCGCCAATGCTGGTGCGCAGCACCGGGCCGTGTTCGTCGTGCAGATCCACACGCGCCAAAAAGCGATCAGTGGTGCGCAAAAAGCGAAACCGGTATTCGCCGCTGACGCTGTTGAAGGGCGATACATGAAACACCTTGCGCGCGCTCATCTCGTGTCCCCACTGCAGCTCAGGGCCATGCAGCACGTAGCAGTGCCGCTCGCCAAAGGTGTTGTTCACCTCGGCCACCACGGCGGCCAGTGAGCCATCGCGCCGGTGCGCAAACCAAAAACTCACCGGCTTAAACACATGGCCGAGCACGCGTGGATACGTTTGCAGCCAGATCTCGCCATCGGCATCACAGATGCCCTCTTGATGCAGCACCTGCTCAAACCAAGCCAACGCATCGGCCCCGCCCAGCCCGTGATCGACATCGCTAAACGTGATCCACCCAAAGCGCCGACGCGGCACCGCCCAGCCTTGCGCGCGCCCTTGCCGCATCGGCAGCAGCAAAAAATAACTGCCATGGCAAAACCGATGCTCTGCCGGGCGCAAGCGGTGATGCCACACCTGGCCCCGGCCGATCAGCGCCCGAGGTGCCGTGGGCCGTGCGGCAAGGGGGGCGACAGTGGGCGCAAGATCAGGGGCATGCATCACGGCTGCATCCTCACGCCGGTTGGGTTTTGAAACGTCTGCTGAATCGAGCGTGCCGCGCGCAACCCGGCCTGAAAACCATCCTCATGAAAACCATAGCCGCACCACGCGCCGGCATACCAGGTGTGCGCCACGCCCTGAAGGGTTGGCAAAGCGGCTTGTGCATCAATGGCTGCCTGATCAAACACCGGATGGGCATATGCGATCTCGCGCAACACCCGATCAGCACGCGGCTCGCGCACCGGGTTGAGCGACACCACCACCGGCTGCTGCCAGGGCAGGGGCTGCAAATGATTGATGAGGTAGTGCACGCACACACTGGCTGGCGAAGAAGAGGGCGACGCTGCACCCGCCGGGCGGGCCGCACGCTCGTAGTTCCAGGCCGCCCAAACCGAGCGACGCGCCGGCAGCAACGCGGCATCGGTGTGCAGCACGGCCCGATTGGCTTGATAACGAATGGCGCCCAGCACCTGTCGCTCATACGGCGTGGCTTGCGATCCCAACAGCGCCAGCGCCTGATCGCTGTGGCAGGCCAGCACCACGGCATCAAAGGGCTCGGCGCTTGCATCGGTGTGCACGATCACACCACGCTCTTGGCGCGTGAGCGCGCGAACCGGCGTGTGCAGCCGCGTGTTTTTGATACGCGGCAACATCTTGTCGACATAAGTGCGTGAGCCCCCGGCCACCGTGTACCACTGCGGGCGGCGGCTGATCTGCAACAGCCCGTGGTTGTGGCAAAAGCGAATCATCGTTGCCATCGGAAAACGCAGCATCTGCTCGGTCGGGCACGACCAAATGCAGGCCACCATCGGCAAAAAATAATCATCGCGAAACGCTGTGCCGAAGCCGTAGGCGTCCAAAAAATCGCCAATCGGCTGGCCCAGCGCAGCACTGGCCCCGTTGTGTGCCAAGGCGGTAGTGAGCCGGTTAAAGCGCACGATATCGAGCAGCATCGACCAAAACTGTGGCCGCAGCAGGTTGCTGCGCTGAGCAAACACCGTATTGAGCGAATGCCCGCTCCACTCCATGGCGGGCCGCCCCTTTGCCTGTGGCGATTGCACCGAAAACGACATCTCGGCCCGTGCCCGCGCCACGCCCAGCGTATCGAGCAGAGCAATCAACCCCGGATAAGTGCGCTCGTTGTAGACCAAAAAACCCGTATCCACGCCATGGGTAATGCCGTCGAGCGTCACATCAACCGTGTTGGCATGGCCACCAAAGTGGCCACCTGATTCGAACAGCGTTACCTCGTGAGCCCCCATGGGCGCACTCGAATCACTCAGATGCCAGGCGGCACTCAGGCCACTGATTCCAGAGCCAATCACGGCGATACGGGGCATGTTGAACTGTCCTGGTGTTTGATGGTTTGAACTTTACGGTTCTGTTTTTGAACTCATTAGTATTCAATGTAGCACAGATGTTTGTTTTTTGTACTGATCAGTATTTTTTGAATCCTTAGGCGTCTACAATCGGTTGCCATGGCACGAATCTCATACAAAGAGCAGATGCAGCGTGTGCGCGAAGACGCCATCGTCGAAGCGGTTAACCGCCTGCTGGCCCGCAAGGGCTACGACGGCATGACCGTTGATGAGGTGGCAGCCGAGGCCGGCATGGCCAAGGCCAGTGTTTACAAACACTTCGCCTCAAAAGAAGACCTTGCCGGCGCAGCCATGGTGCGGGCGCTTGACCGCGCGCTGGCGTTTGTCGATGCCTTGCGTGCGCAGCCCGAAACGCCGGCGGTTGATCAGCTCAAGGCCATTGCCCGATGGGCCATGCAATCGCAACTGGCCGGCGAGATGCCATCACTGCCATCTCAAAACTCGGCGCTAACCCAATCACTTCAGGCCAACGAGGCCTACATGGATCGGCTTATTGATCTGAGCAACAAGATCAGCATCTGGATCACCCAGGCCCAAACGCGCGGGCCGCTCAACCCCGCGCTGCCCTCAGAGATGGTGCTCTACATCCTCTTTGCGCGCGCCTGTGATCCGGTGATCGGCATGCTCAAAGATTCAGGCCAATACACCGATGAGCAAATTCTCAATTGGGGCACCATCTCAACTTTTGGCGGCCTCATGGCCTGATTGCGCTGCGTGGCCAGCATCAATAAGGCTTGATTCACATCAAACGAGAATGATTCTTGTTGGCGTTTACACTAATGCGCGTTAACATTTGCACATAAACGGGGCGTGTTGATGGGGTTTGCGCAGGCAAGGCCTCAGCCGCGCGCTTCGCAGCACCGGCCTTGCCAAGCCGGTTTGCGGCAAATGAATTAGCCAGCCTGTCTCTTGACCAGCCAGCGAAAGGGTTGCCCGAAAGGGCTTTTTTCGTTTCTGAGTATCAGGAGTCAGAAGATGATCAATAAGTTCAAGTTTGCGGCGCTGGCCGCAGCGGCCATGGTTGCCATGCCCGCCTCTGCCGATTACTACAACGCCAGCACCGGGGCGCCACTGCCATATACCAATGGTTGGTTTGAATTGCCCCAAAACGCCACCTGGGGCGGATGGACGCGCAGCCAGGGCGACACCCTTTGGGCTGAGTTTGATCTGTTCAACGATGCCACCTATGCCGGTGCGCGCACGTCGGCGCCGATTGCCAACGCTGCTTTGGCGCACTACGGCGTAACCAACGATTACATCGCCTGGGATTCAAACACCTTCGTTACCAGCACCAAAAACCTGATCAGCCCGGCTTTTGGGTCGCCTCAGTATTCCATCTCACTTACCGATGCAACGCCGATCACCGTGAATGCGGGCGAGAAGGTGCGCGTTGTGATGCAGGTTGAAAACTGGGCCAATGAGTTGTCTTTGAGCACGGTGTTGCTCAATGGTGTTGCCGCCACCTATGCGCAAAGCCGGGTGCTCACCAGCAATTTTGTTGCGCCTTACGGGGCCACCACCGCGCTGTATCACCTGCTGTATTGGGATCTGGATACCGCTGCAACGCAATACAACTTCACTTTTGGTGCCTTGGCAGATCAAAACGCCGTGGGCCTGGCTCAGGTGGCTATCGATGTAGGCACCGTTTCGGTGGCGGCTGTGCCTGAGCCCGACAAGCTGGCGTTGATGCTTGCCGGCTTTGGCTTGATCGGTGCAGTGGTTCGCCGTCGCGCAAGCGCGGCAGCAGCCAGCGTCTGAAAGGAATCCCCCATGAAAACCACAAACCTTTCCATCAAGCTGCTGGCAGCAGCAATCGTTACCTCGGCCAGTGGCGCCGCTTTGGCCGACGCGTCGACTCCCGGCCTCGACCCTTATGCCGCTGGGGCGGGATTTCTCTTGCCGCAAGATGCTGCTTGGGGTGGTTGGACGCGCGGTGAGGGCAACACGGCCTATGCCGAGTGGGATGTTTTGAGCGATTCGGCTGAAGATTTTTGGTCGGGCACGGCGGGTGATCCGCAAGGCATCTATGGCGATAAAAAGGCCGGTGCCGATGTTGGCAGCTACGGTGTTGCAACGGGTGCGAATCTCTACACCGATTACGGCGCCAACTACAACACCTACATCAGCGGGATGAGCAACATCTTTAGCGGCATGGGCGATAGCTCGTCGACGCTCACGGTGCATCTCGAGCCGACGCAGCTGCTCAGTGGCGCGGTGCGCGTGGCCTTTCAGATGGAGCTGATGGGTAGCGTGTACAGCAACATCGGTGATTACATGGTGACGCTCGGCGGGCTGTCGCCAACGTTTGCTGCGGTTACCGGATCAACCGATTTCACTCACCCTCAGATGGGCGTCACCATGCCGGTGGCGCGCTATGTTTTTTATTGGGATCTGGCCTCGGCTCAACAGGCTTATGACGTTGGTTTCACGATCGCGGGCAGCACCAGCCTGACGCAATACGCCGTAGACATTGCTGCCGTGCCGGTGCCTGAGCCTCAAACTTATGCGCTGCTGCTTGTGGGGCTGGGCATGGTGGGTTCGATTGCGCGCCGCAAGCAAAAGGCTTAAATCGCAATGAGCCGTGCAGTAACTGCGGCAGGGGCATCTATGGGGGTGCCTCTGCAGGTGGCCGTGCTTGTGCTGTCGTGGTCGCTCATGGCGACTGCGGCAGCAGATCAGCCCGAGATCGAGCTGGGCGAGGTGCGCGTTATCGCCGCCCCCGAACACGAAATGATTCTCGAGGCTGAAACGACAACGATGTCGACGATCAGCGGCAAAGAGATGGCCGAGCGGCAGGTTAAGAACATCAAGGATCTCGTTCGCTACGAGCCCGGGGTGTCGGTAACCAACAACCCTTCGCGCTTTGGGCTGGCGGGGTTCAACATTCGTGGCCTTGATGAGAACTACATCTTGATGAACGTCGATGGCGTGCGTCTGCCCGACAGTTTCAAGATTGGGGGCTATTTCAATACCGGGCGAGACATGGTGGATGTCGGCCTGCTCACTGGGCTCGATATCGTGCGCGGCGCGGGCTCAACCGTTCATGGGGTGGATGCCCTGGGGGGCGTTGCGGCGTATCGAACGTTGCGCCCCGAAGATTTGCTCGCTGGGCGCTCTACGGCGGTCAGCACCGAGGTGCAATACGCAAGCGCCAATCAGCTGAAGTCGTGGCTCGTGGGGGCTGCGGCTGGCAACGATGTGGTGAAGGCCTTGGCAAAAGGGGTCGTGCGCCGCGGGCACGAAGCCCAGACGACAGGCGAGGTCGGCGGCGTTGGCAATTTGCGCACGATCGCCAACCCGCAATCGGTGGGCAGCAATGCGATGCTGTTCCATCTGACGCTCACGCCGGTGGCCGGGCACCGCTCAGATCTGACGGTCGAGACATTCGACCGCACGGTCGATACGCACGATCTTTCGCAAATCAAAACCTCTCTGGATGAAGATTTGCATGCGCACGACACCTACCGGCGACGGCGCGTTTCTCTCGATCACCGCATCAGCGATCTGGCTTTGGGTTCGATGAACCTGAAGCTGTATCAGCAAGAAAGCGAAGTTCGCCAATATGCCCACACTGTGCTCAAACTGGGGCCGTATACCGATGGTTTGGGCTATCTCGAAAGCGTGCTTACAAATGCATCTGGCAGCGCGCTTGATCCTGATCGCCAGCAAGAGCGGATCTCGCTTTTTACCCAAGACGTGAAAGGGCTTCGGCTCGATGCCACCTCGCGGTTTGTGGCGGCGGGGCGCCACACGTTGGGCTGGGGGGGCGAATATTCGCAGACACAAACCGAGCAGCTGCGCGATGGGTATTCGCAAAGCCTCACGGGTCTGCGCGTTAGAGAAGTCTCGCCAATGGTGTATCCGTCGCGCGACTTTCCGCTGTCATCCACGCACCGTGCCAGCCTCTTTGCCCAAGAAGAGTGGATGCTCAATGATGCATGGTCGCTGATGTTTGGTTCGCGCTATGAGATTTATCGGCTCAAGGTCACCTCAGACGCGCTCTTCGAAAAAAATCCCTACGGTGCCCAGAGCGGTGATGTATCGATGCAGCGGCTTGTGCCGAAACTCGGTGCGGTTTGGCGTTTTGGCGAGGGCTATTCGCTGGCCAGCAACTACGCTCTGGGGTTTCGCCCGCCACCCTACGAAGAAACGAACATGGCTTTCTCAAATCCCAACCAGGGGGTTGTGTATGTTCCCAATCCGAATCTGAAGGCCGAAACCGCGCGCCAGTTTGAGCTCTCGTTGCGACACACCGATGCCGTGAGCGATTGGGCGCTGACCGTGTTCGACAACCGCTACCTCCATTTTCTTGACAGCAGCTACACCAATCTCGTCGGGCGCTGTCCCGGCGATCCCCGCTGTCAGGCCAAGCCGCCGAGTTATTGGTTGGCAGCCGGCACGATCCCGGTTTACTACCCAGGCTTTTATCAAACCATCAATCTTGATCGCGTGCGCATCCATGGGTTTGAAGCCAAGTTGTCGCGCGAGTTGCTCCAGGGCTGGCGGCTGAGATCGGCGCTGAGTTATTCGCGTGGGCGAGATCTCGAAAACGGCGCAGCCATTTGCCGCATCAATCCGCCCAGCGGGGTGGTTGGCCTGTCGCACGAGCGCGGTGCTTGGCGTGCCGAGGCCGTGCTTACCGGGGCCTTATCGAAGAAGAGCAAAGACACGAAACAGCTGGATGGCAGCAGCGGCAGCGTCTATTGGGGCTGCAACCGCCAGTTTTTGCCCGAGGGCTACCACGCAGTTGATTTTTTTGTGCATTGGCAGTTCGACAAAACAGGCCGTCTGTCGTTGGGCATCAATAACTTGCTCGATGCCACCTACTACCAATGGGCCGACGTGCCGGTGAATGATCCGCACATCGCCGATTCGTCTACGGGCAAAGAGCGTTACTCGATGCCGGGGCGCAACTTTGTGTTGAGCTTGAATTACGGGTTCTGATCTGAGAGAGCCTGAGCCGGGGCGCCGCGCTGCGTTGCAACCGCGTGCGCCACCCGCTCAGGGCTGATCAGGCGTGTTCGATCAAGATCAAACGCGCTCGATCACCATAGAGATGCCCTGGCCGCCGCCAATACACATGGTGATCAGGGCGTAGCGGCCCTTGATGCGATGCAGCTCATAGATGGCCTTGGTAACCAAAATGGCCCCGGTGGCGCCAATCGGGTGGCCCAGCGACAAACCCGAACCATTGGGGTTGGTTTTGTCATCGGGCAGGCCCAGCTCTTTGGCCACCGCGCAGGCCTGGGCGGCAAAGGCTTCGTTGGCTTCGATCAGATCGAGATCAGACACCTTGAGGCCAGCTTTTTCGAGCGCGAGCCTTGAGGCCGGCACGGGGCCGATGCCCATGTATTCGGGGTCGACACCGGCGTGGGCATAAGACACCAGGCGTGCCAGCGGCTTGAGGCCCAGCGCTTTGGCTTTGTCGGCGCTGGCCATCACCACGGCGCCGGCGCCATCGTTAAGTGTCGAGGCATTGCCAGCGGTTACGGTGCCGTTGTCCTTTTTAAACGCGGGCTTCATCTGGCCCAGCGCTTCGACGTTGGTGTCGGCTTTCACGCCTTCATCGGTGTCGAAGAGCACCACGCCTTTGCGGGTTTTGAGCTCAACGGGCACGATCTGATCTTTGAACACGCCTGCAGCAATCGCTTTGGCGGCACGCTGCTGGCTTTGCACCGAGTAGGTGTCTTGTTGCGCGCGGGTGATGTCGTAGCGCGCCGCCACGTTTTCGGCGGTGATGCCCATGTGGATGTTGAGACGCGGATCGTGCAGTGCGCCGAGCATGTAATCGAGCATCTTCACATCGCCCATGCGTGCACCCCAGCGATTGCTGGTAACGAGATAGGCTGCGCGGCTCATGGATTCGGCACCAGCGCCGATGGCGATGTCGCAGTCGCCCAGCAAGATGGCTTGCGCGGCTGACACGATGGCCTGCAGGCCCGAGCCACACAGGCGGTTGACGTTGAACGCGGGGGCCTCTTGCGGCACACCGGCTTCGAGCGCGGCTACACGGCTGATGTAGGCGTCTTGCGGCACGCTCGGGATCACGTTGCCCACCACCACATGGCCCACATCTTTGGCGGCCACACCAGCGCGCTCAAGCGCAGTTTTGATCACCAGCGCGCCGAGCTGGGCGGGCGGAATGTCTTTGAGCGAGCCACCGTAGGTGCCAATGGCAGTGCGGGCAGCGCCCACGAAGACAACTTCACGAGTCATGGCGGTTTCCTTTTTATGTCAGATGGGTTGAGATGAAGGCGAGGATCGCAATGGGCAGCATTTTAGGTTTGACGCATCGGTGGTGTTACGTCCGGACACAAACGCTGCATGCTTGCCGCGTCAATCAGGCATGGGAGAGCGCTCTTGCAGGCGCTGCGCCAGCAGTTTGTCGACACGCTTGCCGTCGAGATCGACCACCTCGAAGCGCCAGCCATTCCACTCGACGGCATCGGCAGTTTGGGGCAGGCGGCCCAGCAGCAACATCACCATGCCGGCCAGGGTGTTGTAGCGGCCACGGTCTTCGTCGGGCAGCTCTTTGATGTCGAGCCGGTCTTTGAGTTCGAGCACCGGCATCAACCCATCGATGAGCCACGAGCCGTCGTCGCGCTGCACCATCCAGGCATCTTCTTCGTCGGTGGTGGTGAACTCGCCGGTGATGGCCTCGAGCACATCGCGCAGCGTGATCACGCCTTGCACTTCGCCGTATTCGTCGACCACAAACACCATTTGCACGTTTGAGGCTCTGAAGTGTTCGAGCAGCTCCATGCCGTTGAGCGTTTCGGGCACAAACACGGCGGGCTGCAATTCGTGGTCGAGCGACATGCTGCCCGTTTGCGCCAGTTGCATCAGCAATTGCTGGGCTGTGATCACGCCGAGCACGTCGTCGAGGCTGCTGCGGCACACGGGATAGCGCGAGTAGCCGTGTTCGGCAATGAGCTTCATGGCGTCATCAACAGGGGCGTCGAGATCGAGCCACGCGATGTCGCCGCGCGGAATCATCATCGAGCCGATTTGCCGATCGTCGAGGCGAAACACGTTGCGCACCATCTGGTGCTCGTGCGCTTCAATCACGCCAGCGTCGAGGCCTTCTTCGAGTTGGGCGGCGATTTCTTCTTCGGTAACGGCGCGCTGCTGGCCCTCGCGCACCCCAAACAAACCCAAAATGGCCTGGGTGGTTGTGGTGAGCAAATGCACCAGCGGGCGCGTCAGGCGCGAGAGGGCCGCCATGGCCGGAGCCAACACGCTGGCCACGGTTTCTGGGTACATCAAACCCAGCCGCTTGGGCACCAACTCGCCAAACAGCAGCGTGATCACGGTGATGATGAACACCACCAGGCCTGTGGCAGACAACTCAGCGGCTCGTTCGGTGATGGGCAGCCATTCGCGCAGCCCGTGAGACAGTGGTTCAGAAAACGCCGCATCACCCACAATGCCGTTGAGCACGCCGATCGACGTGATGCCCACTTGCACGGTCGACAAAAACTGCGTGGGGTTGTCGTGCAGATCCATCGCCACTCTGGCACCCGCATTGCCGCTCTCGATCAGCACCTGCAAACGCGCCTTGCGGCTTGAAGCCAGCGCCATCTCGCACATCGCAAAGAGCGCATTGATGAGTGTGAGCGTGATCAGTAGAGCGACTTCCATCGGGGGTGTGCAGGGGCGGGGGTGCGGGCGAGCGTAGCAGAATCAACGCCCATGAACTATCTCATCGGAGACGTGCAAGGCTGTTGCGAAGCCCTGCAGCGCCTGCTGGCCAAAATCGGCTTTTCGCCCTCGCGAGATCGCATCTATATGTTGGGCGATTTGGTTAACCGTGGCCCTGATTCGCTGGGCACGCTGAAGCTGCTGCACGGTTTGGGTGATGCGGCTGTGAGCCTGTTGGGCAACCATGATCTGCACCTGCTGGCCGTGGCGCAAGGCGTGCGCAAACCGCACCGCAGTGACACCACTGCTCAGGTGTTGCAGGCCCCCGATGCTGGCGCCTGGCTCGATTGGCTGCGCCACCAACGCATGGCCGTGCATGCGTTGGGCTGGCTCATGGTGCACGCCGGTGTGGCGCCGCAGTGGACGCTCAACACCACGCTGGCGCTGGCCGCTGAAGTTGAGCGCGAGCTGCAAGGGCCCGATCTGCATGGTTTTTTATCAACGATGTATGGCAACGAGCCCGCTGCTTGGCGCAGCGATTTGCATGGCCCTGCACGCTGGCGCTTTGTGATCAACGCGCTCACACGCATGCGTTTTTGTCGCCTTGATGGTTCGCTTGAGTTCGACACCAAAGAGGCTGCGCACGCCGCGCCGCCCGATTGTGTGCCGTGGTTTGAGCACCCGCAGCGCGCCACGGCAAACGTGCCCATTGCCTTTGGCCATTGGTCGACGCTGGGCCTCATCAACCGCCCCGATTTGCTGGCCATCGACACCGGTTGCGTGTGGGGCGGACACCTCACTGCCGTGCGCATCGATGGCTCGGCGCGTGAAGTGATCCAGGTGAAATGTTCGCAAGTGCAAATGCCCGGTTGACGCGCTCGCGCATACAATGCCGATCTTTCTGGAGGTGTGGCCGAGCGGTTTAAGGCACCGGTCTTGAAAACCGGCGAGGGCTTATCCCCTCCGTGAGTTCGAATCTCACCGC
>CAZUCW010000019.1:0-29752 GCA_964618825.1 uncultured Aquabacterium sp.
ACGCCACCCGCCGCCTCGATCTCGCGCGCCACCAGCTGGCCCATGTCTTTGAGATGCACGTGGCCAGGCACAAACTGGGTGAACGAGTTAACAACCGCAATGATGGGCTTGCTGAAGTCGGCATCTTTCATGCCGGTGGCACGCCACAGGGCGCGAGCACCCGCCATGTTGCGTCCGGCGGTAGAGGTTTTTGAGCGATAGGCAGGCATGAGGGCCCCTTGTGGCAAAGATGAGCTGGCCGAGCACGCGGGCTCAGGCGGGCAACGAAAACGGTGCAAAAACGGTGCAAAGCACCCAGGAGGGGATTTTCGCCGAGGCGGGCAGGGCGCGCTCAGGCCTCGTTATCGTTGTTGAGCAGCGTGGTGCACACGCTTTCAACCGCCACGATCAGATCGTTCACATCGAGCTCGGCCTGCTTGGCCCACTCGGCGCAACGTTTGCCCAGTTGCGGGTTGCCGGCTTCGCCCTCGGCAGGATGCAGCACGGCATCCACCGTGGCGCCCAACGCCAGCAATTGGCGCACCCCCAGTGCTTCGCGCGCCCAATCGCCACTGAACTGCACGCGAGCCCGCACATACGCCCCCACATCAGAGGCCAGCCCCCACGAGTGGCACAGCGCCGCGCCCAAGGCGGCATGGCTCACGCCAAAGGCCACGATCTCAGCGGCCACCACGGCGGCCTCGTTGGTAGCGCCCCGCTCAAGATCAACATAGCGCTCACGATCGTAGGCGTAGAGCACGGCTCGGCCACTCTCGGCAAACAGGCCTGCCGTGTGCGCAGCCCACGGGCTGAGATCAAGCCGCTGGGCAACGCGCCCCATGGCCACGCCCCGGCGGGCAGCGCGATCCCAGATTTGATCGATCAGCGGGCCAGGCGGAAACGCCGCGCGCAGCCCCATCTCAAACGTGATGCCCGCCACCTCGCGCATGCCCAGGTAGCGCACCGCCTCGTGCACGGTTTCAACGCGGTGCAGCAGGCCAAACATCGCCGAGTTGACCGTGCGCACGATGGCCGAGGCCAGCGCCATATCAGATTCGATGAGCGACGACATGTCGTCGATGTGCGCGTCGTCTTGCCCCATCAACAAAGACAGCTTGACCAACGTGGCCGGGCAGGCCGGGACGTCGATATTCAGCGAACGCAGATTCGGATCAATGCTCATGCGGCGATGGTAGGCGCGTGCTCACCCACTAGGCAATACGTGGGTATGCCAAGTGATGTCGGCACGCCGCGCCCCAGCGTGAAGCAAGCACGGCTGTTACCACTGTCACTTTTGGGTCGCCATGCTGCGGCGCAGCTCGGGGTTTGGCCTCAACAACCGCACTCAGGATTTGCCCTCGGTGCGCGTTGCAAATGTCGCGAATGATCCGGGTTTGCCGGGGGCTTTGGGCGTAATTCCGGGCCTGGTGCCGCTTCGATCTGCCCGATGATGTGCCCCACGCAAGGGCCACATTGAAGGGCCCACCCCTGAAGAGAGAGAAAGAGGAGTGGTTGTCATGCGTGCGTTAATGAACCTGGCCATCGAGCCTGCTGTGCGGCTTTATGAGGTGTCGGTGGTGATGGTGAGTGGCCCCAGCCGCCACGCGGCGCGCCGTGTGCTCAAGGTGTTGGCCGATACGCCCAAGGGGGCAGTGCGGATTGCTCGCGAGCGTTATCCGCAATCAAAGTTTCACGCCGTGCTGTCGCAAGCTGCCCTGCCCGAGCCCGCCTGGGCCTGAGCCGCAACGCCAACGCCGCTCAAGCCGCCGTGGCGGCATCCTCACCTTCGATGTTTTGGCGCCGAATCGGCAGCACCACCTTGAAGGTCGTGCCCACATCGATTTCGCTGCGCACCTCGATGTGGCCCTCGTGCTTGCCAACGATGCTGTACGACAGCGACAACCCCAGCCCCGTGCCTTTGCCCACCGGCTTGGTGGTGAAAAACGGATCAAAGATTTTGTTGAGGTGTTTTTCGGGGATGCCGCAACCCTGATCGCTGATCTCAACAAACACGGCATCGTCGCCCTGCATGCCGGTGCGGATCGTGATGCGGCCTTTGCGGCCCTGCATCGCGTGGCCGGCGTTAACAAGCAGGTTGAGAAACACCTGGTTGATCTGTGAGGCCAGACATTCGACATCAGGAATAGGGCCGTATTCTTTAACGACCTCGGCCACGTATTTGATTTCGTTGTGCACGATGTTGAGGGTGCTGTCGAGCCCCTTGTGCAGATTGGCCCACTGCCACTGGGCCTCGTCGACGTGCGAAAAATCTTTGAGGTCTTGCACGATCTGTTTGACGCGCTGGATGCCTTCGGCTGATTCGCGCAGCAGATCGACCACATCGTCGCGCAAGTAATCGAGATCGAGCCGCTGGCGCAAGGCGCCGAGTTGCGCGCGGGTGGCCTCGCCCAGCTCGCCTTCGGCAGCCTGATAGTGCGTGATGGCTTCGATCAGGTGGGCCACGTAATCGCGCAGCGTGCCGAGGTTTGAGCCTACAAAACCAATGGGGTTGTTGATCTCGTGCGCCACGCCGGCAGCAAGTTGGCCGATCGAGGCCATTTTTTCGCTCTGCAGCAGTTGGTTGTGCGCCTCTTCAAGTTTGCGGATCAGCGCCTGCTGCTCGGCCAGCTGGGTGCGCAATTGAACGTTGCGTTCGGTGAGCTCGGTAGACATCAAATCGAGCGAGCGCTCGATGCCGGCGCGATCGGCATCGGCATCGGCGTAGGCCTGGCTGATCGCTTCGAGCAAGGGCTCAAGCGCCTCGCGGGTGAGCGGTGCATCGCCTGCAGCAGGCAGGTGCCGCCGCAACTGACGATCGAGCAGCTTGTGCAGCGTCATGACGCGGCCTCGGCAAAGGTGGTGATGGTCATCGTTTGGTTGTGTAACTCGCACGGGCCAACGGGGCCACTGGGGCAGATTTCGCCATACGAATAAAACCCTGTGAGTGCGGCGTGCGGGCCCAGCACATGGCGCACGCTCTCAACCTCTTCTTCGACGCGCTGCTTGAGCACGAGTTTGCGCCCCACGCAGCTGATGAGCACAGCCAGCTCAGGCGTAAAGCGATCGAGCGCCTCGAGCCCGGCCTGCGCCGCCCCTGCCGCACCATCGATGAGGCGATCGAAGTTGGCTTTCATGAGCCGCACGTGTGCGCCTTGGGGGATGTCGCCAGCAAACGTCATGCTGCCGGCCACTTCATCAACGGCCAGCACGGTGCGCACGAGGCTGTCGTTGCGCCCCTCGGTGTGCAGCGCCAGCGGAAACAACAAGGCGCTCGAGGGCAGCGCCGCCGCGTGCTCGCCCAGGTAGTGCTTGTACAGCGTCAGTGCGGGCTGGCCATCAAGCTCAAAGAGCACATTGCCTTGCGCACGCGTTACGCAGCGCAGCGGGCCAAAGCTGTCCCATCCGCCCAGCGAACCGTGGCCCACGCGCAGCCGGTCGCCATACAGGCCCACGGCCACGATCTGGTGGCTGGCCACCACGGGCGCACCAGCGGTGGCGCCGCCAGGCTCGCATCCCCCATAGGTTTGCGTGTGCTTGAAGCGATCGCCATCGCCCGCCAGCCCCCCCGTTACCGACACGCTCTCGCCCAGCGCCTCGCGCAACCCCGCAGCCAGTTGCGTGCCGTTGACATTGAGCCCATCAGAAAACACCAGCACGTGCCGCAACCCGGGCCCCTGCAGGGCCTGGGCCAGCTCGGCCCCCGCGCGATGGCTGTCTGAGGCGCTATCTACCTGCACGCGCGCCGTGCGCACGCGGGTGTGTTCAAAACGCACGGCGGTAGCCACCAGCGCGTCGTCGAGCACCTCAACGTCGCAGATTTCGCCCGCCGTTGAGCAGCCCACGATCTCGGTGCCGGGGTAGTGCTCGCGCAATTGCTGCAGCGCCATCACGGCACATGCCGAGCGGGGCGCGCCAAACAACAGCACCAGTTGCGCCGGGGTGCTGCCCCAGCTGGGCGTGGCGGCACACCAGCCCGTGGCTTCGCGCCAGATCGATTGTTCGACAAGCATGATGCAGCCCCCTTGCCGTGATGGCTCGTCTGAAGCTTATCGGGCGCACCGCCCCCGGGCTTGACCGCTGGGCCAGATGCTGGCGGGCGTGGGGTGTGACGGAGTGGACGCCGCCGCCATTGCATGGGCGGCATCCTCAAAGGGGCAAGGCCCCTGCTTTTTTGTGAGCGGCCCCCGGCAGCCCCCTGACGCAGATGGCTTTTGCGTACCCTCAAAAGCGCGGGGCCGCGCCTGAAAAATCTGTTAACAAGCCGTTATGCTTGCGCGCTGGTGCCGCGAATTTTTTTTGATTTGCCGGGGCGGTGCGCGCCCACCTCGTGTCGCGTTTTTTGATCGCGCACAGCCGGTTGAGCCACAGGCTCACCCGCCGCCCGGCGACCTTGCCAACTTGTTACCGAGGAACAAACATGAGCTTCTCTATCGAATCGAAACTGGGCGATCTGCTGGACAACGACGCTACCAAGGCCATCCTTGAAAAGCACATGCCCGGCATCTCGACCCACCCGCAAATCGGCATGGGCCGTGGCTTTCCGCTGTCGGTGGTGGCCAACTTCTCGGGCGGCCTGATCACCAAAGAGCTGCTCGAAAAGGTCAACGCCGATCTGGCCACGCTGGGCTGATCGATCGCATCGCACGCTGCGCACGGCTCTCGGGCCGCGCAGCCGGCTCGATGCCACCCGCCGCTCGGGGCTGATCCCGTTCGGCGGGTTTTTTTATGCCGGCCTACATCGGCTTATGCCGGCATCAACTCGATTTGCTGGCGCAGCAGATCGGTTTGCCCCGCCCAGTAGGCCGGGCTGTCAAACCACGCAAAGGCCACCGGAAAAGCCGGATCGGCCCAGCGCCGCGCGATCCAGGCGCTGTGGTGCAGCAGCCTCAGGGTGCGCAGCGGCTCGATCAGGCGCAGTTCGCGATCGTCGAAATCGCGCACTTGCTCGTAGCCGCTCAACAGCGCGCGACGCTGGGCTTGGGCTTCGGGCGCATCGGCAGCGTCGGCGCCCAGCAGCATCCACAAATCTTGCACGGCGGGGCCGGTGCCGGTGTCGTCGAGATCAACGAAATGCGGCCCTTCGGGCGTCCACAACAGGTTGCCAACGTGGCAATCGCCGTGCACGCGCAGCCAGCGCACATCGGGCACGGCATCGAACGCCGCACGCACACGCTGCAGCGCTTCGTCGGCCACGGTGCGCCACGCGGCATCTTGGCCCGGCGGGATCACATCGAGCGCCATCAGGGTGTTGCGCGCGGCTTCACCCAGGGTGGCCACGTCGAGCCGAGGGCGGTGCGCAAAGGCTTCAGCCGCGCCCACATCGTGCAGCCGCGCCAGCAAGCGCCCGATCCAGGCCAGCACGGCGGTGTCTTCAAGATCAGGGGCTCGACCGCCCCGGCGTGGCGCCACAGCCCAGCGCCAAGCACCGCACCGCGCCAGTGTAGGCGGGGCGCCCAGCAGGGCAAGCGCAGAAGGGGCCAAGGCGTCGGCCACGTCGGCACGGATCGATGCTGGCGGATGCAGCTCGAGCGGCGCCACCATCGGCACTTCGGCTGCGGCCAGTTGGCGCGCAAAGCGGTGTTCTTCAAGGATGGCCGCATCGCTCCAGCGGCCTGCGCGGTAGAACTTGGCGACCACCACATCGCCCGTTTCGAGGTGCACCTGAAAGACGCGGTTTTCGTAGGAGTTGAGCTGCAGCAGCCGCCCATCGCCGCGCAGGCCCACGGCATCGAGCGCATCGAGCACGGCATCGGGGGTGAGATCGGCGTAGGGGGTGAGGGACGCGGCAGCCGCGTCGGCCAAGAGGGGTTGGGGGTGCATGGCCGCGATGGTACGCGGGCAGGGCGCGCGTGTACCGGTTCAGGCCCGTGCCCGCTGTGCTTGCCGTGGGTTGCCAGCGTGGCGCTCGATGGTGTCGAGCAGGGCCTCGCGGGTGAAAGGCTTGGCGAGGTGATCGTCCATGCCGGCATCCAGACAGCGCTGGCGGTCGCTCTCGTAGGCGTTGGCGGTGAGGGCGATGATGGGCGCTCGCGGCAGGCCGCATTGCTGCTCACGCAGACGGATCTGGCGCGTGGCTTCAAAGCCGTCCATGCCGGGCATCTGGCAATCCATCAGCACCACATCGGCCTCGTGCATGCCCAGCCATTCGACCGCTGCCAGGCCGTCGCTCACGGTGTGCACATCCACCCCCACCCGCTGCATCACGGCCTCGGCCACGAGGGCGTTAACGGGGTTGTCTTCAACCAGCAAAACGCGCAGCCCGGCCAGCGCATCGTGTTGCAACCAGCGCTCGGCCTGCTCGGCGCTGATGGGTGCACCACGAGGCTCTTCGGCACGCGGCAGCGGCAGCTCAAAGGCAAAGGTGGTGCCTTGCCCGGGCTGGCTCACACAGATGAGATCACCGCCCATGGCCTGGCAAAGTTTGCGCGAAATCGTCAGGCCCAGCCCGGTGCCGCTGTGGCGTCGCGCAAAGCCGGTTTCGGCTTGCTGAAAGGCCTCGAAGATGCGCGCCACATCGTGCGGCTCAATGCCCACGCCGGTGTCTTGCACCGCAAAGCGCAGCACATCGGGGCGCTCGGTGGCATGCACGCGCAAGGTGATGCCCCCGCGATCGGTGAATTTGAGCGCGTTGCCCAACAGGTTGAGCACCACCTGCCGCAGCCGCGCCGGATCGCCCTGCACGTGGCACGGACGCGGCAGATCATGCTGCAGCATCAGGCGCAGCCCTTTTTGCGTGGCCGGCACCGAGAGCATGCCAATGAGTTCGTCGAGCAGGGCATGCAGCTCAAAACGCTGGCGCTCAATGCGCAAAAAGCCAGCTTCGATCTTCGAGAAGTCGAGCACGTCGTTGATCACGCTCAGCAGGTGATCGCCCGAGCGCTGCAGCAATTCAAGCCGGTGTCGTGCTGTGGGGCGGGTTTCGTCGTCGTGCAGCATGCGCGCCATGCCCAAAATGCCGTGCAGCGGCGTGCGCATCTCGTGGCTCATGGTGGCCAAAAAGCGGCTCTTGGCCTCGCTGTGATGTTCAGCCAGCGCCAGGGCCTGCTCGCGCTCACGGGCCACGCGCTCGGTGGTGGTGCGCAGCGTGAGCAGCTCGGCCACACGGCGCTGCGCCCGTTTGGCTTCGAGCAGCACGATCGTCATGAAGATCAACAGCCCCAACGCGGCGAACACGCCGAAGCGGTCGCCCCGCCATCCCCCGTATATAACGTTGGGCACGACCATCGGCACGATGAGCGCCGCCACGGCGCGCATATCGATGGCCAGAGCAAACGCGCCCACGGCCCCAATGCCCAATATCGAAGCGATGAGGATGGCTGCCACATCAAGGCGGTCGATAGGCAACACGCCCGCCATCGCCGCCCCCCACAGCGCGGCACCCCACACGCAGCCGTCCAGAAACGCCAGCTGCACGGCCCGGCGATACCAGTGTTCTTGGGCCCCCGCATCGGCCACGCCCAACTGCACATGCTGCACGTAACGCACGGCTTGATACCAGCGCGGCACGAGCACCAGCACCTTGGCACCCAGCCACGCCCACACCAGCGATGAAGCCAACATCGGCGCCACCAGCCAGCACAGCAGCGCCGAAAACACGCCAGCCACCAGCACGGTAACGCGCACGTGGCTGTAGAGCATGCGGATGCGATCGCGCCGCACCAGTTGCTCGATCGGCAGATCATCGAGCGGGGCTGGTGCGGCGGGGGCATCAGGCGGGTTGATGGCGGCTGCGTTCATCACGAGCCATATCGTCGACGCGGCGGCCCGCGTGGCGGGAGCAGGGATCTACCGAGGGGCAGCGGGCGAAGTGTGAAATTGTTCCGCGCGCCTCCCCCGAGAATCCGGGGGGGTTGGCTCGCTGCCGGGAGCGCGCTCGTAGAGCCACCACGCCCGGCTGCGGCGTGCAAAGGCTTCGGTGGCCGGCAGCCACTGCGCCTCGATCTGCTCGGGGCTCTCGCCGCGCTCGAGCGCTTGCACCACGGCCTGGGCGCCGATCATGCCGAGGGTTTTGCTCAGATCAAAGTGCTCGGCATGCAACCGCTGCAACGCCGCCGCGAGTGCCAGCCCCAGCCGCACGGGGCGCAGCGCCTGGCGGTCGGTGATGGCCAATTGCACGCCTTGGCAGAGCTGGCCGCGGTGGGGGCCTTCGGTGGGCGTAAACCGCACGGGGGTGATGCGCACGCCGGCAATGCGCCGCGATTTGAGCTCGCGCACGAGCACGTCGGCATCCACCCAGGGCGCCCCCACCCACTCGAACGGATGCGCCGTGCCGCGCCCAACGCTCACGTTGGCGCCCTCGATCAGCGCCACGCCAGGGTAGAGCGCGATTTGCGTGGGCGTGCGCAGGTTGGGGCTGGGCGGCACCCCATCGAGCGTGGTGCGCTCGATCAAGAGATCGCGGTGCCAGCCCTGCATCGGCACCACGCGCAGATCGGCGCCGATCTGCCGCTCGGCGTTGATGAGCCGCGCCATCTCGCCCAAGGTGAGGCCGTGCTGCACGGGCAACATGTGGCAGCCGGTGAACGACAGCCGCTCGGCATCAAGCATCGGGCCATCCACCTGCACCCCGCCCAGCGGATTGGGGCGATCGAGCACGATAAAGGGGATGCCCGCGCGCGCTGCGGCCTGCATGGCGTAGCTCATCGTGCACATGTAGGTATAAAAGCGCACCCCGGCATCCTGCATATCGAACACCAGCGCATCGAGCCCCGCCAGCATCGCCGGCGTGGGGCGGCGCGTGTTGCCATACAGGCTCACCAGCGGCAGGCCCGAGATGGGCTCGGTGCCCGAGGCGATCTTGCCCTCGGCGTTGCTGTAGAGGCCATGCTCGGGGGTGAACACCGTGCGCAGCTGCACGCCCGGCGCCCAGCGCAGCACATCAACCGTGCGCTGGCCGCGCGCATCGAGCCCGCTGAGGTTGGTGAGCAGGCCAATGCGCAAGCCGGCCAGCGCTGCAAAGCCCTCGGCCTGCAGCACATCGATGCCGGTTTTAACGAGCGCGCGACGCGCATCACCCTGCTTGAGATCAGTGCGCGTGGCGGGGTTGGCATCGAGATAGGGCGCAAAGGCGGGCTGCACCTCGGCCAAAGCAGCCGGCGTGATGGGCGCGTGGGTGGCCGCCACGAGCGAGAGCACCTGGCGACGCACGGGGCGCGCATCGCCTCCGCCATTGGGGTGCACGCGGTTGCTGAGCACGATCACAAAGCGCCGCGTAACGAAATCGATCCACAACCCCGTGCCGGTGTAGCCGGTGTGGCCGATCAGGCCCAGCGGGGGCAGGGTGTCGCGTCGCGCCACCAGCGGGGCATCAAGCGCCCAGCCGAGCCCACGCCACGGCAGTTGCTGCGGCGGGCTTTGCGGCGTGGCGAGCAGGGCCACGGTGTCGGCACGCAAAATGCGCTGTCCACCCGGCCCCACGCCGCCGGCCAGCAACATTTGCGCAAAGCGCGCCAGATCAGACGCCGTGCCAAACAGCCCCGCGTGCCCGGCCACGCCGTCCATGCGCTCGGTGGTGGGATCGTGCACCTCACCGCGCCGCACCTGGCCGCCTGGCCCCCACGAGGTGGGCGCAATGCGCGCGCGCAACGCCCGCGCTGGCAGGTAGCCGGTATCCACCATGCCCAGCGGCCCGAAGATGTGCTCGCGGGTGTAATCGGGCAGGCTCTGGCCCGACACGCGCTGCACGATCTCGCCCAGCACCGCAAAGTTGACGTCGCTGTAGAGCACCCGCCGGCCTGGCAGCTCGATGGGCGCAGCATCGATCAAGCGCGCGCGCGCTGCGGGCAGGCCGCTCCAGGGCCGGCTGAGATCGACATCGGCGCGCAGCCCCGAGGTGTGCGCCAGCAACTGGCGGATCGTGATCGCGCCCTTGCCCTGAGCGGCAAAGTCGGGCCAGTAGCGCGCTGCGGGTGCATCGAGCTCGATCTGGCGCTGCTCAACGAGCTGCAGCACCGCTGTGGTGGTGGCCACGGCCTTGGTGAGCGAGGCCAGATCGAACACCGTATCGAGCGTCATGGCTTCGTGCGCGGGCAGCGTGGCGCGCTCGCCGTAAGCACGCTGATAGCGCACCCCCCCGGCGTCGCCCAGCATCACCACGGCGCCCGGCATCTGCAACGCGGCGATCTGCGCTTGCACCAACGCATCGAGCGGCGCCCAGCTCTCGGGCCACACCGGCGCCGCACGCATCCCCCACCCCAGCACGCCATGCATGAGCAACAGCCCCCCCACCAGCAGCGTGCGTGTGCGCAAGTTCAAAGGTTTCATGGCAAGGGGCGGGATGCGGCCGAGGCGGGCGCGGGCGTGAGGCCGGCATCCGCATACACATTGCGCGGATTCCAGAGCATCCAGCCCGACACCTGGGCATCGTCGCTGGCACGAACCTGATCGCGGATCTCGGCCTCGCCGAAGGCGCGGCGATCAAAGGCGTAATCCTTAAAGGCCTGCAGCCACGGACGAAACCGCAGCGGGCTCACGCCGAGGCGCTCACGGCATTTGTCAAGCGTGCGCCGCACGATGGTGTAGCTATCGGCCACCGGATTGCGCGTGCCCGGAATGCCCCAGGTGAAGCCCGAGGGATAGAGCATCGGCGCCATGTAATCAACCGCCTGAGGTAGCGCTTCGAGCTGCTGGCCGATGCCTGTGTCGTTGGTGTTCCAGCACACATAGCCAAAGATATCGGCCGAGATAAACACGTTGTAAGGCGCCAGCCGGGTGTGCATGGCTTTTAAAAAGCCGGTAATGGCCGCCACGCGGTGGGCCTCGGTGCTCTCTTGCGCCAGCACCAGCGAGGTGTTGGCATCCGGAAAACGCACGTAATCAAACTGCACCTCATCAAAACCCATTTGCGCGGCCTGCTCGGCCAGTGCACCGTTGTAATCCCACATATCGGTGCGGTGAGCATCAACCCAGCGCAAATGCTCACGATCGGCAAACAGCTCGCCCGACGCACGGCGGATACCAGCCTCGGGATGC
Source organism: uncultured Aquabacterium sp. (assembly GCA_964618825.1). Lineage (GTDB taxonomy): Bacteria > Pseudomonadota > Gammaproteobacteria > Burkholderiales > Burkholderiaceae_C > Aquabacterium. Next base: position 10,951 of record CAZUCW010000019.1, read on the forward strand.
GCCTCAACGTAGCGATCATCTTTAAACGCCACGATGCGCGCGATCAGATAGAGGTTGCGCCGCTTGAGCTCGGCGATGAGGCCCGGCATATCGCGCACGGTGATCACCTTCTGATCGCCCAGGCCAAATTTGGCCGGCACATCGCTCTTGAACGGCAGCATGCCGCGATCACCCTTGAAATCGATCACCAACGCATTGAGATGGTTGCGCTCGATCACCCCCAACGCCGCGCCACGCAGCTTGCTGCTGCCGATGCCATGCGTCGAGAGATACAGCCCCTTCACCCGCAGCGGCGCCAGCGGCACCGTGAGCGCCCCGGCAGAGGCCGAAGCCGTGCCCGGCACCGCCACCTCATTGCGGCCATAGCCCACCGCACGCGCCTTTACCGTCGGGCCGCCGGCCTCGATGGCAAACCGCCCCTGCGCATCGGTGCGCACCACGCCGCGCGCGGTGGTAACGGTGGCCTCGGCAATTGGCGCGTGCGTTCGGGCATCAGTTACCACGCCATGCACCACGCCATGCGCCCCCCCTTGCATCACCGCCGGCGCCTTTAACCGCGTTGCCTCTTGTGCCCCCTGCCCCCCTTGTGAGCCGGGCGCGCCGCCGGCCAACACGGCCATGCCGCCCCAACCACCCAACGCAGCCACAACCACCACGGCCAGTGCCACGGCAAGCCGCCATGATCGATCACCCCCAACGCCCATCTTCATCCCCTGTGTGCCTCTTGCGTGCGGCCCGCGCCATGCCCAAGCAACCGCACCAGCGCCGCCTCATCCACACGATCAACCATCAGATAACGCGGCAACGCCAACAACGGCTGGCCGCGCGTGGCCGGCTGCGCGTCGAGCGTAAACGCCGCCTCAACACCTGCTGCCTGGGCCAAATCCATCAACTCGGAATCGCAAATGCCAAACGGCCAGGCCAGATAAGGCCACACCTTGCCGAGTTTTTTATCGAGCACGGCCTTTGATTTCAGAAGCTGCGCGCTCACAAACCGAGCGAAATCTTCGGGCTTTTGCTTTTTGCGCTCGTGCTTGAAGTTGGGATGCCAATACGTATGCCCCCCCACCTGCACCAGCGGGCTGGCGTGCAGCTGGCGCAGCTGATCCCACGACATCGCATACGAAGCACTCGAGATCGCCGACGGGTAAATAAACAAGGTGATCGGCACCTGGGCCCGCTCGATCACCGGGTGCATCTCGGTGAACTGCGTGATGTGGCCATCATCGACCGTGATCACCACGGCCTTGGGTGGCAGATCGGCACGGCGCCCGGCGAGGTAATCCACCAGCGAGCTCAGCGGGATCACGTTGCAGCCCAGCTCGCGCATCACGCGCAGGTGGCTTTCGAAGCGTGCGGTGCGCACCGTCATGCTGTCGGCCACGGTGGGGCCAAAACGGTGATAGCACAACACGGTGGCGCGCGGCGCCTGGGCGGCTTGCGCAACGGGCGGCACACCCACGGCGGCCAGCCCCCCCAGCGCCACACTGCAGGCCAAAAAACGGCGCCGCTCAGCGGCGACGCTCAGCGCGGGGCGAGCTCTTTGCAAGAAGGCTTGCAGACCATTTCGCTGCGGCCCAGCACGCGCATGGATTGCAGCTGATCGGCGGTGCGATGGCGCCCGCACTTGAAGCACGATCGGCTCATGCCCGTGCCGGTAAACGGCGAGCCCGAGATTTTCGAGCGGTACCGCAATCCGCTCTCATCGATCTTGGTAAACGTGTCTTTACTCATGAGGGGGTGTGATAACTGCTGATCGGGACAACGCAATGCTCACGTTGAGCACGCCATTATGGGCAGACGCACCGCCGCACGTATAGGGTGCTTTCGGGGGTGTCGCGTAAACCCTGAGCCCCATTCGCCCCCCTCAGATCGAGCACGAGGCATCGCGCGCCGAGGCGTCGGCATGCTGCGCCAGCCGGGCAGCCACGTCTGAGGCTTCGCGCTGCGCCAGATCCACCAACATATCAGCGGTGGGTGGGGCGTCCGAATCGCACAGATAGATGCGCTTGCGCCCGGCGCCTTTGGCGCGATAGAGCGCCTTATCGGCACGCTCGATGCAGGCCTCGATCGTTTCGCCCACCTGAAACGACGCCACCCCGGCCGAAAAAGCGATGCGCCGCGCCGGATCACTGCTGAGCGCGGGCACCTCGGCCAGCCGTTCGCGCAAGCGTTCGATGCCGCGCACGCCCTGCTCGGGGGTGGTGTCGGTGAGCAGCACCAAAAACTCTTCGCCGCCCCAACGGGCCAGCACATCGGTGGTGCGCAACACCTCTTGCGCCACCTGGGCAAAGCGGCACAGCACCTCATCGCCCCCGGCATGGCCGAAGGTGTCGTTGATCTGTTTAAAGTGATCGAGATCGAGGATGGCCAGGCAAAAGCGATGATGGCCCGAACGCACCAGCCGCCGTTGGTGCTGCGCCAGGATCTCGTTCATGTGCCGGCGGTTAAACAGCTTGGTGAGCTCATCGCGCGTGGCCAGCTCTTGAATGCGCTCAAGCGCCGCCGCCAGCTCATTGCGCTGCAGCTTGAGCCGGTTGCGCATCACGCTGAGCTGCGCTGCCAGCTTCGACACCGTGGGCATGATGATGGCCGTGAGCATGAAGTTGACCCATTCGAGCTTGATCGGATAGTGCTCAGGCTCGGTGCGCACCTTGAACACGATCACCACCCCCATCAGCAGCACCACATAAACGCCGGCGATACGCGCGCCCCGCGCATCGAGCGTGAAGGTGCCAAACATCAACACCAGCGTCAGCAGCATCATCGTCGAGCCATGCACGGGCCCGGTGATGGCAAAGGCGCCCACGATCCACGTCAGGGCCGACAAGATCTGCGGCAGCGCCAACGCGGGCTCTTCGAGCCGCATGCTCCAGCCTGAGCGCAGCAGCGCATAAAACACCAGCACGTTGATCACGATGGCCGACGACAGCGCCACAGCCTGATCGGCCCGCATAAAACCCGCCCACACGGCATAAGCCATCAAGCCGATGCACACCAGATAGACGAGCGCCGCTGTCAACGAGTGCTCGACACGCACGCGCTGCTTGCAATCCGTGCCCAGCAGCCACTGGCTCCAGGTGCGGGGGGATGAGGACGGGCTGTTCATGTGTGCATGTGCGACCAAATCGGCCGTTATGGGCGCTGCATCGACGAGCGCTCGACAACGCCAGCGAACCCGGGCCATTGCGGGCCCGCGTTGTCGTTGTCGGCGCTGATCGGCTGCAGCTTGAGCCTCGCGCACGGGGCCTGTGCAAGAAGTCGCACAAAGGGCCAAGAAGATCCCTGGCGCCCGCGTCTACCCTGCCTTGCCGCCACTTCAGTGCTGCCAGACTGGTGCCGATACATGGTGCAAAGCAGCGGCCACATGCCGCTGACGCTGCCTTATCCACCTACACATGCCTCGTCACGTTGCACCCCGCCACCCCGCTGCACTGGCGCCTGCCCGACGCCCGGCGGCGCACGATCGCGCGGCGGTGCCCGCCTGTGCACCGTTGGCTTCGCCTGTGGCCGTTGAGCCGATGGTGCTGTTTGCCGAGCAGACCGCGCTGGTGGTGGTGCAGTGCGATCCTCTTGGATTGGTGCAGCGCTGGAACCCCGCCGCCGAGCGTTTGTTTGGCCGCAGCAGCGCCGAAGCGTTGGGCCAGCCGCTGGGCCCGTTGTTGGTGGGCCCCGAGCGGCAGGCGGCTTTTCAAGAAACCTGGGCGCGCATGCTGGCCGGCGAGGGCATTGAAACCGGCATGAAGCACACCACCGCGCACGGCCAAACGGTGCGCGCCTTGTGGTCGCTCACCCCTTTACGCAACGCTCAGCAGCAGGTGCTGGGCGTGATGGCCGTGGCCATCAACGAAACCCAACAGCGCCGCGAGCTCACGCAAAGCGAAAACGAGCGCCGCCTGCGCATCGCCCAGCGCCTGGCCCGGCTGGGCTATCTGGTGTGGAACCTCAAAACACGCGAGGCCGCGCTGTCCGATGAGGCCTGCGAGATCCTGGGCTACCCACGCCACGCGCTGCTCACGCGCGAAAACCTGATGGGCCGCCTGGTGGCCAGCGAGCGCGCCGTGATCGAGGCGCATATTGCCCGCGCCAACGCCGCACACGCCCCCGAGATCGAGTTCACCGGACGGTTTCGCACCGAGGGCGGCGTGATGAAGACGCTGCATGTGGTGATCCTCAACGAATACGACGAACAACATCAACTGCGCAGCAGCCTGGTAACACTGCAAGACATCACTGCCCAGCGCGCCAACCAAGAGGCTCTGGCCGACAGCGAATCGCGCCTGGACAACGCCCAGCGCATCGCCCGCCTGGGCGATTGGGAGTGGGATTGGAATCTGCAGCGCGCCAAGTTTTCTAAAGAAGCCCTGCGGCTGCTGGGCCGCCCGGCCGATTGGGCACCCACCGAAAAAGAGTTCATCAAGTGCCTGCCGCCCAATGAGCTGCCGCGCGTGGTAACGCTCTTCAACAATGCCCTGGCCAGCCGCGATCACGAGTTGCGGTTTGAGTTTCGCCTGCCCACATCCGATCTGGGGCTGCGCGATATGTTTGTGCTCTCAAGCATCGAATACAACACCGATGGCAGCCCGGCTCGCGTGCGCGCCGTGATGCAAGACATCACCGAGCTCAAATCGTTTCAGCGCCAACTGCACGAGGTGTCGTTTTTCGACTCCCTCACGCAACTGCCCAACCGTGCGCTGTTTGTGGATCGATTTCATCAGGCGCTGTCTGATGCCAACTGGCACCGCCACTGCCTGGGCGTGATGGTGCTCGATCTCGATCGGTTCAAACAGATCAACGATTCGCTGGGCCATGGTGTGGGCGACGAGTTGCTCAAGCAAACCGCTGCACGGCTCAAAGAAGTGCTGCGCGATTACGACACCGTGGCGCGGCTGGGTGGCGATGAATTCGCCATCATCCTGCCCGAGGTGCGCCAAGCCACCGATCTGGGCGTGATTGCAGCCAAAGTGGTGAAGGCTTTTGCCGCGCCGTTCAGCCTGCGTGGGCGCAACGTGGTGGTAACCACCAGCCTGGGCGTGGCGTCGTTTCCGGACGATGGAAAAAACGTCGATGAGCTGCTGCAATACGCCGATGCCGCGCTGTATCACGCCAAGGCCACGGGGCGCAACAGCTTTCAGTTTTACTCTAAAGAGCTGACGCAACACGCCAGCGAGCGGCTCAGCATCGAAACCGATTTGCGCCTGGCGGTGCAGCAAGGCCAGCTTGAGCTGTATTACCAACCCAAGTGGGATCTGGCCAGCGGCGCGCTGGTGGGCGCCGAGGCGTTGATGCGCTGGAACCACCCCACCCGGGGCATGGTGCCGCCCGACAAGTTCATCAACATTGCTGAAGAAACCGGCCTGATCGACGAGATGGGCGCCTGGGCTCTGCGCACGGCCTGCGCAGCCGCCAGCCACTGGAACAACCGCCGCGCCACGCCGCTGAAGATCGCTGTCAACCTCTCACCACGGCAGTTTGCCTCGCCGGGTTTTGTCGACACCGTGCGCAGCGTGCTGGCACACACCGGCTGCGAGCCCGAGTGGATCGAGCTTGAGATCACCGAGAGCCTGCTGCTCGATGCACGCAGCAACATCCGCTCGATGCTCGAAGCGCTGGCCAGCACTGGGTTGACGATTGCCATCGACGACTTTGGCACTGGCTACTCGGCATTGAGCTATCTCACGCGCTTTCCGGTGCAAACGCTCAAGATCGACCGCTCGTTTGTGCGCGAGCTGCCCGGCGATCGCGGCAGCGCCGAGCTCGTCAAGGCCATCGTGTCGTTGGCGGGCAGCCTGCACATGACGCTCGTGGCCGAAGGGGTTGAAACCGATGGGCAAGCCGTGCATCTGCGCGATATGGGCTGCCAGATGGCGCAAGGCTTTTTGTTTGCCAAGCCGCTGCCGCTGGCGCAGTTTGAAGCGCTCATCGAGCAGTTTGACACCGCCACCGCGCCGCTGCACCCGCTGCCGGCGCACGCCGCATGAGATCACCCGCGATGCTGCGCCTGCCCCCGTTGGGCCACGCCATCCTCGGCCCCGATCAAGCCCACCGCCGACACGTGGTGTTTGTGCTCAGCACGCTCTATTTTTATGTGGTGTGCGCGGCCATCGGCTGGCATTCATCTTCGCTGGGTGGCATGCCCCCCGTGTATGCCAACGTGATGGGCTCTTGCCTGATCGTCTCGTGGCTCGTGTTCTACAGCCTGATCCGCAGCGGTTGGTCGAAGCGGCTGCGCGATCCGGGCATGACGCTGCCACACGCGTTGGTGGGCATTGGGCTCAACGTGCAGGCTTACATGCTCACGGGCCCCACGCGCGGCAATGTGCTGCTGCTGCTGGCGCTGTCTATCGTGTTCATGATGTTCAGGCTCAGCCCGCGCCAGATCATCGGCGTGAGCGCCAGCGCCATCGTGGCCATGGGTGCGGCCATGCTTACGCTCACGTTGTTTGATCGGCAGGCCTACCCAGCGCGCGTCGAGGCGGTCAATTTTGTATTGATGATCAGCTGCCTGATCACGATGGGGCTGGTGGCCAAATCGGTGAGCGACATCCGGCTGCGCCTGATTGCGCGGCGGCGCGAGCTGCGCGAGGCGCTAGATCGCGTGCAGGCGCTGGCCACACACGATGTGCTCACCGGGCTGGCCAACCGCGCCCACATGCAAGACACGCTCGAACACGAAATCGAGCGCGGCGCCCGCGGTGGCGCGGCGTTTTGCGTGGCGCTGCTCGATCTCGATTTCTTCAAAATCTTTAACGACATGCACGGCCATCGCGTGGGCGATGAGGTGCTGCGCCAATTTGCTGCGCAGGCCGCATCACAGCTGCGTGGCATCGATCTGCTGGCGCGCTGGGGCGGCGAAGAATTTGTGCTGCTGCTGCCACAAACCCGGCTCGACGAAGCGCTGATCGGGCTGGATCGTTTGCGCCAGCACATTGAGGCACAACGGCTGGTGCCCACACACCCCGATCTGATCGTGACGTTTTCGTGCGGGGTGGCCCAGTGGTCGAGCGGCGAATGCGCCGACCGCCTCGTCGAGCGCGCCGATCAGGCGCTCTACCGCGCCAAAGCTCAAGGCCGCAACCGCTGCGTGGCCGCCGGCCCGGTGAGCCTGGGCACCCTGCACATCGTGAGCACACCCGTGCCCGGAGGTGCCTGATGTTGCTGCTGCCCGACGACAGCCGTTTCGACGAGCCGCCCTTTGGCGAGCCGCTGCGTGCCGTGATCGGCCACCTGCTGCTGGGCAGCGAGCCCCTGATGCGCAAGCGTGTGGCCGGCACGCTGCTGGCCATTGCCGTGTATGTGGTGTGCTGCATGCTGGCGTTTTTTGGCGCTGCACACGGCCTCGCACGCGAAGGCTTTGGCGAGCGCATGCTGCTGATCACCGTGCTGCCGCAAATAGCCTTTTATGCGCTGGTGCGCAGCGGTTGGACGACCCACCTGCCCGACCCCGGCCTGATCCTGGCGCAAATGCTGTTTGCGCTGGGCGCCATCACTTTTGCCTACGCCATGGTGACACCGCACGAGCGGGGCGCGGTGCTGATGGTGATTGCCGTGCTCGTGGTGTTTGGCACCTATTCGCTCACCCCACGCCAGGCGGTGGGCTTTGGGCTGGCGGTGGCTGGCGTGCTGGGCAGCACCATTGCGGTGATGACGCATCTCGACCCCAGCTACTACCCTTGGCATTACGAGCTGATCCGCTTCGAGCTGTTGGCCGGCACCCTGCCGGCGCTCACTGTTACCTCGCGCTTCATTGCGCACTGGCGCGTTCGCCTCGTGCAGCAAAAACGCGAGCTCAAGGCGGCCCTCGAGCGCGTGCAGCAGCTCGCCACGCGCGACACCCTCACCGGATTGATCAACCGGCGCCATATGCAAGAGCTGCTCGAGCAAGAGTGGCAGCGCCAACAACGGCTGGGCGTGCCGTTTACCGTGGCGCTGATCGATCTCGATCACTTCAAGCGCATCAACGATCAACATGGCCACCGCGTGGGTGATGATGTGCTGCGCCGTTTTGCCCACACGGCGGGCGCGGCGCTGCGCAACACCGATGTGATCGCACGCTGGGGCGGCGAAGAGTTTTTGATCTTGTTTCAAGACGCCAGCCCGGCGCACGCCCACGCCTGCCTGCAACGTCTCACCGAAACCCTTTCGACCCTGAGCGTGAGCCCCCAGATACCTGAGTTGCGCGTGCATTTTTCGGCCGGCGTGGCGCAACACCGCCTGGGGCGCTCGCTTGATTACACGCTCGAGCGTGCCGACCGCGCGCTCTACATGGCCAAAGCCGCTGGCCGCAACCGCAGCCAGATCGCCCGCGATTCAACCACCCCCGCCAGCCTCGGACACTGAGCGCCGCTCAGCCCACCGACTCGCTGGCGTCGTCCGGCGATGCCTCTGGCGCCGGCACCTCGGCCAGTGCACGCATCAATGCCGCCTTGCTGGGCGTATCAACAAACACGCAGCGCTTGCCCGTGCGTTTGCAGTGATCTTTAACGCGCCAATACGCATCGTGGCTCACGCAGCCCGTTTGGCAGATCACCAAATCGGCAGCAGCCAATGACGTGTCGAGCCGCGAAGTGCTGTCTTGCTCGCCGCCATCGTGGTGCACAAAACGCCCACCCGTGCGTTCGATGAGCTGGCGATACACCGGCACCCCTGCCGCGCGCCCCCCCACGCACAGCACCACACGATCGAGCAGCGCCTCGGCAGGCAACTCAGGCTCGGCCGCCGAAAGCACCGGCGCCGCTTCAACGAGGCGCCCCAGATGCTCGATGCGCGCCTGTGCCTCATCAAGCTGGCGCTGCCGCGCCTGGGCTTCTTGCCGGGCTTGCAAGAGCTGACGCTGCAACTGCTCGATGCGCTCAGCCTGCTCATGGTTTTGGCGCGTGAGATCAAAGCGCGTGCGCAGCTGTGGCGCAGCCGCCTCGATGGCGGCCAGTTGCTCACGCAAACGCCCGCTCTCGGTTTGCTCACGAATCACCTCGCCGCGCCAGCGCATGCACTCGGCCTCTAGCGCAGCAATGCGCTCGGCCTGCCCACGCGCGAGCTCGGTAGATCGCCGTTGCGCCGTGCCCAGCTCGCGTGCAAGCACCGCGTTTTCATCGAGCAGCGCATCGATGCGGCCCAGATCAGCGCGCGTGGCCATGCCCATCTGGTGCTGCAGCATGTGCACCTCACCAAGCACCCGGCGCTCAAGCTCTGCCGAGCATCGCCCACTGCTGAGCGTGGCCCAAAACGCGCCGGCCAGATCCTTGCCCCGAGAGGCCTCGGCCCACCATGCCGACAGCGCCTGCGCATCTTTGCAACGCGCGGCCTGCGCCACCTGCACGGCATAGCGGCGATCAAGCTCTTTGTTCACCGCCTCGGCCATCGGCGTGCGTGTGGTGGTGCTTGCCACCACGCCGCAGTGCAGCTCGTAATCGTCGGCCAGCACATCGCCTTTGAGCACCTTGCCCGCCAGCCGCCGCAGCGCGGCCATCGGCAAACACACACCCACCACGGGGCACTGCGCGTGTTCGCCCAGCTCCCACAGCCGCCGCCGGCGTGAGCCCTGCCGGGCGGCGGCATCGCGCATCGCCTCGCGCATCAAATCGAGCGAGGTGCTCGCCATGCCGGCCCAACCGCTTGCGCGGCTTGCTGCGGCATCCGGTGTCTCTGCTGTTTTGTCGTGCTTATCGCACATGGTGAAGCTCATCCATTGTTGAGAATGATTCTCAATCGTATGAGCCAAAGCGGGTGGCTGTCAACACCCCGGGGGCGAAGCCCTTACCGTGTGCGTGATGGCGGTGGCGCGTCTTCGCGCGGCACCAGGCGCACCTGCAGGCCGCTGGGGATCACTTTGATGGTGTCGACCCGGTAGCCCAGACGGTCGGCGGTGCGCAGATCGTCGGGTTTGAATTGATGGATGGCGAAATCGCGCAGTTTGTCTTGCGCCAGCCACGCCCCCAGCCGGGTGGTGGCGCCCGTGGGCAGGCCGCCGATATCGATTTCGTCGACCCGCGCATCACGCAGCCGCAGTGTGAGATCGCTGGGCTCAAAGCGCAGCCCGAAGCTCAGGCCGACACGGCCCTTAAAAGTGCTGCCCAACCATCGATCGCGCGCGGTAAAGGGCACCATCGTCGCCACCCGATCCACCTCGGGCAACAAGCGCAACGCGGGCGCCTCGGCGGTAACGTCAAACACACTGAGCAAAGGCTTGCGCAACGGAAACGCCGCCGCCAGCTTGTGCTGCAACTCGTCTTGCCCGATCTCAACCGTGCGTGGCCCCAGCAGCCGTGCACACCCCGCGAGGCCCGCCCCCGCAGCGAGCGCCCCCGATCCCCCCAACATCATCAACATCGCACGACGCAGCACAACAGATCTCTCCTCTCAATGGCGAGGGCTACAGCGCCCCCCGACACCCCGGCGCGCCGCAACGGCACACCAATTGCCCCGCGTGATGGGTAGCGCCGTAGCGTGCGGTGAGCTCTTCGCCGACAGCGATATCGCGCAAGGCATAAAAAGCCACGCGGCCTTGCTGCACCTTGAGCGCCATATTGGGCGCGCACGAATGGTTGGCATAGCGCAGCGGATCGGTGGAATGCGTGGCATCGATGGCGCGCTGAGCCGACACCGCGATGATGGTGATGCGCGCGGGCGTGCCGGCATCGAGATGCTGGCGGATCTGCGTGCGGGCGCGGCGCTGGCTCTCGGCCAGGCTCACCGGCTCACCACGGATCTCGCCGATCTTGCGCCGGGCCGGGATGGCCGCCGCCGCAAAAGCGCCCAGACCCTCGATGGCGCTGGCGCGCACTTCAACAGGATACTTTTGCGGATCGGCCGGCACGCCGCGCGTCGCCTCGGCTGGTGCCACCACGGTGGACGCTGCCGGCGCCGTGGGCACCCAGGGCTTGAGCGTGGGCATGGCGTCAGGCCGAGATCAAACGCAGGCGCGTGATTTCACTGGGCGCGCCCAGGCGCTTGGGTGGCCCCCAATAGCCGGTGCCCCGGCTGGTGTAGACCCACAGGCTGCCGTGGCGCACGAGGCCTGCGGTGTAGGGCTGCTGCAGCGGCACCACCACGCTCCAGGGCCAGAACTGGCCGCCGTGGGTGTGGCCACTGAGTTGCAGATCGAAGCCTGCCGCCTGGGCCGCATCGGCGCTGCGCGGCTGGTGCGCCAACAACACGCGCGCGGCGGCCTCGGCGGGCGCCCCCAACAGCGCCTGATGCGGGTTGCTGCGCTGATCGGCAAAAAAGTTGTGCGCCTCGTAATCGGTTACCCCGCCCAGCACCAGCGCCGCCGCGCCGCGCGTGATCACCACATGCTCGTTCATCAGCATGTGCAGGCCCAGTTGCCGAAAGTGCGGCACCCACTGCTGCGCGCCCGAGTAGTAATCGTGATTGCCCGTAACGGCATACACCCCATCGCGCGCATGCAAGCCGCGCAGCGGGGCGATGTGTTCGGCCAGATCCTCAACCTGGCCATCGACCAAATCGCCCGTTACAACGATGAGATCGGGCTGCAGCGCGTTGGCCTGATCCACCACCCGCTGCACGAAGCGCCGCTTGATGGTGGGCCCCACATGCAGATCGCTGATCTGCACCAGCGTGTAGCCCTGCAGCGCAGGGGGCAGGTGGGCAATGGGCACCTCGACATCAACCACCCCGGGGCGGCGGTGCGCGTTGATAAAGCCCACGCCCGAGGCCACCAAGGCCGCCAGCGGCACCCCCACACCGCTAGCCGCGCGCCAATGATCGAGCCCCCCTGGCGACGCCACCCAGCCCAATGCCAGCAGGCTGAGATCGCGCAGCACGGTGAGGATGAGCAGGGTCGAGAACACGCCCATGGCGATGTAGCCGGCCCAGGCCAGCCGATCGGCATGCGGCTGGCGCACCATGTAGGGCGCGGCCATGCTGGCGGGCATGAAGATCAACGAGGCGCCCAGCCAGCCGAGGGCGGCCATGCGCCACAGCCCATCGGGCAGCGCGGGCAGCAGCCGCGCACCGATGTAGATATGCAACGCCGCCAGCAACACCACGACGACGACGATGAGCCCGTTGGGCACGTGAGAGGGTTTGGCCATGGGGCGTAAATCTGCGGCAGATCTGCGGTAGCTGCGGTGGCACCGATCTTAGTGGCCCGCCTGCCGGGGCCGGGCGAACCCCGAGACGACGCGAGGGGCCAAGCTGCCCCACAATCGCGCCCCATGACCATCTTTTACTGGATCATGTCGGCGCTGATCGTCGGCACATTTGCGCCGGCGGGGCTGTTTTTTGTGCTGTGGGCCGCCACGGGCGAAGACGGCGCGCTGCAACGGGCACGGGTGTTGTGGAACATCTCGCGCGTGTTCACGCTGCTGTCGATCAACCTGCTGATCTGGGGCCACGTGATCGTCGGCCTGTGGCGGATCTGGTTTGGCTGAGCACCCCAAGGCAACAAAGCCTTGGCGTTCAGGCCTGTTCGTCAACCAGCTTATCGGGGCTGTCGAGCTGATACGCCCCGGCCAGCCGCACGCGCTGCGAGGCGTCGTCGCTGCTGATCGAGTGGGCGCTTTCGTCCGCAGCGCCGCTTGCCGCGCCCCCTGAGGCTGAGGCCTGGGCGCCGTCGGCTCCCCTCTGGCGTTCGCTGCCCGGGCTGCCCTCGGTGGCAGCATGCGCGGCATCGGCATCCCCTGTGTCTTGCTGGCTGTTTTTGCCGCTGGCGTTGGCTTCGTTGCGGGTGGCGTTGATCACGTTGAGGCGCGAGAGCTGCATCTCGAGCACGGCCTGCTCGATTTGCTGCTGCACGTTGACGATCTCGCCCTGGATGGCTTCGGCGTTTTTGATGTCGTCAGCCGAGGGGGGGATGTGGTTGGCGCGCAAAAGATCCTGCCGCAGCGAGCTGGCCTGCTTGTTGAGCTCGGCAATCTTGGCCACCGCGCTGGCTGCGCTGGTAGCGGCAACTGACGACGATGAGCTGACGGCGGACACCATGATCGACACGCATAAATGATGGTCTTCTGAGCAGATCTATCGGACGACAGACGGCCAAACTTTAGCCCCGTGATCCCTTAAAGATCAGGACTAACCCTAGGGCGGCCCCGATGAACGGGCCCGGAGCGTGAAAAAAGACCGCCTGAGCTCGGCGGCGAGCGCGGTGCGAGGCACGGGTTAACGCTTTGTTGCAATCCTCCTTCAGCCCGTGGCCGCGTCGGGGGCGCGCCAGAGGTGCAGCAGATCGGCCTCGCTTTCGCCAGCACTCAGCAGGGTGCAGCGGCCATCGGCCTCGAGGCCGTAAACGGGCGGCATGCGGCGGCTGCAGTGGCGGCTCCACATTGAGGTGGCGTAGGCGCCCACGTGATCGATTTCGATGATGTCGCCTTCGCGCAGAGGGGGAGCGTCTACGGTGCCCAGCACGTCGCCGGCAAAGCACAGCGGGCCGGCAATGGTGTGGCGCTGGCATGCCTCGGGGGCATCCTCACCCCGTTGGGGTACCGGCTGGCGCGGGGCAAAACGGGCATCGAGGGCACGCAAGGGGTAGGCCCAATCTTCGGGGCGGTAGGCGCGGCGCAATAAAAAATCGGCCCCAAGGTGGATGGTGGCCACGCCCCGGCGGCTGGATTCGATGCGCGAGTAGGCGCGTGCGCCTGCAGCCAAGAGGGATCGGCCCATTTCGGTGAACACCGTCCAGCGACCATCGAAGAGTTCGGGCACGGCGCGGCGCAGGGCTTGGGCGTAATCGGTGAACGAGGCGTCGAGCGGCAGGCCGCCGCCAAGGTTGAGCCAGCGGGTGCCGGGGTGGCGCAGCGCCAGATCGGCCAGGCGGCGGGCCGAGTGCACGAGCAGCTCGATGCTGCAGCCGTGCGAGCCCACATGGGCGTGCCAACCGGCGCAGCGGGGGTCGGCAGCCAGCCGCGCGAGCGCCTCGGGGGTGAGGGCGTCGAGCGGCTCGCCAAAGCGGCTGCGGGCGTCGGCCACGCTGGTGGCGGCGATGCGGCCCGCACCCACCTGGGTGTTGATGCGCAACACGGCGGGCGCGTGCAGGCGGTTGAGTTCGTCGGCGCTGTTGGCGCTGAGCACCCAGCCCAGGGCTTCGGCGCGGGCGATGTCGGTGCGGGTTTTGGCGGGTGAATCGAAGAGCACGGTGGCGCCAGGCGCGGCGTGGTGCGCCACCAGCCCTTCGGTGAACGAGGCCGCCTCGAAGCCAAAGCCCCAGGCGGCGTAGCGCTGCACGAGCGCGGCGTAGGGCGCGGCTTTGAGCGCGAGGCAGTGGCTGAAGCCGGGCAGGGCGCGCTGCAGTTCGTGGGCGCGGGCCGCCAGCCAGGCGAGGTCGTATACGAGGGCGCTGGGTTGATCGTCGGTGAGTGCGAGGTGGGCGGCGAGCACAGTGGCGCCGCTGCCGGCCAGGCGGTGCGCGGGCAGGGGGGATGCGTGCAGAGGCGGGGCAGGGGGCGCGTCAACCACGGGTGAGCAGGCGGTGCAGGGTGTGGGCCAGGCGTGCGAGCACATCGTGGGCGTGGGCGTCGTTGGCATGCGCCGAGAGCACGGTGTGCGCACCCAGGGCCACACGCAGCAGGTGGCGGGGCCCGGCGGTCACGGGCTGGCCGATAAAAAATCCGGCGGGGATGAGCGCGCGGTGCAGGGCACGGGTGGCTTCGGCACCGAGGCCGAGATCGAAGCTCAGGATGCCTTGACGCACAAGGGCATCGCCAGCGTCGATCCACAGTGCGCGGCTGCGGCCTTGCAGGGTGCGGCGCAGCGGTGGGATCAGGGCTTCGGCCAGGGCCTCGCGCCAGGCAGTGTGGCAGCGGGCCAGCGCGGCAGGATCGCGGGCGTTGAGGGCATCGAGGCGGTCGAGTGTGTCGAGCGCCAACCGCCAGCGGGCGTGCACGCCGGGGCCAGGGCGCAGCTCGGGGGGCGGTGCGCTGGCCTCATCCACCCAGGCCTGGGGCAACAGGGTGACGCCACAAAACGGCGGCGCGCCCAAAAATTTTGAGCCGGTGAGGATGACCGCCCACCCCCAGCCCAGCCAACGCTGCACATCGGCAGGCGAGCAGCGGCCTTGCGCAGCATCGACCACCACGCGCACGCCGCCCGGGTGCCGGGCCTGCAGATGGCGGCACGCGGCCTCAGAGGGTGCGGCAAGGCCGGTTTTTGAGCAGGCCACATGGTGCAGCAGCAACGGCAGCGCGGCGTGGCGCTGGGCCAGCGCAAACACCTGGGTGTCGATGGCGTCTTGCGTTAGTGCGTGGCCGCGAGCGTCGCGCAGCCGGGTGGTGTCGAGCTTGGCGCGCAGCGGCAGCGGGGCGGGCAGCGGGCAGCCCGGCGTGTGCGGCAGCCCGGTGGCCGCACGCACGCAGCCGCTGCCCACTTCGCTGGGATCCATCAACACGCTCACGTAGGGGCGCGGGCCCATCGCCAGCGCCACGGTGTATTCGGCATCGGTGCCCGAAGCGGCCAGCACCGCACGCGCGGCGCCGAAGCGCTCGGCCAGCCGCGCGGCGCTGCTGGCATCCTCACCCAAACGCTGGTGGCGGGCCAGCAGCGTGGGGGTGATGGCGTTAGCGGTGCAACTGCCCAGTTGCACGAGGCGCTCGGGGGCCGGCAGCGGCAGGCCGTAGGGCGCCAGGGTGCGGGCATCGCCGTCTTGCAGCAGCTCGGCCAGCCCGAGGGGGCTCGCCCGCCCAGGCCCACGCGTGGCCACGGCAAGCTCGGGGGCAGAGCACAGCACCGCCATGATCAGGCTCCGGCACCGGGCAGCAGCGGCCTCGGGCACGCCGGCCGCGCTGCGGTTTGCAGCAGCAGCGATTGAAAGGCGGCAAACAGGCGCAGCATCGGCGCACGCTTGTAGCCGTAGCCCGCGAGCGGATCCATCGCGTGCACCACGCCGCCGGTGTCGATCTCAAAAATCAGCAGCTGGCCATCGGGCGTTTCGGCTGCATCGATGCTGTAGTAATCGAGCCCCACACGCGCATCGAGCGCCGCCAGCGCCTGGGCATGGCGCCGCCCAAAATCACGATAAAAGCCATCGAGCCAGCGTTGTTCGTCGGCACGGTTGTCGGGGCTCCCGGCCATATCGCCGTTGATGTAGTGCACCATCCAGCGTTTCGACACGGCCAGATGCACGGGATACGGGTGCCCGCCCACCAAGGCGATGCGCATCTTGCGGTATTGCCCATCGGCGCTGCGGTAATCCACAAAGGGCGAGATCACAAAAGTGTCGGGCGCAGCCTCGTGGCCAGCGGGGGCGACACGATCGAGGTAGCCCGCCACATCGGCAGCATTGGCCAAACGCTCGAGCGCGTGTCCGCCATGGCTGCCCAGCGGTCGGCAGATGATCGGAAACCCCGCGCCCGGCAGGCTGTCCGCCACCGATCGCGCGCCGGTGGCCAGTTGCGCCAGCGTGGCTCGCGGCACCTCGAGCGACGGCGGCATCACCGCCCCCGGCGTGCCCTGCATCCACTGCCACGCCTGCGCACGGGCCAGCCGCACGATGCGCGTGGGGTCTTCGAGCACCGGCACCGGGTGCGCCGCCAGCGCCACCGCCAGACGCTGCAGCAGCGCACGCGAATGATCAGCCTCGCACACGGCCACGCACAGCACATCGTGCGGCGGCAGCGTGGCCGGCAGCACGGGCACATCGGGCGCCGCGTCGGGATCGAGATAAAGCATATCGAGCGCCACATCCGAGCCGTGCAGCAAAAACTCGATGGGCAGGTTGTCCATCAATGCGCCCGGGCGCATCAGCGCGAGCACGCGCAACCGCTCAACACCCACCGCCGGCAGCGTGTAGTGGCGCGACACAGCCAGCGCCTGGGCCTGCAGCTGCGCACCCAGCGCCGCCTGGCCCTGCAGCCGTGCGATGCACGACAAATCCATCAACGCGTTCGCGTCGAGCGGATCACCCTCGGCGCGCGCCATCAGCGTCTGCCCCAACGGCGCCAGCGGCAGGCCCCGAAAGGCCGTTTCCATCAAACGCGGCAGGCCCACCAGGCGATGCCCCTCGGGCGGCGGATAAAACAAATCGTCGGCGCACGGCTCAGGCGCGGGCGCCGCCCCAGGCAGGCACGAAGAGGATGACGTTTTCATACGGCTTTGAGTGTTGCCCGCCCCGATCGGGCATGAGCGCGGCAAATGCCGGGCAAACACCGGGCTTTTTGATCCAGATCGCAGCTCGTTTTTCTGGATGGCTCCGCCGGGCTCTTGCCCTGAAGATCACGCCATGGCTTCACACAACTCGGCTGCCGTCAGCCCCACGGCGCACTACACCGGCTACATCTGGTATCGCAACGGCCTGTCGCACCCGGCGCTCGTTACCGGGCCGGGGCGGGCCATGTTTGCTGCCGTCTCGCCGGTGAGCGCGCTCTCGCGCTGGGCGGGCGGGCCCACCCTGCAGGGCCTGCTGCTGGCGCGCCACCGGGCCATCGATTTTTTGCTGGATCAGGCCATCGCCGAGGGGCGTGTATCGCAAGTGATCGAAGTGGCGGCAGGCCTGTCGCCGCGTGGTTGGCGCTTCAAGCAGCGCCATGGGCAGGGGGTGCGCTACATCGAAGCCGATCTGCCCGATATGGCCCGCCTCAAACGCGAGCGGTTGGCACGCGCCGGCCTGCTGCAGCCGGGCCACGAGGTGGTGGCGTTTGATGCGCTGGCCACCGCCGGGCCGCTGTCGCTGGCCAATCTGGCCGAATCGCTCGACCCCCGCCAAGGCCTGGCCCTCATCACCGAGGGGCTGCTGATGTATTTGGGCCGCACCGAGGTGCAAGGCCTGTGGACACGCTTTGCGCACACGCTCAACCGCTTTGAGCACGGCGTTTATTTATCCGATCTGCACCTCAATCACGCCAACCGCGGGCTGCTGATGCGCGGCTTTCGCCCGCTGCTCGAAACCTTTGTGCGCGGCGCCGTGCAGTGGCACTTTCACACCGCCCCGCAAGCCCTCAGCGCGCTGGCCGAAGCCGGCTTTGCACACCCGCAGCTGCACCACCCGCGGCAGGTGTCATCCCACCTGCTCATGCCCCACTGTGCCGGGCCCGATCTGGTGCGCGTGATCGAAGCACGGGCCGGACGGCAAGGCTGAGAAGCCGTCGCTCAAGGCATGGGCTCATCGAGCAGCGCCTGCACGCGCGCCTGCAGCGCTTCGGGGCTCACCTGATCGGGCGCGATCGCCTCGCCCACCACCACGCCCACGCGATTAAACAGGCCGCGCCGCAGCGGCTTAACCATCGCCTGGCCGCCCTCGATGCGCGAGAAATACGAGCCCCACAGGTTGTGCAGCGCCGCCGGAATCACCGGCACCGGCTGCGCCTCGAGAATCTTCATGATGCCGGCCTTGAAAGGCTGCATGCGGCCATCTTTGGTGATCGCACCCTCCGGAAAAATGCACAGCATGTCGCCCTCGGCCAGCACGCGTGCGGCTTCGGCAAAGGCTTTTTCGTAGGTGGCCGGATCATCCTTTTGCGGCGCAATCGGGATCGCCTTGCACAGCCTGAAGAACCACCCGAGCGCCGGGTTGGCAAAGATGCGGTGATCCATCAAAAACCGCATCGGGCGTGGGCTGGTAACACCCATGATGATCGCGTCGACAAAGCTCACGTGGTTGCACGCCACGATGGCCGGGCCATCGGTGGGCAGATGCTCTTCGCCGCGCACCCGCACGCGATACACAAGCCGCGTCACAAACAGCATGATGAAACGCACGATGTATTCGGGCACCAGCGCAAACACATAGCCCACCACCAGCACATTGAGCAACCCCGTGGCCAAGAAAACCTGCGGGATCGTGAACTCGGCCTTGAGCATCGCCCCGGCCAACACCGAGCTGGCAATCATGAAGAGCGCATTGAGGATGTTGTTG
>CAZUCW010000019.1:29762-36299 GCA_964618825.1 uncultured Aquabacterium sp.
GTTGGCCGCGATGATGCGAGCGCGGTGCGTGGGCTGGGCGCGCAGCTGAATGAGCGCATACATCGGCACGCTATACACCCCCGCGCTGAACGCCAACAGCGCCAGATCGGCCATCACCCGCCAGTGCGCCGGCTGGGCGATGAACTCACCCACCTCGATCAGATGCCCGCACAGCGGCGGCAGGGCGCGCGTGGCGATATACAAATCGATGGCAAACAGGCTCATGCCCAGCGCGCCCAAGGGCACCAGGCCGATCTCGACGTGGCGCTTCGAGAGCTTTTCACACAGCAGCGAACCCACCGCAATGCCCACCGAAAACACCACCAGCAGCAGCGATGCCACACGCTCATCGCCGCCCAGCACCTCGCGCGCAAAAGCCGGAAACTGCGTGAGAAACACCGCGCCAAAAAACCACATCCACGAGATGCCCAACAGCGAGCGAAACACCGCCAGGCTCTGGTGCGCCAGCGCGAGATTGCGCCAGGTTTCAGAGATCGGGTTCCAGTTGATGCGCAGCTCAGGCGCGCTGGCCGGCGAGGCCGGCACCGCCTGCGCGGCCAGCCGCCCCAGCAGCGCCAAGCCCATGCACCCCAACGCCACCCAGCGCGCGCCCTGCGGCTCGGCCATCAACAACCCGCCCGCCACATTGCCCAGCAAGATCGCCACAAACGTGCCCATCTCCACCATGCCGTTGCCCCCGGTGAGCTCGCGCTCGCTGAGCTGCTGCGGCAAGTAGGCGTATTTAACCGGGCCAAACAGCGTTGAGTGCAGCCCCATCAGTGCCACGCAGCCCAGCAGCAGCGGCACGTTGGCCGTTTCAAAACCCCACACCGCCAACGCCATGATGGCGATCTCAAGGCTCTTGATGGCGCGCATCAGCCGGGCCTTGTCCAGCTTATCGGCCAACTGCCCCGCCGTGGCCGACAGCAACAAAAACGGCGCGATGAACAGCGCCCCAATCACCAGCCCGGCCATCTCGGGCGGCAGCCAGTGCAACTGCAGCTGATACGTCACCAACACCGTGAGGCCAAACTTAAACAGGTTGTCGTTGGCCGCGCCGAGAAACTGCGTCCAGAAAAACGGGGCAAAGCGGCGCTGGCCCAGCAGGGCAAACTGATTGGGATGCGAATTCATGCGGCGCACTCTACCCGCGTTTGTGGCCACGCCCAGTGCTGCGCTGAGGCAAACCCTGCTTCAGCGCACCCAAAGGCTGCCGCTAGACTCGCTGCGCGAAAGGCCCGCCCATGCTGCCCATCCCTCAACCGCTCGTTCGAGCCATGGCCCTGGCTGCTGCCGCGCTGGCCTGCGCATTGCCAGCACAAGGGCAAACACAAACGCCACCGTCCGCACCGGGCGCCGTTGCGCTGGCCGAAGACGCCACCGTTTACGTGAACGCCAGCCGGCTCAACCTGCGTGCGCAGCCTGCCCCCGATGCCGAATGGCTCACGCGCTGGAAGATCAATCAGCCATTGCGCCTGCTGCGCCGGTTCAACGAACGCTGGTGCGAGGTCGAGCCCAGCCCCCGCACCGCGCTGCCGGCCCTCAGCCACGGCTTTGTCGATTGCCGCTATGTGCAAGACCACCCCGTGCGGCTGGCCGACACCGAAGCCGAAGCCACACAGCTGATCCTGGCGCTCAACCGTCTGGCGCACAACGATCACACCCTGCCCAGCGATGCGAGCCTGCCCTGGGCCGCCACATTCAAGGCCCACCCCGATGAGGCGCGCACGCTGCTCGATGCCCTGTTTGATCAGCTCGAGCGGCACTTTGCGCTGTCGCCCTCGATGCACACCTACGCCGATGTCAATGCCCTGCTGGCTTTCGTGATGGCCCACGGCTCGCCAGAGGCCCCGCTGCCCGAAGCCCTGGCCAGCCTGGTGGCACGCCGGCAAGCCTTGCTGCCGCAGATGCGCGCGGCGTTCACGGCCGACTTTGCCGCCCAGCCCGCCGAGCCGGTGCGGCGCTCGATCACTGCCGCCTTGAGCCGTTGGGTGGATGCGCGTCAGGGCCTGCTGGCCGAGCCGCCGCCAGCGGGGCGCAGCAGCGTCTTCGATCTCAATGCCCCGCCCGCTGCGCGCTCGTTCTTCAGCAACGGACGCTGGGCCATCGGCTGGGCGCCCTTGATGACCGCTGCCGACAGCGCCAAGCCGGGCGAACACATCGCGCGCTTTCACTACAACGGCAACGGCCCTTGGGCCGTGGGCGACACCATCGAGATGGCCAAAGCGTGGCGCGCCCGCGTGCGCACGAGCTTTCGCTATATCAACAGCTCGCCCGAAGACGGCAACGATCTGGCGCAAATGCGCCGCACCGCCGAGGGCGCCTTCGAAGCCTCAACAGTGCAAACCGCGCTACAGGCCTGGGCCATCACCGACACCGGCCTGATCCGTGGCACGCTGCGGCAAGTGGTGTTTGCGGGCGATGCCTGCAGCGCCGGTGCAGGCGACACCGCCGCCGAGTTCGTCTTTGCACAAGCTCTGCCCGCCGACGTGCACGGCGTGTTTGTCAGCAGTGCGCCTATCGACCCCACCCGCGCCAAAGTGCGCGTGCACCGGCGCCGCTTTCTGGCGCCGCTGCTGTCCGACGAAAACACCCTCACCAACGAAACCGTGGCCGAAATCGACATCGACGGCGACGGCGTGCCCGATCTGCGCAGCCGCATCACCAACGACACCAGCGTCAGCCAACTCGGCGCCCCCTGGGGCGCGCGGCTGCAACGCACCGGCGGCTGGTATGCCTACGACGTTGAATCGCTCGAGATCAACGAAGACGGCCGCTGGCGCATGCTCTCGATCTACGACGTGGTGACGTGCACATGAGCCCACACATGAGCCGCCCGCACCCGCTGATCCTCGCGGCAGTGTTGGCCCTGCTTGCGCCCGCTGCCCACACCAACACCCTGCCCGAATCGACGCTCGCAACCGCCCAACACGCGTTTGAGCTCGCCCGCACCCGCCAATGGCGCGATCTGCTGGCCCCCGCCGCCGAGATAGCGCCGCTGCCTCAGTGGCGCACGCTGGCGCTGGCCGAGTTGCGCGCCGCCGATCTGCCGACACTGCTGGGCGCACACGCCACGCTCGACAACTGGATGCCCGCCCTCACGCACCACTTTGCGTTTCATGAGGGCAACAGCAACGGTGGCGATAGCGCCTGGCTCGATGTGCAGGCCGTGCAAGGCCCGCTGCCTGAAGGGCGCGCACAGCGCCTGCCCGATTGGGCCGCCCCCGCCCTGCGCGAGCGTCTGAGCGCCTGGGCCGGGCCGACATCGGCACGCCGCACCCACGCGCCCCAAGGATGGGACGGCGAGCTCGACGCCACCCCCGGCGCGGCGCTGGTGTGGTCGGGCCCCGCCGTAAAAACCGGCGTGGCGCGCTACCAAACCACCGGCACGCCAGGCGCCGAGCGCACCCGCGTGCGTCTGGCCCTCTGGCCGGCCCACACTGCCGCCCTGCTGCGCTGGACCGCGCCACGGGGCATCGCCTTGCGCCTGACGCTCGACGACAGCACACAGCCGCTGTCGCTCGCCCTGCCGGTGCCCGTGCGCATCGACGTATCGATCCCCGTGTGGCTCATCACCCCGCAAGGCCTGCAGGCCGCCACACTCAAAGCGCTGCACACGGGCGACGCCTGCCACGGCGGCAGCTGGGCCGACATCGAATGGCCCGGCTCACGCCAGCCCGCCATTTGGGGCACGCTCTTTTTGCCCGACGCCGCCACCGCCGCTGCCGCGCAAGTGCGCCGCCTGCCCGCCGAACGCCCCACCGAAGGCAGCGCCGCCACCAGCGTGAGCCGCCTTGAAGTGCGCTGGCCCGGACGCCAACTCAACGCCCTGCTGATCTCGGCCAAACAATTTGGCACCGTGTGGGGCACGCAAGCCGATGTGCTCGTCTACGACGATCAAGGCCAGCCCACCGCCCGCCGCCTCAGCGGCTCGGGGCAGCCGGCGTGCAGCCCGTGAGGCGCCCCTCGGCGCGCAGCAGGGTTTCGAGCGCCTGCTCTTTGATCCCATAAAACGATTTGATCTGCTCGATTTGATCGAGCAGCGCCTGGGTGGCTGCCGCCGTGCGCGCCTGGGCACGCTTAACGGCCAGGATCATCTTGTTTTTGTTGGTGTGCTCGAGCGACACAAACTCAAACACCTGGGTGTCGTAGCCCGCCGCATCAAGCAGCAGGGCGCGCAAACCATCGGTGAGCATCTCGGCCTCTTGGCCCAGATGAATGCCGTGCTGCAAGATGGGCCGCAACGGGTGCGGGCTCAACAACTGCGGGCGGATCTGCTTGTGGCAGCAAGGCGAGCACATGATGATCTCGGCGCCGGCACGAATGCCAAGGTGGATGGCGTGATCGGTGGCGGTATCACACGCATGCAGCGCAATCATCACATCGAGCGCCGCGGGGCGGTAATCGCGCACATCGCCTTGCTCGTAGCCCATGCCATCGAGGTGCAAGGTGTCGATCACGCGCTGGCACAGCCGAACCAGCTCGGTGCGCAGCTCAACGCCGGTAACGTGCGCATCGCGCTGCAACACCGTGCGCAAATAGTCGTGAATGGCGAAAGTGAGGTAGCCCTTGCCTGAGCCGAAATCCACCACATGGATCTGCGGATGGCGGGTGGCATCGGCCAGCGTCGAGCGTTCAAGCGCGTGGGCAAACACTTCGACAAATTTGTTGATTTGCTTCCATTTGCGCGCCATCGTCGGCACCACATGGTGCTGCGCATCGGTAACCCCCAGCTCAACGAGAAAAGGCCGCTGCTGATCCACCCAACGGTGTTTGCTCTGGTTGTGTGCCAGGCGGTCGGCGCCTGACGCATCGCCGTCGCTCGATTCAACCGAGGCCACGGCCTCGCTCGCCACTTTGCCCACGCGGATGCTGGCCTTGCCTTTTTTGCTGAGGGCCAGCTGCACTTCGGCGGTGGGTGTGTGCAGATGCGCGTTTTTAAACGGCGCCCCCACCAGCGCGCGCACCGCAGCCAACGCCTCGGGCCACGGCAGGTTTTTGGTGATGTCTTTGGTGGGATAGCGGTAAACAAGGCTGAGCTGCGGCTGCCCGCGCAGCGCCACGGGGCGGGCGATCACACGCTGCAAACCGGCCTCGGCAGCCGTGCCCGCCGGGTTGGCCAACACGAGGCGATCGAGCGTGCCGGCATGCCAGGCAGCATCGAGCTGCGCCACAAAGCGCTCGAGCGTGGCAGATGAGTCGGCAGCCATCAACCGTGGCGGATCAGGTGATCAAAGGCGCTGAGTGCCGCCGTGGCGCCGGCGCCCGCTGCGATCACGATCTGCTTGTAGGGCACCGTGGTGCAATCGCCCGCAGCGAACACGCCCGGCACATTGGTGTGGCCCTTGGCATCCACCATGATCTCGCCAAATTTGCTGAGCTCAACCGTGCCGCGCAGCCACTCGGTGTTGGGCACCAGGCCGATCTGCACGAACACGCCTTCGAGCGGCACATGGTGCGCTTGGCCCGTGGCGCGGTCTTTGTAGCTCAGGCCATTTACCTTGCCGTCGGCCCCCGTGATCTCGGTGGTCTGCGCGTTGGTGTGGATCGCAACGTTGGGCAAACTCTTGAGCTTGTTAACGAGCACCGCATCGGCCTTGAGCTGATCGGCAAACTCGATCAGCGTTACGTGGGCCACGATGCCGGCCAGATCGATGGCCGCCTCAACGCCCGAGTTGCCGCCGCCGATCACCGACACGCGTTTGCCCTTGAACAACGGGCCATCGCAGTGCGGGCAATAGGCCACGCCTTTGTTGCGGTATTCGGCTTCGCCGGGCACGTTCACGTTGCGCCAGCGCGCGCCAGTAGAGAGGATCACCGTTTTGCTCTTGAGCACACCGCCGTTGGCCAGCTTCACCTCGATCAGCCCTCCTGGTTGCGCGGCGGGCACGAGGCTTTCGGCGCGCTGCAGCTTCATGATGTCGACGTCATAGTCCTTGGCGTGCGCTTCGAGCGCGGCAGCCAGCTTGGGGCCGTCGGTTTCGAGCACCGAGATGTAGTTTTCGATGGCCAGCGTGTCGTTCACCTGCCCGCCAAAGCGCTCGGCGGCCACGCCGGTGCGGATACCCTTGCGCGCCGCATACACCGCTGCTGCTGCCCCCGCCGGGCCACCGCCCACGATCAGCACATCGTATGGGGCCTTGTCGCTGAGCTTGGCGGCGTCGCGTGCAGCAGCACCGGTATCGAGCTTGGCCACGATTTCTTCAACCGTCATGCGCCCCGAGGCAAACACCTCGCCGTTCAAGAACACCATCGGCACAGCCATGATCTCGCGCGCCTCCACCTCGCTCTTGAACGCGCCCCCCTCGATCACCGTGGTTTTGATCTTGGGGTTGAGCACGGCCATGAGCGACAACGCCTGCACCACATCGGGGCAGTTGTGGCAGCTCAGGCTCATGTAAACCTCGAAGTTGAAGTCGCCATCGAGGTTTTGAATCTGCTCGATCACCTCGGGCTCGACCTTGGGCGGGTGGCCGCCCGTCCACAGCAACGCCAGCACCAGCGAGGTGAACTCGTGGCCCAGCGGCAGGCCGGCAA
>CAZUCW010000020.1:0-35246 GCA_964618825.1 uncultured Aquabacterium sp.
GTGTAGTTGCTCACCGCCTTGGCTTGCGTCATGGTGATGTTGACGTGGTGGCGCGTGTAGCTGCTGGTTTTAACGCGGATACCGCGCTTCATGCCGTCTTCGCCGAGGTAGGCGCCCCAGGTCCAGGCAGCAACCATCAGGTGCACTTTGGCGCCCTTGGGGCTCACGCCCAGTTTCTCGGAACCCAGCCACACGAGCGGGCGGATGTAGCCGCTCTCGAGCTTGTTGGCTTTAACCACGTCGATCTGCGCCTGCATCACCTCATCAAGGCTGAAAGGCATGGGCATGCGCAAAATTTTGGCGCTGTTGAACAGGCGCTCGGTGTGCTCGCGCAAACGGAAGATCGCGGTGCCTTTGGCGGTGTTGTAGGCGCGTACGCCCTCGAAGGCGCCGCAGCCATAGTGCAGGGTGTGGGTGAGGACGTGGATCTTGGCATCACGCCACTCCACCAGTTGGCCATCCATCCAAATCTTGCCGTCGCGATCGTCCATCGACATGAGAGTGCTCCGCCTCGGGTTAGCTGCCAAAACGGGCCATTTTACGGGGCTTGGCGGCCTGGCTTGTCGGGCGCTCGGGTGGCGGCTTTGTCGCGTGCGCGATCAACCCGGTTGAGACAGCGATCAATGGCGCGCAACAGGGCTTCGGGATCGAGCGGTTTGTGCAGCAGAGGCAGGCCGCTGGCGGTGGCTTCGCGCAGACGGTGTGGGCCGGTGTCGCCGGTGATGAGGACGGCAGGCAGTGCGCGGCCCAGCTGCGCCCGCAGGCGTTCGATGGCGCGTGCGCCGGTGAGCCCGCCAGGTAGGCGGTGATCGACGAGCAGCACATCGACACGCTGCAGGCTGGGGTGGGCCAGCGCGTCATCGAGCGTGCCGGCGGTGAGCACGCTCACGCCGTGGGTTTGCAGCAGGGCCGCGGTGGCATCAAGCACATCGGGGTCGTCGTCGATCAACAAAAGCGTGTAATCGGACAAGGCCAGGCGTGGCGGCAAGGTGGGCTGATCGAAGCCGGCGGGCGGCAGATCGTCGATGATGTCGGTGTCGGCCCAGGCGTTGGCATGGCCCGGCGGCAAGGCCACATACAGCCTGAACACCGAGCCTCGGCCCAGCACCGAGCGCACTTCGATGCGCTGGCCTTGGCTTTGCGCGAGGCGACGCACGATGGCCAGCCCGAGCCCGAGGCCTTGTTCGCGGTTGCGCTCGCTGTTGCCCAGTTGCACAAATTCTTCAAAGATTGTGTCGCGTGCGGCGTCGGGGATGCCGGGGCCGGTGTCCCACACCTCGATGCAGGCGTGATCGTGGCGCGAGCGTGCACCGATGAGCACGCCGCCGGCTGGGGTGTAGCGCAGTGCATTGCTGATGAAATTGCCCAGAATGCGTCGCAGCGCAACGGCATCGCTGATCACGGTGAGCGTGGTGGGGTGAAAGCGCAGGCTCAGGCCACGGCGCATGGCGTCGGTTTCGTATTCGGTTTGCAGCTGATCGAGCAGCGCTTGCAGCCGCACGGGCTCAGGTTTGATCTCGACCACGCCGGCATCGAGCCGCGAGATGTCGAGCAGTGCAGCCAACAGGTGGCTCAGCCCTTTGAGCGCCTTTCGGCTTTGATCGACCACCTGAGTGATTTGCTGCCAGTTGGGCGTGCTGCTGCGCACGAGGGTGTCGAGCACGCGCAGCAGCAGGCCCAGCGCATGCACGGGTTGGCGCAGATCGTGGCTGGCTGCGGCCAAAAAGCCGGTTTTGGCGCGATCAGCCGCTTGCGCAAGATTTTTTTGCACGCGCAGATCGGCGATCAGATCGAGGTTGATGCAGCGCAGCCGGATGGAATCGCGTAGCAGGGCATGGATGCGGTATGAGGTGATGCTCATCACAAAAACGAACAGCACCACGACGACGCTCAACGATTGATACAGCGGCGTGTGCTCAAAGTGCAGCCGCGCCAGCACGAGCGCCCAGATGGGCAGCAGCATGCCCGCCACGGCGCGCTTGAGCGAGGCCGTGCCCACGGCAGCTATGGCCGATACGCCGGCCAGGATGAGCAGCAACAGCAGACGGTAGTGCTCGTTGTCGGGCCAGATAAACCAGGCCGACAGGCCCCAGGTGATGCCCACCATCGTCGTGTTGAGCCCCTGCATCGCGGCCCATCGGCGGGCGCGTCCGTTGGCGATAGAGGCGCGGCGATAAGCCAGAACGCCAAGAATCGTTACGATCTGGCCCGCCACCATCAGCCCCATCCATTGCACAATGCGCGCCGGGTCGGCCTGATGACGCATCAGGTATGCGATCACCCCGGTGGTTAGTAGCGATGACGGAATCGACGCGATGCGCTGCACATACAGCTCGCGCACCTGCTCGGCAAAAATCCGATCGTGTCCGGCGTGTCCTCGTTGATCATCATCGGGCGTGCAGGGATTCATCGTTGTTTTCCGTAAGCTCGCCGTTTAATTTCCGCCCCGAGTGCCTGCCATGGCCGAGAGTCGAGACATGTCTGAAGAAGTTATGACTGCCGCGTCTGCCATTCGTGTCTTGATCGCTGACGATCATGCTCTGGTGCGCATTGCCTTGCGCCTGACGCTCGAGTTGGGCGGGCGGTATGCAATTGTCGGCGAGGCCCATGATGGCACTCAGGTGCTGCCGATGCTGGCTGGGCTGCAGCCGAGTCTGATCGTGCTGGATCCCGGTATGCCGGGTACACCGCACGAGCAAGTGATACGCGAGGCCAAGCAGATGCGGCCCGAGGTGAAAATCGTCGTCTTGACGGCCAATCTTGATCCTGAGGCCACGCGTCGCACGCTGGCTGCTGGCGCCGATGCTTATGTGGTGAAGGCCGATGAGCCCGATGAGTTGCTTCAGGCGCTCGATGTGGTGCAGGCCGGGGGGTGTCATGTGAGCCCCTCGCTGGCCGGGGCGTTGACGTTGCCGGCACAGGCGTTGCCCCCGGTGCCCAGCGCCGATGATGGCGCGGCGGGTGATGATGGGCCGCGCCTGACGACGCGTGAGCTCGAGGTGCTCAAACTCGTGGGTGCGGGCCACAGCAACACACAGGTGGCCGCTCGCCTGGGGATCTCGTCGGGCACGGTGCGCAAGCATCGCGAAAACCTCATGCGCAAGCTGGGCGTGCATAACGTGGCCCAGTTAACGGCTTACGGCATCAAGGCGGGTTTGCTGGTGTCCTGAGCCTGCCCGTTGTGGCCAGGGCTCAGGCCTTCGCGCACGTTGGGGTAGCGCAGGCGCAGGCGCAGCTCGGTTTTGAGCCGGGTGTTTTTGAGTCGACGCGATTCGCTCATGAACGACAGCTGCATCGGCCCGAGCTGCTGTTGGGCCTGGGCCCACGAAATGCGCGCGGGCCGGGGCAGGCCGCACAGATCGGCGGCCAGATCGAAGTAATCACCCATCTTGAGCTCGGTGTCGTCGCACACATGCGCCACGCGCGTGCTGCGGGCACGAAACAGGGCTGCTACGCAGGCGCGAGCCAGATCGTCGGCGTGGATGTGGTTGGTGTAGACATCGTCTTCGGCGCGCAGCACGGGTGAGCCTTTGAGCAAGCGATCGCGGGGGTGCCCGCCCGGACGGTTGGGCGCATAGATGCCCGGCACGCGCAAGATTGAGGCGCACACGCCCAGCATCCGGGCCGCCCGGCGCACGCGCTGTTCGGCATCAACACGCCGGTGTGCGCGGGCGTTGCGCGGTGCTACGGGGCGTGTTTCGTCAAACAGCGCGCCGCCCGTGTCGCCATAAACGCCGGTGGTGCTGGCATACACCAGCCGCTGTGGGGCCCGGCCCCGCCGTGCCAGCGCCGCGAGCAGCGCACGGGTGCGGCCATCAAGCATGCCCTCGCCCGGGGGCGGCGCCAAGTGAATCACCCAGGGGGCAAGCCCGGCCAAGCGGCGCATCGATTGCAGATCGTCGAGATTGCCGGGCAGCGGCACCACGCCGGCTGCTCGCAGCACGGGCTGGCGCTCGCTGCTCGATGTGAGGGCGCGCAGCCGCAGGCGTGGAGCCAGCAGCGCTGCCACGCGCAGACCCACATCACCGCAGCCCACGATCAGCAGGCGATGTCGGCGGAATGCAGCGGGGCGGGGCACACCGGGCGCGCGGGCGGGATGGATCATGGGTGCAGCAAAAATTATTGAGACGGATCAAAGGGTGTGCATGCGCCGGCAAAATACGGCCCGCGCTTTCTTCAACACAGAGGATAACCAGATGAGCTTTCATGTGACCGTTCAGCCCAGCGGGCGCGCGTTCGATGTTCCCGATAATGAAACCATCCTCAACGCCGCCATGCGTGAGGGTGTGGGCCTGCCTTATGGCTGTAAAGACGGTGCATGTGGCTCATGCAAATGCAAGATGCTCGATGGCCGCGTGGTGCATGGCCAGCATCAAGACAAAGCGCTCAGCGCCGATGAAGAAGCTGCGGGCTTCATCCTCACTTGCTGCGCCAAGCCGCAAACCGATGTGGTGCTTGAATCGCGCACGGTGGTTGGCGCGGGTGATCATCCCGTGATCAAAATGCCGTGTCGTGTGGCCTCGATCACGCGGGCCGCGCCCGATGTGGCATTGCTCAAGTTGCAACTGCCGGCCAACAACACGCTGGGCTATCGTGCCGGGCAGTATGTTGAGTTCATCTTGCGCGACAACAGCCGGCGTTGTTATTCGATGGCCTCGGCGCCGCAAGCCAGCAATAGCGAGATCGAGCTGCACATTCGCCACATGCCGGGCGGCAAGTTCACCGACCATGTGTTTGGTGCGCTGAAAGAAAAAGACATCTTGCGCGTCGAAGGTCCGTTTGGCACCTTCTTTTTGCGCGAAGACACCGATAAACCCATCGTGCTGCTTGCCTCGGGCACGGGCTTTGCACCCATCAAGGCGCTCATCGAGCACATGCGCGCACAGGGCATCACACGGACGGTGACGCTGTATTGGGGGGCGCGCGTCAAGGCGGATCTTTATCTCAACGATTGGGCCGAACAGGCCGCCAGCGAGATGCCGCAGCTGCGTTATGTGCCGGTGCTCTCAGACGCCTCGCCTGCTGATGCCTGGGGCGGACGCACCGGCTTTGTCCACCAGGCTGTGATGGCCGATCACCCCGATCTGAGCGGCTATGAGGTGTATGCCTGCGGCGCGCCGATCATGGTGGATTCGGCACGGCGCGATTTTGTGGCGCAATGCGGTCTGCCCGGCGAGGCTTTCTTTGCCGACTCGTTTACCAGCGAGGCCGACAAACGCGCGTAAAGCTGTCGGTGCGTGGGGCTTCTTGATGTGAGTCATTCACATTGGGGGGCGTTGCAGTAGCCTGAAAGCGGTGCCCGGTGCGGGTGCCGACAGGTTTTTCAAGCAACCCACAGGAGCCTCGCATGACCGATCTCACCAGCCTTCCTAAAGAGCGTCTCGTTGCCGATCTCAAGCGTGTGGTGGCGGATGCCGAACATCTGCTGCAAGCCACTGCGGGCCAGGCCGGCGCCGATGTGGCAGATATCAGGGCGCGCATCCAAAGCACGCTGACGCAGGCCAAGTTGAGCTTGAGTGATGCGCAGGCCGCTGTTGTCGATAAGGCCAAAGAGGTGGGCCGTGCTGCCGATGGCTACGTGCACGAAAACCCCTGGAAATCCGTTGGGATTGCTGCGGGCGTGGGCTTGGTGGTGGGCCTGCTGATCGGGCGCCGCTGATGAGCGGGGCACCGCAGCCCGATGGCCCTTCGGGCGGGCTGTATCACTCACTGACGCAACTGCTGTCGACCCTGTTGGCGTTGTTGCACAACCGGTTGGCCTTGCTGTCGGTTGAGCTCGAAGAAGAAAAGCTGCGCATGCTCAGGGTGCTGGCCTGGGGCGCGGCGGCTTTTTTGCTGTTGGGCATGGGCATGGCGTCGCTGGCTGCGCTGATCGCTGTGGCGCTGTGGGCCGAGCACCGCGTGCTGGCGCTGGCTTTGGTGACGCTGCTGTTTGTGGCCGCCGGCGGCTTGGCGTTGCGCACGGCGGCTCGCTGGATGCGGGCGCCGTCGGGGCTGTTTGCCGCCAGCCTGGCCGAATTGCGCAGCGATCGTGACAGCCTTTCGTCGGAGCCTCGATCATGAATGCGCGCGAGCTTGAGTTGGCGCTCAAGAAACAGCGGCTGCAGTTTGAGAGCGCTGCTTTGCGCGCTCAGGCCCTGCAGCATTTGCGGGGTGTGCAGCCTGCCTTGCAGATGGTGGATCGCGCACGTAGCGCCTATGCCTGGGTGCGTGGGCGGCCTGCTCTGTGGGTGGGGGCGGCTGTGGCGCTGGCGGTGATGCGCCCGCGTGTGGCGTGGCGTTGGTTCAGGCGGGGCTGGATGGTGTGGCAGGCCGCGAATCGCCTGAGCGCATTGATGCCTCTGGCCGCATCCATAAAAACAGGCGAATCGATGTGAGGTGTTGCGGTGCAGCAAGCGAGGTGCTTGAATGCCCGTGTGAGCACCGTGCCCCTCGATCTTCATCCGTCGCAGGCATCGCTGCCTGCACCGTCGCCTGATCTCATCGGGCAGGCTGTGCAGTGGCTGGCGGGGGCCGATGCCATCGTGGTGGCCGCGGGGGCTGGTATGGGTGTCGATTCGGGCTTGCCCGATTTTCGTGGCCACGAGGGTTTTTGGCGTGCCTACCCGGCCCTGGCGCGTGCGCAGATGGCGTTTGCCGAGGTGGCCAGCCCGGATACCTTTCGGCGCGATCCGCGTCTGGCCTGGGGTTTTTATGGCCACCGGCTGCAGCTGTATCGCACCACCGCGCCGCATGCGGGCTTTGGCATTCTTGATCGTTGGATGCGCGGCATGGCGTGCGGGGGGTTCGTCTTTACCAGCAATGTCGATGGGCAGTTTCAGCGTGCGGGGTTTGAGGCGGCACGGCTGTATGAATGCCATGGCTCGATCCACTGGTTGCAGTGCTTGCGCCCTTGTTGCGAGGCGGTGTGGCCGGCTGATGCATTGGCGCCAGAGGTCGACGAATCCACCTGCACCTGGCAGGGCGAGTTGCCCAGTTGCCCGCGTTGCGGCGGGCTGGCGCGGCCCAATATTTTGATGTTCGACGATTGGAGCTGGCAGGGCGAGCGCTACGACGCTCAGGCGCAGCGGCTGGGGGCATGGCTCGATGGCGCGCGCCAGCTGGTGGTGATTGAGTTGGGCGCGGGCACCGATGTGCCGTCGGTGCGCCACTTTTGTGAATCGATGAGCGAGCGGCGTGGTGCCCGGCTGGTGCGCATCAACCCGCGCGATCCGCACGTCTTGCCATCCAAAGGGCACAGACGGCAGATCGGCTTGGCGTGTGGTGCCCTTGCCGCTTTGCAGGCCATCGATGCGGCCTGGGCTGCGATCAGATAGCGCGCTCAGAAACGCGTTCAGAAACGCGCTCAGATCGCCAGCAGGCTTTGTCGCCCCGACCACTCTTCGCCGGGCGGCAGATCGATCGGGTGGGTGATGCGTGCGGCCTCAACGCACAGCATCTCGCGCCAGCCATCGGCAGGCATGTCGGGCAGGGCCGCGCATTTGTTGGGGCCGGGGTTCCAGACCACCACATCATCAAAGGCTTGGGATTCGATGGCCACGCGCCGGCTGTGATCGCGCAGCAGCAGCGTTTGGTTGGCGCGCATGTAGATGCGGTCGATCTCGCCATGCACCTGCAGCGTTTGGTTCAGATCGAGGTGCTCTTCGCCGCTGGTGCTATCGATGTAGCGCAGGCCATTGAGCCCTTCGAGCCGCACCTGCTGCACCTCGCTCACGCGCAAATAGGTGTGCAACGCGGCGGTGAAGTGCAGCGGTGCTGTGCCGGTGTTGGTGATCGACAGCTCAATGTCGAGCCGCGTGCTGCCGATGCACACCGTTAACTCGGCCTCAAACTCATGCGGCCAGTGCGCTTGCGTGTCGTCATCGTTGATCAACCGCAGCACCGCCACCGCATGATCGGGGCCGACGCGCGTTTCGCTCAGCGACCAATGCCGCGTGCGGGCCAGCCCGTGCCGGGGCAGTGGGCCGCGTTTTTCGAACTGCGGAAAAATCACCGGCACGCCGCCGCGCACCGCCACACCCTCTTTAAAGATAGCGCGCTCAGAGAGATAGAGCTGTTCTTCGCCGGGTTGCTTATCGGGGGTGGCCGGACGCCACGACACCAAATGCGCCCCGTGCAGCAGCACCACGGCCTGTGCGCCATCGGGCGAGCGCAACTGCAGGGCAGGCTGGCCGTTAAAGGTGATCGTCTCGGCGGCGTTCGATGTGGCGGCAGTGTTCATGGTGGATGTCGACGGGTGCGAAGCCGACAGCTTACGCGAGCCGGTTGCGCATCCCTCAACCCAAATTCACGGGCACAAAAATGCGCTCATCGCCGCGCTGAATCAGCAGCGCCACGCTCTTGGGCTTTTTATCGAGCACGGAGCGGATTTTGTCGATGCCATCGGCGGGCTGGCCATTGATGGCGAGCACCACGTCGCCCGGCTGCAACCCGGCACGCGCTGATGCCCCCGCAACCTGCTGAATCACCAACCCGCGCTCCAGCCCACTGGCCTGCCGCTCTTGCGGTGTCAGCGGGCGCAACGCCAGCCCCAGTTGCCCTTGGCCGGCGGACGTATTGCTCGATGCCTGCTCTTGCGCATCGCGGGCACTGCCGAGCTTCACGCTGATCTCGCGCTCGCCACGCTCTCGCCACACCTTGAGCTGCACCTTCTCACCCGGCGTGGCCATGCCGATGCGGCTCGACAAATCACCGGCCCGCTCAATCGGGTGGCCATTGATCGACAACACCACATCGCCCGATTGCAATCCACTGCGTGCGGCAGGGCTGTCTGGCACCACGGCGGCAATCAAGGCGCCATCGGGCTTGCTCAAGCCAAAGGATTCGGCCAAGCCCTGATTGATGTCTTGAATCTGCACCCCCAGCCGAGCATGCGAGGCACGGCCCGTGGCCACGATCTGATCTTTTACCTTGAGCGCTACATCGATCGGGATGGCGAATGACAACCCCTGATAGCCGCCGCTGCGCGAGTAGATTTGCGCGTTCACGCCCATCACCGCGCCGCTGGCATCAAACAGCGGGCCGCCTGAATTGCCCGGATTCACTGCTGCATCGGTTTGGATGAACGGCACATAGCTGTCGCCTGGCAACGAGCGCCCCTTGGCGCTCACAATGCCTTGCGTGGCCGACTGCTCAAAGCCAAACGGGGCGCCGATGGCCAGCACATGATCGCCCACCTGCAGGCTGCGCGGATCGCCGATCTTCACGATTGGCAGCCCCTTGGCCTCGATGCGCAACACGGCGATGTCGGTGTCGGCATCGGCGCCCAGCACCTTGGCCTTGAACTCGCGGCGATCATTGAGCTTCACCATCACCTCTTTGGCCTCGCGCACCACGTGAGCATTGGTGATGATCAACCCATCGGTCGACACGATAAAGCCCGATCCCTGGCTGCGAAACGGCACGCTCTGGCTGGGCACGCCGCGTTGATTGAAGCCGGGCAGCCCGCGAAAAAAACGATAAAAAGGATCGTTCGGGCTCAAGGGCATGCCTTGTTGCATCTCGGCGCCATCGTCTTCAGCGCCTTCACCGTTGTGGCTCACGCGGTGTGTGCCTGCCACCGTAATGCCCACCACAGCAGGGCCATAGGTTTGCACGATGGCGCGGTAGTTCGGCGTTTGGCCTGGCTGCCAATGGGGCAAAGGTGGTGAGGCTGGCGAGGCAGATGCATCCGGCAAAGCGCCACTCACAGGCGCTTTGCCCGGACCGTGTGCTGCATTGTCCGAAGAGGCCGTCGAAGGCTCAGATGTTTTCGAAGCGCCCAGCCAGCCAGCGGGGCTCCAGGCTGACGCCGTGCCCACAATGGCGATGCCCGCGCCCGCCAATGCGGCCAGCAGTGTCTTGAGATGAGTTTGCATAGCGCTTGTCCTGTGTGGTTGAACCATGCCGTCAGCCTAGGCTGCCAAAGTTAAGTCGACGTTAGCCGGGCGTTAGAACCACGTTAAGCAACCACGTTAAGCGCCACCTACAGAGATATCGATCTGCAACCAGAGGTAAACCGCAGGCTGCCGCTCATCGCACTACAGCTGCCGCTCGTCTGGCTGCAAGGCGCGCCATCGCATGAGGCGGCTAAGGTGCCAACTATTCCCGCGACGGCCATGGGGTCGATTCCTAGAATGGCTCACAAAGGCCCATCCCGCGCATCCATCCGAGGTATTCAACATGCACGTTCCAGCCCAATCACCCAAGCGCCAAGCCCGTGCTGGCTTCACGCTGATCGAGGTGATGATCGTTGTCGCCATCGTCGCGATCTTGTCGGCCGTTGCGATCCCGTCGTATCAGGATCACGTTCGCCGTGGCCGCATGACCGAAGCGTTCACGCTGCTGGCTGATTTTCGTGCGCGCATGGAGCAGTACTACCAAGACAACAAAAACTACGGCGTCAACGCCTGTGCCGACGACGCCACCGCCAACAACTGGAACGGTTTCGCCGATGGTGAATTCTTCGCAATCGATTGCCGGCTCACCAACGCAGGCCAGGGCTTCACGCTCACCGCCACCGGAGAAGCGGGCACCCTAACGGCGGGCTACGACTACACGATCGATAACGATGGCAATCGCCAGACCACCCAGTTCAAGGGTGCGGCTGTTGCTGCCAACTGCTGGTTAACCAAATCCACCAGCTGCTGATGCACACGATGGGCCAACGCATCATGAAAACCACGCGTATTCAGGGCTTTTCGATGATCGAGCTGGCCGTCACGCTGGCCATCATCGGCGTGCTGATGGCAGCCGTCATGCCCAATATCGGCGAGTGGATCGCCAACTCGCGCGTGCGCTCTTCAGCCGAATCCTTGCAGGCTGGGCTGCAAGCCGCGCGCAACGAAGCCGTCAAGCGCAATCGCCCAATCACCTTCTGGCTTGTGAGCCTGAACGACGACAAGGTGATGGACAACAGCTGCAAACTGGCCAGCAATGCTGGCTCGTGGGTGATCAGCGTCAACTCGCCTGAAGACAACTGCGGCGCTGCAGCGTCCACCACGGTCGACCCCATGATTGTGCTCACACACCCGGCTGGCGAGAGCGGATCAAACCTCGTGGTCGATGCGCTCACGGCCGATGGCAGCCAGGCGGCATCGAGCGTCACCTTCAATGGCTTTGGCCAGATCACGGGGGCCAACGACATCGGCCGCATCAACGTAAGCAGCAACAACGCACCGCGCAACTTGCGTTTGCTGCTGTCGAGCAGCGGCAGCATTTTTATGTGCGATCCCCATGTTGCCGACGATAAAGATCCTCGGTTTTGCCCCAACTGATCGTGGCAAAACAGCCCAGAGCACACGCACAAAAGCACACGCATCAACGCACACGAGAGTACGTAAAAGGTAGCCGATATGAGCCGCGCAATATCACAGCAGCCAAAGATGCCCCGCAGAGCCAGGGCGCAAGCGGGTTTCATGATGCTCGAAGTGCTGGTTAGCGTGTTGATCTTCTCGTTTGGTGTTTTGGGGCTGGTGGGCTTGCAGGCCTCGATGTCGCGTGCCCAAACCGCAGCCAAAGACCGTGCCGACGCTGCCGCCTTGGCCTCTGAGCTCATCGGGCTGATGTGGGCCGACACGCGAAGCAACCTGGCCAGTTATGACGGCGCCGGCTGTGCGGGCTACGCGCGCTGCAAGGATTGGACGAGCAAGGTGGCAGCGACGTTTCCAAACTCAAACACCAACGTCACCTCAGTGCTTGTGGCGGGTGAAACCACGGTCTACAACGTGAGCGTCACCATCACATGGACGCCGCCGGACGGTGGCCAGCACACCTACGCCACGCAAACCACCATTTCTACCAACTGACATGAAATCGCACACGAAACCCCTCTTTGCGCGACGTGTCGGATCGTCGCCATCCCGCCATACCAGGCAAGGCTTTACGCTCGTTGAGCTCATGGTTGGCATCGTTTTGGGCATGCTGGCTGTGGCCATCATCTCGCAGGTGTTCGCTGTATCCGAAGCCAAAAAACGCACCACCACCAGCGGATCTGATGCGCAAATCAACGGCGCCTTGGCGCTCTACACGATGCAGCGCGAAGTGCAGATGGCTGGGTATGGGGTGGCCGCCAAAGGCGACGCCATGGGGTGCACGGTCAACTACCAAAACAGCAGTGGCCCGGGCAGCTTCATCCTGGCGCCGGTGCTGATCGCTGCAGGCAATAACGGCTCGAACGTGGTGACGGTGTTGCGCAGCGCCAAGGCTTCTTTTTCGGTGCCGATTTTGATCACCGAAGATCACGATAAAGCCAGCGATTACTACAAAGTGCAGTCATCTCTGGGGGTGGATACAGGGGATCTCCTCATCGCTGTGCATGAATCCTGGGATGCGCTCAAGCCGTGCAGCATGGTGCAAGCAAATCCAAGCGCAGCCAAGGCCCTGACATCGACGGTTATTCCGGTTGCCAGCGGTGGTGCAGGCCCCTGGAACGACACTGCAATATTGCCCGCTGGTGGCTACCCGTCAGACAGCTATCTGCTCAACGTGGGCTCGCTGTCGCTGAGGCAATACACGCTCAACAGTGCGACAAACTCTTTGCAAATGAGTGAGTTAACTGCGGCATCGCTCGATTGGACGGCTGCACAAGATGTCTATCCGCACATCGTTGTTTTTCGCGCGATGTATGGCAAAGACACCACGGCTGATGAAGTCGTTGACACCTACGACAACACCACACCCACCACGGCGGCTGAGTGGCGCCAAGTGCGAGCCATTCGTCTCGTGATGGTGGCTCGCAGCGCGAATTACGAAAAAGATGCGGTGATCAGTGGCGCTTTGCAATGGGATGTCGGCTCTGCGGCTGCCGTGGCTGGCACGACCGATTGCCACACCGATTCGAAATGCCTGTCGATACCGCTGAACTTTCTGCCCGATTGGCAGCATTACCGCTACAAGGTCTACGACACCGTCGTGCCCTTGCGTAACGTTATCTGGAACTCTTGAGCGGGGGCATGATGAACACCATCGTCTCGCGTGGTTGCACCTTGCTTGCATATTGCAAAAAAACGAGGCATTCCACGTTGCACCAAAGCGGCATATCGCTGATCTTTGCGTTGCTCACGCTGGCTGCGCTGTCTCTGGCTGCGATTGCGCTGGTGCGATCCGTTGATACCGGCGCATTGGTGCTGGGCAACCTCGGGTTTAAGCAAGACACTGCTCGTGCCGGAGATCAATCTATTCGCGATGCGATCAAGTGGTTGAACGGTGCAGCCGCACTCACGGCGGATCTGCCTGATCAGGGGTATTACGCCACGTCGCGTAGTGGCGTGGATGTTACCGGCCAACAGTCGAGCAACGTCAAGCGTGCTCTGGTTGATTGGGACGACGACAACTGCGCTTCGGCCACAGACGGAAGTTTTGCCACTTGCGATCTTCGGCCAGCGGCGTCTGTCAAGATCGACGATGCCACCACGGCGCAATACGTAATATTCAGATTGTGTTTGATTGAGGGCGCAGTTGGTGACAGCGGCAACTCTTGCGTTCGACCCGCTGATGCGGGTGACGGCGAATCGTCCAAAAAAGGATCAGCATCCTACAGGGATCCTTATAGATACACGGCAAGTGGCTCCGGTGTTTATTACAGAATCGTCGCGCGGGTTATTGGGCCTCGCAA
Organism: uncultured Aquabacterium sp.; assembly: GCA_964618825.1. Classification (GTDB taxonomy): domain Bacteria; phylum Pseudomonadota; class Gammaproteobacteria; order Burkholderiales; family Burkholderiaceae_C; genus Aquabacterium. The sequence continues at coordinate 13,595 of CAZUCW010000020.1, forward strand.
TACAACAAGCTATATCGAAGCTTTGGTCTATCGTTGATTACCTAGTGGTTTTAAATGTCATTCGCATATCTCGTTGCGTTGAATGAAAGGAAGGGCATCATGAAGTCAGTCCGCAAAAATACTGTTGAGGCTTGTCCCCTCAGGCTTGCCACGCTATCTGTATTGATTGGCGCCATGTTTGCAGCTCATCATGCTCATGCGGCTGCGGGAGCAGATATATCAAATACTCCTCTGGCCAATACGTCAGATATTGCGGCTAAACCGAATTTGATGTTTATACTTGATGATTCTGGCTCTATGAATTTGGAATATATGCCAGATAACATGAATTCGTCTGGTAAATATGGCTACCGATCGTCGCAGTGCAATGGTGTGGCATATAACCCAAATTTCAATTATACGGATAATCGTCCGTTGCGTTCTGATGGGGCTGTATATCCAAATGCTGATTTCTCGTCGGCGATGGATGATGGTTTTCAAATGAATTTTGAGGATGGTGTGCAAACGCGAACAAGCAGCACATCGGTGAAGATGGCCACGGGCGATCTTGTATTTAAGCTCTCAGGCACACCATATTCGACAACAGTGGGTGCTGTCATCGGTATTGCGAAAACATCTGATAACACGCTGTGGATGAAAGGAACGATCAAAAGTTGGAGCTCTTCATCGATGCAGCTGACCGTGACGGTGACAGCTGTTGTAGGAGATGGTGAGTATTCCTCTTGGACGATCGGTAAGCCAGCGTACTCTTCGTTGGCTGGCTCTGTCTACTATAAATACACGGGTGGGCAGCCGGCGCTTTCGTGGTCTTATAGTGCTGCAACCAGAACCTATATCAGTAACACCTATTCTCAGGAATGCCTCAGCTCGGTGGGGTCGAGTCCTGGGTCATCGGTTTTCTCTCAGGTGACGGTTAATTCTGGATCGTCTGAGGCACAGAATTATGCTAACTGGTACTCTTACTATAGAAAACGCATCTTGTTGATGCGATCAGTTGCTGGTCGTTCATTTGTTGATTTGGATGATAAATATCGGGTTGGTTTTTCGACGATCAGTGAAACAAAAGCGGCAGCAAGCTCGAAATTTCTTGATGTCTCCGATTTTGACGGCACGCAGAAAACCGCTTTTTACAAAAAATTCTACAGTGCCGATGCAAATAGTTGGACGCCACTTCGTGCTGCGCTATCAAAAGCGGGGCGCTATTTTGCAAACCAAGCAACCGGGCAGACTGTTGACCCCGTGCAATATGCCTGTCAACGTAACTTTACGTTGCTCTCTACTGATGGTTACTGGAATACCAACGATGAAACGGCCACCTACGGACCTTTCGCCCTTGATGGCAATGAGGTCGGTCAGCAGGATGGTGATGAAGAGAAACCCCGTTGGGATGGGCAAAAGGCCAAGGTTACAACGAGCACGCCTTACAGCACATTGATTCACCAACAGGCGCAATACACGCGCACCTATACCTACACAGTAACGGGTGGCACCTACAAGCACTGGATCAAAAGCACATGTAGCGGCAGCAAGAAAAAGCTCGAAACTTATACCGGGGTGACAGGCACTGAGGTGGATACTGCTACCGTGACCGATCTCGAAGACGTAACGGGCACGACCACGCAGCAGGTGGTGACGATCGACGGCGTTGTGCAATCAACGACTTACGATACACCCTCTCCGTCAGGCACGCCAACCGTTACAGGGTCGAGCGCTGGGGCGGCAACGCTGTATAGCTTTTCGATGGGCTCATATACAGGCAAGACCACCGGCAGTTGCACAACGCCGACCACAGATACCGTGAGCGGAGGCACCAAAACGCTGACAGGCACCAGCGATAGCGGCTCTAAAGCGCGCACGATCTTGTCGCAGTCGCCCATCTCTGCCACAGGCTCTTCGACCGTAACAGCATCAACGACCATGGGTGGGCAGGCTAATACCCTGGCTGATGTGGCTGAGTATTACTACGACACCGATTTGCGATCACCGGATCTGGGTAATTGCACGGGCGCCAAGGGTGTGGATGTGTGTAATAACGAGGTGCCGCCTTCGGGTGATCGTGATTTGTCGTCTCAACAGCATATGACGACCTTCACCATGGGTTTGGGGGTGGGGGGCACGCTTACTTATGATCGTAGTTATCTTACTCAGACGGCGGGCGATTATGTTGGCCTGAAGCAGGGCACGGTTACATGGCCGGTGCCCTCTATGACGGGTGGAGACCCGACCAATGTGGACGATTTGTGGCACGCGGCGGTTAATGGCCGTGGGCAATATTTTGCAACCACAGATCCTACCTCGCTGGCCGATGCCATCAGCACAGTGTTGACCTCGGTGAGCAAGGCCAAGGGTTCTTCGGCTGCTGCATCGACCAGCTCGCTGCGACCTGTGCCGGGTGAAGATAATATGGTGTTTTTGGCTACATACACCACCATCGATTGGGTGGGTGATCTTGTGGCCTACTCTATTGATGCTGAAACGGGGGCTATTGAGGATATAGATAAGCCGCTGTGGAGTGCGCAATCTAAGATGGATGGTATTACTGCAGGTGATCGCAGTGTGTATTATCTGCAGCCGGGTGCAGCTACGCCAACTTTGCGCGATTTTAAGATCGCCAATTTGCAGTCTGATGGCTACGATGGCTATTTTTCGGGGGCATGCGGTAAAACGCAAAAACCTGATCAGTGTGCCACCTTGACAACAACTCAAAAAGGGATCGCTAATTCGGCAACAAATTTGGTTAACTACTTGCGGGGTGATCGCACGTATGAAGATTACACCGATTCATCGAGCGGGGCTGCCACCAAGGTGACGATCTACCGCAAACGCGCTCATCTGCTGGGGGATATCGTTAATGGTGCACCTCAGTATGTGGGGTCGCCGCCCTTTAGTTATGCCGATGCAGGTTATTCGGATTTTGCTGCGAACAATAAAAATCGCATGCCAGTGGTGTATGTGGCTGCAAACGACGGCATGTTGCATGCCATTAAGGCGGATAAAACAACGGGTGGCGGTGAGCTGTGGGCTTATGTGCCTTCGTTTGTCATGCCCAATTTGTATCAACTGGCGGATACGGCTTATGCCGACAACCACCGCTTTTATGCCGACGGTTCGCCGGAGGTGGCAGATATCAAGGTGGGTTCAAGCTGGAAAACCATTCTGGTTGCTGGTTTGAATTCTGGTGGGGCGGGTTATTATGCCCTGGATGTAACCGACCCCCAGAATCCGAAGCCGCTGTGGGAGTTCACTGATACCAATATGGGGTATACCTACGGCACACCAATTATTACGAAACGTGCGGATGGTACTTGGGTGGTGGTGGTTACTTCTGGCTATAACAATACCAGCGGTGATGGCAACGGGCACTTGTATGTGCTTAATGCAAACACGGGTAAATTGTTGCTCGATATTCCAACTTACTCCTCGGGCAGCACACCGGCAGGCACGGCAGCGGCACCAAGCAATCTGGGCAAGATCAACGCCTGGGTTGAGGCTTTGACAGACAACACCGCCACGCGTTTTTATGGCGGAGATATGCAGGGCAATTTGTGGCGCTTTGATGTCGACGGGCTGTTAGACCCGAAGGGCAAAGCTTTGTTGCTGGCTACGTTCAAAATCGGGACAACGCCGCAGCCAATCACAACAAAACCAGAGACCGCAGTAGTAACTTACGGCGGTGTTACCTATCCGGTAGTGGCAGTAGGCACGGGGCGCTATCTCGGCACGAGCGATATCGTTGACGACAGTACGCAGTCTATTTATGTGATCAAAGATCCGTTGGGTTCCACCGGATTGGGATCGGTGCGGGCGCGATCGGATATTGTTGAGCAAACGCTCACGGATGCTACGGCAGACGATAAGAGCAAGATCCGCACGGTATCGAGCAATGCGGTCGACTGGAGCACAAAAATCGGTTGGATGATCGATCTGCCGTCGTCAGGGGAGCGCGTGGCGGTCGATATGGCGCTGCAATATTCGACGCTGGTGGTGGCTTCGGCGATTCCTGGCACCGATGAATGTCGCCCGTCAGGTGGGAGTTCTTGGCTGTATGCGTTTGATGTAACGACGGGGCGGGCTGCCAATGGTGCGACCGCCGCAGGGAGTTTCTTGGGGAACTTCTTGGTGGTGGGCTTGACGTGGGCGCAAAACAGCGGTGGCGGCAACGACACGCTGTATATCCCAGACAGCAGTGGCGGCCTGACGGCCAAGAAGATGTCTAGGCCCACCGGGTCGGGCGCTGGTTCGTCGCACCGCACCTCGTGGCGCGAGCTGGCTGATTGAGCGGGCTTGCTGCAGGTGTAGAGATGGCGGTGCGTGCGATGCAGCCCACGGGCGGTGTCGTACGGGCCGCCGCGACGGGACGGCGCTCAGTGCGGGGGCCGTCCCGTTTTCGTGAGCACCTGGTTTATTTGGTGGTGTCGGTGGTGGCGTTGCATGTGGCGGGGTTTCTTTCTCTGCTGCCGCAGCCAGCATCGATGCGTTCGGTGGGGGCGGGCCATGAGTGGCGCATGCGGGTTCGCACGGTGGATGCAACCCATGCGGCTGAATCTTCGGGGGCGGCTGGGGTGTCGCCTACCCCGGCCAACCAACCCAGCAGGTGGCCTGAGCAGATTGCCCAGCAAGGCGAGATCGATACGCTGCCCGCTCAGGGGGATGGCGATTTGCCCGTGGCGGATCGGGGCTCAGAGGCGCAGGCGCAGAGTCGGCCTCGCGTTGCAACGCAGTTGGCTGTGTCTCAGCCGGCTGAAATTACCGCTAACGACGAGGCGGCGGTGCGCCTCATGCAGATTGAGCAACCCGCTCAGTTTGTGGATGACGCTGAGCTGTTGGGGGCGTTGGCGTCTGAGGCGATGGGGATTGAGCCTGCCGATGGAGAGGGCGCCAATCAATATTGGCCGCGCTCGGCGTTGTCGGTTGGGCCCGAGCCGGTGGCGCCGGTGGTGCTTGAGTTTCCGGCGCAAGCCGGGATGGTGGGCCGTTATGTAACGGTGCTTTCGGTGTTTATTGATGAGGCCGGCGGCGTGCGGCGGGTGCGCGTTGATGGGCCGGCTTTGCCCGTAGAGCTGGACGCAGTGGCTCGCCAGGCTTTTGCGCGTGCGCGTTTTGCGCCGGGGCAGATCAATGGGCGCAATGTGCGTTCGCAGATTCGTGTTGAGGTGGTGTTCGATAGCTTGCCCGCCGATGCCAGCCGCAGCGGTAAATCGGGCCATGGATTGATGTGAATCGATGCCGTCAACCCCAGGCTACTACGGCACGCAATCCACCCATGGGTGAGCTGTCGAGCCTGATGGTGGCGCCGTGCTGTTGCGCTACGTTGCGCACGATGGCCAGGCCCAGGCCCGAGCCTTCGGCGGTGGTGCTGGGGCTGCGGTAGAAGCGCTCGAATACGCGCTCGCGTTCGCTTGGGGCGATGCCAGGCCCTGAATCGTCGACGGTGAGTTGGGCGTGCCCGTTGAGGCTCTCAACCCAAACCCGCACATGGCCGCCGTTGGGGGTGTAGCGCACCGCGTTGTCGACCAGATTGCGGGCGAGGATGCGCAGGGCGTGGGCATCGCCGGCCACGCGTGTGTTGCTGGTGGCGTCGAGCTCAAGGGTGATGTTTTTGGCCGTGGCGATGGCAACGGTGTCGGCTACAGCTTGGCGCACGATTTCGCTGAGATCTTGCGGTGTTTGAGGGGGCGCCGGTGTGCCCGGCTCATGGCGGGCCAGGGTGAGCAGTTGCTCGACCAAGCGGGTGCTGCGTTCGATGCCTTGGCGCAGTTCGGCCACGGCTGCGGCGCGTGCCTCGGGGTTGCTGGTGGCGCGTTCGATGAGCTGGGCTTGCAGTTGCAGGGCGGTCAGGGGGGAGCGCAGTTCGTGTGCAGCATGGGCAACGAAGCCGCGTTGTGCTTCAAAGGCTTGGCGCAGGCGTTCGAGCAGGCCGTTGAGTGATTGCACGAGGGGCTCGATTTCATCGGGCAGGGGGGTAACATCAACCGGCTGCAGTGAGGCAGCATCGCGTTGGCGCATTTCGCGGGCCACGCGCTGCATGGGGCGCAGTGCGGCAGAGATCGTCCACCACACCAGCACGGCGAGCATGGGGCACAGCACCAGCAGAGGCAGCATGCTGCGCAGCGCGGCAGAGGCCGCCAGCGTCGATCGGATGCGCAGCGGTTGGGCTACCTGGATGATGCGATCGCTCAGCCCGTTGTGGCTCAGGGTGCTGTAGACGCGCCAGGTGGTGCCTTGCGCAACGGCGCGCACGTTGGCGAGCCCCAGCACGGCGTGTGGAGGCAGGCCCGAATCGGGGCGTGAGGCGTAGATGAGCTGCCCATCGGCAGACCAGATTTGCACGACGAAATCGAAGCGCGGGTTGTTGAGCGCGCGTGCATCGTCGGGGGTGATGGCGCCTTGATCACGCAGCGACAGTGCCATCTGCTCAAGTTGGTAATCGAACAGCGTTTCGGCTTCGCGCAGGGTGTTGCGGTAGGTGAGGGCGCCGAGCACGGCAAAGGCCAGCACGACGGCACCCAGTAGCGACACGAGCAATCGCACGCGAATGCTGTGTTGCATTCGGTGAATCCAGCGGGGCGGCGAAGGCATGGATGGTTTGCCTATCAGATGGGGCGGCCCACGTAGTAGCCCACGCCGCGCACGTTTTTGATGAACTCGGCGCCCAGCTTGCGTCGCAATTGGTGGATATAGACCGAGATGGCGTTGCTCTCGATTTCGTCGCCCCAGCCGTAGAGGCGATCTTCGAGCTGGGCGCGCGAGAGGATGGCGCCGGGGCGTTGCATCAAAGCTTCGAGCATGGCGATTTCGCGCGCTGATAGCACCACGGGCGCTCCGTGCAGTGTTACTTGCTTGGTGGCGGGGTCGAGCCGCACGCCATCGCATTCGATCGCGGTATCGGCGCGCCCGCCGTGGCGACGCAGCACGGCACGCATGCGGGCACCGAGCTCGTTGAGTTCGAAGGGCTTGATGAGATAGTCGTCGGCACCCGCATCGAGCCCGGCCACACGGTCTTCGAGCGCATCGCGGGCGGTGAGCACGATCACCGGCGTGGTGTCGTGGCGCGCACGCAGTGCACGCAACACATCGATGCCATCACGAGGCTGGCCGTCGATCGTGGGCAAGCCCAAATCGAGCAAGACGAGATCAAAGCGTTCGGATCGCAGCGCCTCGGTGGCCGCGCGACCATCACGCACCCAATCAACGGCGTGGCCATCTTGACGCAGGGCGGTGCGTACGCCGTCGCCAATCATGCGGTCGTCTTCAACAAGCAGCAGTCGCATGGTTCGACATCATTGTGGTGGTGGGTGGCGCGTGGATGTTGTCGGGTGTGAGAGCATGCGCGGTGTGCCCGATTTTGACAAAACCCGAGCGTGCAACGCGTCATCCACATCCATCCCCAAGCCCCCACCAAGCCCGCATGGGGCCAGCCTTGCAATGGCTGCGGTGTGTGTTGTGTGGCTGAGCCGTGTCCATTGGGCATGGTGCTCAGCAGGCGGCGCACAGGGGCGTGTCTGGCGCTGCGCTGGAGCGCCGATCAACAGCGGTATCAGTGCGGCCCGTTGATTGCCCCTGCTGCGTTTTTGCCGCGTGGCGCAAAGTGGTTGGCCCCTATGCTTGCCGCCATGGCACGGCGCTGGATTGCCGCCGGTGCGGGTTGTGATGCCGATTTGCAAGCCCAGGCCGATGCATCACACCACGAATAAAATCAGCGCTTGCCCAACGGGCATCCCGCCCGATCAACCTTTTGCACACACCTATGCCTAAAAAAGCGTCCAAATCTGCCGCACCGGCAGCCAGCAAATCTGCCGTCAAACCTGCACCACGGCCTGTTGCCAAAGCTGCAAACAAGGCTTCGAACAAGGCTTCGAACAAAGCCTCTGCTCAGCCCCAGGTTGCCGCGCCTGCAGCTGCCCCGCGCGCCACGCCTGGCATCAAGCGGGTCGTGCTGGCCTACTCGGGTGGCCTCGATACATCGATCATCCTCAAGTGGCTGCAAGACGAATACGGCGTTGAGGTTGTCACCTTCACTGCCGACATCGGCCAGGGCGAAGAGATTGAGCCGGCACGCGCCAAAGCGCTCAAGATGGGCATCAAGCCCGAAAACATTTTTATTGAAGATCTGCGCGAAGAGTTCGTGCGCGATTTCGTCTTTCCGATGTTCCGCGCCAACGCGTTGTACGAAGGTGAATACCTGCTGGGCACATCGATCGCACGCCCGCTGATCGCCAAGCGTCTGGTTGAAATCGCCAAAAAAACCAAGGGCGACGCCATTAGCCATGGCGCCACCGGCAAGGGCAACGATCAGGTGCGCTTTGAGCTCGGCGCCTATGCCCTGATGCCCGGCGTGAAGGTGATTGCCCCGTGGCGCGAGTGGGATCTGCTGAGCCGCGAAAAGCTGCTGGCCTACGCCGACAAGCACGGCATTCCGGTCGACTTTAAAAAGCGCAAGGGCGGTGCGCCTTATTCGATGGATGCCAACCTGCTGCATATCAGCTACGAGGGCGGCGTGCTCGAAGACCCGAATTTCGAGCCCGAGGCCAACATGTGGCGCCTGACCGTCTCGCCCGAGAAAGCGCCCAACAAGGCCGAGATCATTGAGCTCACCTACGTGAAGGGCGATGTGGTGGCCATCAACGGCGTCAAGCTGAGCCCGGCGCAAGTGCTCACCAAACTCAACGAGCTGGGCGGCAAGCACGGCATCGGTCGCCTCGATAAGGTCGAAAACCGCTATGTGGGCATGAAGAGCCGCGGCTGTTACGAAACCCCGGGCGGCACCATTTTGCTCACTGGCCATCGCGCCATCGAGTCGATTACGCTCGACCGCGAAGTGCTGGCCCTCAAAGACGATCTGATGCCGCGCTATGCCCGCTTGGTTTACAACGGCTACTGGTTCAGCCCCGAGCGCGAGTTGCTGCAAGGCCTGATCGATGCCTCGCAGGCCACCGTCAATGGCACCGTCAAACTCAAGCTCTACAAGGGCACGATCATGTGCGTGGGACGTGCCTCGAAATCAGACAGCCTGTTCGACCCCACCATCGCTACGTTTGATGACGATGGTGGCGCCTACAACCAGGCCGATGCGGCGGGCTTTATCAAGCTCAACGCGCTGCGTCTGCGCATTGGTGCCAACGTCAAGGCCAAGCGTGCGGCTGCCGGAAAACCCGCCGCCAAAACCTCGGCAACGCGAAAAATCAAACGCTGATCCTGTTGGGTTTGACGCATTTCAAAAGCCGCCTCGTGCGGCTTTTTGTTTTGGCGTTGGCGCCGTAGACTGCGCGCCGCCTGGCTCAGGCCACAAGCCCGAGCCGGGCTGTTTTTCAACGCATCGATACATCACACCTCTTCAGGATTCAGATCATGATCACCCATCGCACCAAGCGCTCACAACCATCCGGGCAAGTTGCCGTCGTGGCACAAACATTTGCGTTTTCGCTCGTTCTCGCTGTGTGCGCATCGCCGGCACAGGCTCACGTTTCTTATGCCGATTTGGGCACGTTCAGCGGGCTGGCCAGCGCTTCGCAGACCGTGAGCAACCTTGCAACCACCGGCAACTACGGCTGGGCCGATGCTGCCGATACCGATTGGGGCGACAGCCACAAGGGCAAGTGGTTCACTTTTACGCTGCAAAACGCAGCCACGGTGTCGTTTTCGGTGAGTGCCAAGGCCGATGCCACCACTACCTCGGTGGGTGGCTTCATTCCGGGGTTCTCGCTCTATGCGGGGCTGGTGCCCTCGGTGGATCCGAGCAATCCAACCGTGGTGTCGAAATCGTATGACTCTTCGGCGCCCACGCAGGCTTATCGCGCCACGCTGGGCTTTGCCACCGAAGGGGCCTGGAACGCGCTGGGCGATTTCAAGATGGGCAACGATGCGGGCGCGCTGGGCTCGCTCACCTATATCGGTTATGCCGCCGATGGTGTTGGCGCGGTGGGCAACGGTGTGGGGGATGGCGTGGCAGACAACGCTGTCTCGGGCTCATTTGCTTTGGCTGCCGGCACCTACACGATCATCGTGGGTGGGGCAAATTACGCGGCGCAGTTTGAAACCGGCACCAGCTTGTCGGCCAAATACGGGTTGTCGTCAACGTTGAATGTGGCTGCCGTGCCCGAGCCCGATACGGCTGCGCTGCTGGTGGTTGGCGTGGCCGCGATGGGTGTCGCGGCACGCCGTCGTCAGCGTTGATGTGGCGAGATTGAACCGAGTTGAATCGGAGGCCCCCGGGAGACGACCGCCTCCCGGAATGCCGACGCGGTGAGATGAGCTCGCCGCGCGGCATTCCCGGTCGCTCCCGAGGATAAGAGTGCAACGCGCGATGGTTGTTGTGCGCATTGCTGCTGTGTTGGTGTTGTCGTGTTGGCAACGGGCAGCAGTGTGGCGAGCAAAGGTGGTGCAGGCCATCCCCACGCAGAGGGGGCGTGTGCTGTCGATACATGCTGGCTCATGGGGGGTTGACACGGGCGAGGCCTCGCTGTGCCAGGGGTGCTTCTGAGCCGCTACGATAGCGGCCTTTGTTGACTCATCGCACGCATCTCATCATGACCGCCCAACTCACCGCCACGATTGCTACCAAGGCCAACGTTTACTTTGACGGCAAGTGTGTTTCGCACAGCATCACGCTGGCCGACGGCACCAAAAAAAGCGTAGGCGTGATCCTGCCCTCGGTGTTGACCTTCAACACTGGCGCGCCCGAAATCATGGAGACCGTGGCGGGCCAGGCAACGATCAAGCTGGCCGGCTCAAGCGATTGGCAAACCTACGGCCCGGGGCAAAGCTTTAACGTGCCGGGCAATTCATCGTTTGAGATCAAGGTGGAAGGCGAGCCTTACCACTACATCTGCCACTTCGGCTGATGCCGATGGTCTGATGTGATCAACGCATCGCACCAAGAAAAAAGCCGCGGCACCGTGCTGCGGCTTTTTTGTGGGCCCTTTTTTGATGTTTGCTTGGGCGCTTAAAACTTGGGCTCAGGCAGATCGTCGGGGTCGACGGCCTCGCAACTCATGGCCAGTGTGCCGAGCAAATCGTCGTTGAAATCGAGCAATTCGGCTTCGAGCTCGCCTTCTTGTCGATCAATGGCCAGGCGGATCGTGGCCAGACGCTTGAGGTTGGGTTGCCAAACCACCCAGGTGCCGTGCATCCAATCATGGTAGTAGTGGGTGCCGGGCTGGCGCAGTTTGTAGACCATGGTGTAGTCGGTGGGCGTCTGGGTGTAAACCAGGCGCTCACCCTTGGGCAGCACATTCGAGCGCTGGATCAGCGCTGTGGTGTTGTTGTCACGCAAGGCCAAATCGAGGTGTGCCGGCTTTGATTTGCCCGAGGCCGACAGCGAGCCCTTGCATTTGAGGTACAGGTGAAATTCGGCGGCCTGTGCGGCCAAAGGCAATGCCACCCCCCACAGCAGCACCGCTGAGCTGATCGCAGACGCTACACAACGCATGTTCATGGTGAACGGGGCCTCCTCTTGCCCCCTTACTGCAGGTTATTTTTTGCTGGATTTGCTGCTGGATTTGGTGCCCGATTTGCTGGCCGGTTTGGCATCGATTTCTTTGGATGCAGCCGTGTCGCCGCCTTGCACACCCAGACGTCCGCCAGTGCCCAGCCCGCCCTTGACAGTTTGTGCCTTGTAGTTGCGCAGTGCCTTAACCATCTGATTGAACGAATCGGCAAAGGCTGCCGTGATCACTTTGCCTTCGGGGGTTTTTGCATAACCGCCGCCGCCGCCGCCCAGACCGCCACCAAAGGCCGCACCAAAGATGCCGAAATCAAAATTGCCGGCGGTGCCTTCAGCCGCGGCGATCTGCACGCCTGAGCGGTTGTCGATCAGCAGCAAAGTGGTTGAAGCTTCGTTTTTGCTCACACTGCCTGCCACCATGCCCAGCACACCCAAGCTGCTGCTCAGACCGCCCAGGCCACCGCCGCCGCCGCCCGATTTACCTGAGAATTGAATCGACGGGCTCATTGTGTAATCGGCGGCCACCATTTGGCCTTTGTGGAAGTTGCTGCCGGCCCGGCTTTCGTCGCCGCGTGCGAACTCGCGTTCGCGCATCATGTTGTTGAGCGATTTGCCGCGCTCAACGATCACGAAGCAATTGGATTGCTGAATCATCAGGCGCAGCACCGGCACGGTCGAGCCCAGGCGGTACTCTTGCAGGCTCAAATACCAGGGGGCTGAGGTGTCTTCTTCGATGGCCAGCGTGCCCAACGACTCGGGGCACGATTCAAGCTTGCTGTTGTTGCCCTCAGCCGATGCGCCGCCCGCTGCGCCGCTCACCGTGCCTTTGTTTTCGCCCATCGATGGCGCCGTGGCCAGACAGCCCGACAAGATCGAGGCCGAAGCTAGCAAAGCGGCAAGGTTCAACACGTTGCGGATAAATGTGGGGCGGGCAAGCGATGCGGGCATGGTTCCTCCAAAAAAACTGGGGGCCGTTGAACGATGGCCGGTGACGAAAATCACGGCAGACGCCCGATGAGGCATGCAAGCCGCGACCGCTGGGGTGCGGGCCAGTATATCGATCGGGTGTGAATCAAACCACCACGGGTTCGGGCTCGAGCCGGATGCCGAATCGGCCGTAAACGCTCTCTTGAATCGCCCGGGCCAGAGTGACCACTTCGGCGCCAATGGCATCGCCTCGGTTTACGAGCACCAGGGCCTGTTTTTCGTAGACGCCGGCGTGCCCGATCGATTTGCCGCGCCAGCCGCAAGCATCGATGAGCCAGCCAGCGGCGAGCTTGACCGTGCCGTCGGGCAACGGGTAGTGCACGATTTCGGGATCGCGGCTGATGATGTCGCGGCATTGCTCTGCGCTAACCACCGGGTTTTTAAAAAAGCTGCCGGCGTTGCCGATCACGGCGGGGTCGGGCAGTTTGGCGCGGCGGATCTGGCAGACCCAATCGAACACCTGCTGTGCGCCGGGTGCGCTGATGCCGGTGTCGGCCATTTTGCGTTCGAGGTCGAGATAGCCCAGCGCTGGTTGCCACGGTTTGGGCAGGCGCAGACGCACGCGCGTGATCACGCATTTGCCAGCCAGATCGTGCTTGAAAACGCTGTCGCGGTAGCCAAAGCGGCAGGCGCCGGCAGACAACCGCACCGTGCGGCCGGTGGTGAAATCAACCAGATCGAGCGATTCGAAACGGTCTTTGAGCTCAATGCCGTAGGCACCAATGTTTTGCACCGGGGCCGCACCCACTGTGCCCGGGATGAGCGCGAGGTTTTCGAGCCCGGGCCAGCCGTGTTGCAGCGTCCAGGCGACGACGTCGTGCCAGGTTTCGCCGGCGCCGGCTTCGATGATCCAGGCGTTGTCGCGCTCTTCGAACAGGCGCTTGCCAAAAATCTCAACTTTGACAACCACAGGTTCGACATCGCGCGTGAGCACGATGTTGCTGCCGCCACCGAGCACAAACTTGGGTGCGCGCCCGAGATCGGGGTCGTCAATGAGACGCCGCACGTCGGTGTCGGACGCCACGCGCACCAGCGTATGGGCTGTGGCCGGTAGACCAAAGCTGTTGTAGGGTTTGAGGCTGGCGTGTCGCTCGATGTGCATGGCAGAATTTTCGCCGATCCATCTCTAAACAAATTCAGCCCATGCCCAGTTTTGATACCGTTCTCGAGCCCAACCTTGTCGAAGTGCGCAACGCCGTCGATCAGGCCAGCAAAGAAATCGGCACCCGCTTCGACTTTAAAGGGTCGAGCGCGCGTGTCGAGATCAAGGATAAAGAGCTCACGCTCTATGCCGACAGTGATTTTCAGGTGGGGCAGGTGTTTGATGTGCTCAATGCCAAGCTTGCCAAGCGTCAGGTGGATGCGCGGTTTCTTGATGCAGCAAAAATCGAAAAAATCGGCGGCGATAAGGTTAAGCAGGTGATCACCATCAAGGCAGGGATCGAGGCTGATCTGGCCAAAAAAATTGTCAAGGCCATCAAGGACAGCAAGATCAAGACGACCGCCAGCATTCAGGGCGATGCGGTGCGGGTGCAAGGCAACAAGCGCGATGATTTGCAGGCCGTGATGGCGTTGCTGCGCAAAGAGATCACCGAAGTGCCGCTGTCGTTCAACAATTTCAGGGATTGAAAACCATGACGTCTGCTGTCTTGCTGCGGGCTGCTCTGATCACCATGGGCTTGGCTTGCGGCGTGCTGCCAGCGTGGGCGCAGAGCGTGGCCATGACGGGCAGCATGGGCAGCAAGGCGCTGCTGGTGGTGAATGGCAGCGCGCCCAAGGCTGTGGCGGCGGGCGATAGTTTTTCGGGCGTTAAGGTGATCAGCGTGAGCGCAGGTGAGGCCGTGATCGAGGTTGGCGGCAAGCGCCAGACGGTTTCGATGGGCGGTGCGCCGGTGAACTTTAAGGGCTCGGCTGGTGGCATGGGTGGCGCGTCGCAGATCGTGCTCACGGCAGGCGATGGCGGACACTTTTTCACCGTGGGTTCGGTGAACGGGCAGGCGGTGCGTTTTTTGGTGGATACCGGCGCATCGTCGGTGTCGATCGGGCGAGCCGATGCAGAGCGGTTGGGTATCAGGCTGCAAAACGCACGCCCGGTGACGCTCAATACGGCCAATGGCACCGCCAGCGGGTATCTGATCACACTCAACTCGGTGCGGGTGCAGGATGTCGAGATTTACAACGTTGAGGCGGTGGTGATGCCGATGTCGATGCCTACGGTGCTGCTGGGCAACAGTTTTTTGTCGCGTTTTCAGATGAAACGCGAGAACGACACCCTCACGCTGGATCGGCGTTTCTGATCGGCGCACGCAGCTGATGCGCCTGGGCCATATCCTTTTTTCGCAGGGCTTTGGCACTCGCCGCGAGTGTGAGGCCCTGATTGCCTTGGGCGAGGTGTGGCTCGATGGTGTGTGTGTGGACGACCCCGGCGCCGAGGTGCCTACCGAGGCGCTCACGCTCACCGTGCGCGGCGAGCCGTGGCCGTTTCACGATAAAGCGCTGATCTTGTTGCACAAGCCGTCGGGCTATGAGTGTTCGCTCAAGCCGGCGGCCTGGCCGGGGGTGCACACCTTGTTGCCGTGGCCCTTGCGCCGGCGCGGGGTGCAGCCGGTGGGGCGGCTTGATCAGGACACCACGGGCGCGCTGTTGCTCACCGACGATGGACAGCTGTTGCACAAGCTGACGTCGCCCAAGCATCACGTGCCCAAGGTGTATGAGGCGACGCCCCGATATCCGGTTACTGCGGATCAGTGTGCGGCGTTGGTGGCGGGGGTGGTGTTGCACGACGATCCCGAACCGGTGCGGGCCGATGCGGCTGAGGTGATGCCTGATGGGCGGCTGCGCCTGACGCTCACGCAGGGCAAATATCACCAGGTGAAGCGCATGGTGGCGGCGGTGGGCAATCGGTGCGAGGCTTTGCATCGCAGCGCGTTTGGTGCGGTGAGCCTGCCGCCCGATTTGGCGCCAGGCCAGTGGTGCTGGCTGCGTGGTGGGGCCGATGTTTTTGGTGCGCGCTGAGCGGCTGTAAGCAGCGCTCAAATCATGTTGGCGAAATCGGTGCTCAGGCGCACATCGTCGGTGTGCGGCGTTTGCCAGCGCCGGGCCCAATCGAAAAACTCATCGGCAGGCATCGGGCGAGCAATGAAGTAGCCCTGGGCTTCGTCGCATGCGAGGCCAGCCAGCAGCTTCCAGGTTTTTTCGTTTTCGATGCCTTCAGCCACCACGCTCAGGCCAAGGTTGTGGGCCAGATCGATGGTGGAGCGCACGATCTTGGCGTCGTCGAGATCGCTTTCCATCTTCATCACAAAAGATTTATCGATCTTGAGCTCATCGACCGGCAGCCGCTTGAGGTAGGCCAGCGATGAGTAGCCGGTGCCAAAGTCGTCGATTGACAGCCGCAGCCCCAGGCGGTGCAGGCTGGCAAGGGTTTGCAGCGCCCGATCGGGGTCGTCCATCATGGCGCTTTCGGTGATTTCGAGAACGATGGCTCCGGGGGGCACGCCGTATTGCTGCAGCACGTTTTCGAGCTTGCGGGTGAGATCTTGATCGAGCAGATCTCGGGTTGAGAGGTTGACCGAGATTTTGATCGTCAGCCCGTGGTGATGCAGATCGTGCCAGATGCGCGCGGTGCGCTCGACCATCCACAGGCTGAGGGTGCGGATGAAGCCGGTTTGCTCAGCAAACGGGATGAACTGTGTGGGCGGCACCATGCCGCGCTCAGGGTGCTGCCAGCGCACCAGCGCTTCGGCACCTACCACCTGGCCGCTGGCGAGATTGACTTTGGGTTGCAAAAACAGCCGCAGCTGGTTGTCGTCGACCGCTCGGCGCAACTCGCTGAGCAACGACAGCGAAGCCTGGCTGCCAGCATCGAGCGTGGGCTGAAAAATCGTGATGCCGTTTTGTTGGTGCTTGGCGGCGTACATCGCCACTTCGGCGCGGCTCATGAGTTCATCGGCATCGCTCGAATGCGCTGGGCAGCTGGCGATGCCGATGCCGGCAGCCAGATCGATGGTGTGATCGTCGAGTTGCAGCGGGCGCTCGAGCGCGTGCAGGATGTGTTTGGCCACTTTTTTGGCTTGCGGCGCATCGGCTCGTTTGAGCAACACGGCGAATTCGTCGCCGCCCAGGCGCGCCAGAGGCATCGAGCTGTCGAGCACTTCGTCGCGCAGACGCTGGGCCACCAGGCGCAGCAGACGATCGCCAAAGCCATGGCCCAGCACATCGTTGACGTGTTTGAAACGATCGAGATCCATGATGAGCAGTGAGCAGGGCGTTTTGCTCTCGATGGCTTTGTCGACGGCTTTGCGCAGATCGATTCTGAGTTTTTCGCGGTTGGGCAGGCCGGTGAGCGGATCGCGGTAGGCCAGATGCATGATCTCGGCTTCGCGCTCGCGTGCCGATTTTTGTAGGGCATCGAGCGAGCGGGCCAGCTCGCGCACTTCGCCCAGGCCGGTGATTTTGGGGGGCGATTTGTAGTGCCCGCCATGCATGTTGCGCGCCCACGAGGTGAGCTGGCGCAGTGATCGCCACAAGCCCAGAGCGACGACGAAAGTGGTGGCGCCGATCAGGGCGCTGCTGGCCAGCGACAGCCCCAAGAGCAGATGCAGCAGTGATGCGCGGCCCGGGGTGTCGGCGGCACTGGCCAGCGCGATCACGCCGGCTTGGCCGCGCTGAGTGTCAGACGGATCGCCGACGGTCAGCAGCGTAAAGCGTGCGTCGTATTCGGTGGCGTCGATGGTGGGCCTGAGCCATGTGCTGGTGGCGGTGAGCCCCGTGGCGCGGCGTGCGTTGGGGCGTGTGCCTGGGTTGATTTCGCTCCAGGTGGCATCGGGCAGTGCGCTGGCTTGGGGCAGGGTGCCGACCATGAGGTGCCAAGCGCCGCCAGGCTGGCGGATCAGCAATCCGGCATCGCTGCCCGTGGCCTGACGCCAGGTGTCGAGCAGGGGGCGCGCCAGCGGCTGGGCCGCAACGAGCCAGCGCGGGGCGGTCGAGCTGCCTGATCCGTCCATATGGCCGGTGTCGCCCGAGGTGCTGGGGCTGTCGAGCGGCAGCGCCACGAGTTGAAAGAGCTGCCAATCGACGAGCACCATGCGGCGCAGGGGCGCGCTGTCGGTGTTGTCGGTGTCGGTGGGCAGGGGGGCATCGGCGCGCAGGGTTTTGAGCACGCTCACAGTGAGCGCCGAGGGACGGCCCAGGGGGCGTGCGGCAGCGTCGGCCACGGCGATCACCTCGGTGTCGAGCTTGTGGCTCAGTGCCGAGAGGGAGGCATCCAGCTCATCGTGGCCAGGGTGGTTGATGGTGTTGATGAGCGCCGGGCGCGATTGCAGCGGGCGCAGTGCGTCGGACATCCGCAGCGCACGCTGCTCGAGCAGCGCGTCGAGGCTGGCATGGGCGTTGAGCAAGCGGCTGCGGTTGTCGACGCGCACCTGATGCTGCACATGTTGCGAGATCAGCCCTTGGCTCACGAGCTGCACCGCCAGCGTTGCGGCAGCGCCGACAAAGGCCAGCAGCAAGGGCAGGCGAGGGATGGCGGAGGGCAGTGGCATGAGGATGGGGCCGGTGGCCAAAGGGGCGGGCTCAGGCCATCCTAGAGGCCTCATGCCGTGCGCAATGCCACGAAATGGCCGGCCTGGGCACGGCATTTCGCCGAGGATGAGGCCAAGGGCGCAGCGTTGTGGTCCGCGCCGCGATAATCCCGCACCATGCGTATCTTTCGAGGCTTTCACCACGCCACGCTTGCGCCAGCCTGTGCGCTCACCATCGGCAATTTCGATGGCGTGCACCGTGGCCATCAGGCCATGCTGGCTTTGCTGCGCAGCGAGGCGCAGCATCGGGGCCTGCCCAGCACGGTGCTCACCTTTGAGCCGCATCCGCGTGATTACTTTGCGGCGGTTTCAGCACGGCCCGAGTTGGCACCCACGCGCATCGCCACCTTGCGCGACAAATTGCAAGAGCTGCAGCGCTGCGGCATCGATCAGGTGGTGATCCTGCCCTTTGATCAGCGGCTGGCTGGCCTCTCGCCCGAGGCCTTTATCCAGCAGGTGCTGCTCGATGGCGTGGGCGCACGCTACGTGCTCGTGGGCGATGATTTTCGCTTTGGCGCCAAACGCGCGGGCGATTACAACCTGCTCGATGCTGCCGGCGCGCGGCTGGGCTTTGATGTGGCGCGCATGCTCAGCTACGAGGTGCACGGCCTGAGGGTGTCGAGCTCGGCGGTGCGCGATGCACTCGCTGCCGGTGATATGGATTGCACCGCCACGCTGCTGGGGCGCCCCTACAGCATCAGTGGGCACGTGATCCATGGCCGCAAACTCGGGCGCGGCCTGGGGGCCAGCACACCGGGTGGCGCCGATGGGTTTCGCACGCTCAATCTGCGTTTTGCGCACGCCCGCCCGGCTGTGAACGGCATTTTTGTGGTGCGCACCCACGGCTTGGCCGACCATCCGATCGACGGCGTGGCATCTCTGGGGGTACGCCCCACGGTTGAAGATGCTGGCCGCATGCTGCTCGAAGTGCATTGCCTTGAGTGGCCGGCAGCGCTGGGCGCTGAGGGGGGCTACGGTAAAATCATCAGGGTCGAACTGCTGCACAAACTGCGCGACGAAGCCCGCTACGACGGCCTCGAAGCCCTCACAGCGGCGATTGCGCAAGACGTGGCTCAGGCCCGTGCCTATCTGGCCGCCCAGGCCTCCCACGCCTCGGTGCGGCGCCATACCACCACACACGATCGCATTTGATTGACGCAGGCCGCACCAGCGCCTTGCCGTGCGAGGCACGCCGCTGCCCTTGCACCCTGCCCGACGAGAACGTCCATGAGCCAAGACAAAACATCCAGCACCGAAGGCCAAGGCCAATACCGCGCCACGCTCAACATGCCCGATACCCCGTTTCCGATGCGCGGCGATCTGCCCAAGCGCGAACCGGGTTGGGTTAAAGAGTGGGACGAGCAGGGCATCTACAAAAAGCTGCGCGATGCCCGCTGCGGCGCGCCTAAGTTCGTGCTGCATGACGGCCCGCCCTATGCCAACGGCAACATCCACATCGGCCACGCCGTCAACAAGATCCTCAAAGACATGATCGTCAAGGCTCGGCAGCTCGCGGGCTTTGATGCCATCTACATCCCCGGCTGGGATTGCCATGGCCTGCCGATTGAAAACCAGATCGAAAAAACCTTTGGCCGCAACCTCAGCCGCGATGAGGTGCAAGCCAAGGCCCGCGTCTATGCCGGCGAGCAGATCGATGGCCAGCGCACCGATTTCAAGCGCCTGGGCGTGCTGGGGGATTGGGCTCATCCGTATCTCACGATGAACTTCGGCAACGAAGCCAACGAGATTCGTGCGCTCAAAAAAATCATCGAGCGCGGCTACGTTTATCGCGGCCTCAAGCCCGTCTACTGGTGCTTCGATTGCGGCTCTTCGCTGGCCGAATTCGAAATCGAATACGCCGATAAAAAATCACAGACGCTCGACGTGGCCTTTCTGAGCGCCGAGCCCGAAAAGCTCGCCGCCGCCTTCGGTCTGCCTTCGTTGAGCAAGAATGCCTTCGCCGTGATCTGGACCACCACCGCGTGGACGATCCCGGCCAACCAGGCGCTCAATGTGCACCCCGAGCTGCACTATGCACTCGTCGACACCCCCAAGGGCCTGCTGGTGCTGGCCGAATCGCTCATCGAAAAAGCCGTGGCCCGCTATGGTTTCGATGCAGAGGATTGCAAAGTGGTGGCCACCACCGTGGGCGCCAAGCTCGAAGGGCTCAAGTTCAAGCACCCGCTGGCGCATGTCGATACGGGCTACAACCGCGAGGCGCCGATCTATCTGGCCGATTACGTGAGCGCTGAAGATGGCACGGGCATCGTGCATGCGGCGCCCGCCTATGGCGTAGACGACTTCAACAGTTGCGTGGCCCACAGCCTGAAGTTCGACGACATCCAAAACCCCGTGCAGGGCAATGGTGTTTACGAAACCGAGCTACCGCTGTTTGGCGGCCAGCACATCTGGAAAGCCGCACCTCTGGTGCTCGACACTCTGCGCGAGCAGGGCCGCCTGCTGGCCAGCAAAACCATTGAGCACAGCTACCCGCATTGCTGGCGCCACAAAACGCCGGTGATCTTTCGTGCCGCAGCGCAGTGGTTCGTGCGCATGGATGAAGGCGTTGGCGGCACCGAAGGCGTGTTCACCGTCAACAAGGCGCCCAAAACGTTGCGCCAGACCGCGCTTGACGCTATCGACCACACCACCTTCTACCCCGAGAACGGACGTGCCCGCCTGCGCGACATGATCGCCAACCGCCCCGATTGGTGCATCAGCCGCCAACGCAACTGGGGTGTGCCGCTGCCGTTCTTCTTGCACAAGGTAACGGGCGAACTGCACCCCGACACGCTGGCGCTGATGGAGCGCGCCGCGCAGCTGGTGGAGCACGGCGGCGTTGAAGCCTGGGCCAAGCTCGATGTGGCCGAATGGTTGGGCGCCGAGGCTGAGCACTACAGCAAATCTACCGACATCCTCGATGTGTGGTTCGATTCGGGCACCACGTTTTTTCACGTTCTCAACGCGCAAAACGGCAGCCATCCCAATGCTGGGCACCTGCAGGGGCAAGAGGCCGATCTCTACCTCGAGGGCCATGATCAGCATCGAGGGTGGTTCCACAGCTCGTTGCTGGCGGCCTGCGCCATCGATGGCCGAGCGCCTTACAAGGGCCTGCTCACCCACGGCTTCACGGTAGACGGCCAGGGCCGCAAGATGTCGAAATCGATGGGCAATGTCGTGGCTCCGCAAGAGATCAGCGGCAAGATGGGCGCCGAGATCATCCGCCTGTGGGCGGCGTCTACTGATTATTCGGGTGATCTGGGCATCGACGACAAAATCCTCGCCCGCGTGGTTGACGGCTATCGCCGCATCCGCAACACCTTGCGCTTCTTGCTGGCCAACACGTCTGATTTCAATCCGACGACCGACGCATTGCCGCTGGCTGATCTGCTCGAAATCGACCGCTATGCGCTGGCCCGCGCCGCACACCTGCAAGGCGAGATCCTGGCGCACTACGAGCGCTATGAGTTCCACCCCGTGGTGGCCAAGCTGCAGGTGTATTGCTCAGAAGATCTGGGTGCTTTCTACCTTGATGTGCTCAAAGACAGGCTCTACACCAGTGCCGCCAAGAGCCACGCCCGCCGCGCTGCGCAAACCGCGCTGTGGCACATCACACACGCCATGCTGCGCTGGATGGCGC
>CAZUCW010000021.1:0-32968 GCA_964618825.1 uncultured Aquabacterium sp.
CCGGTCTTGAAAACCGGCGAGGGCTTATCCCCTCCGTGAGTTCGAATCTCACCGCCTCCGCCAAATGCAAAAGCCCCCAGCTTTTTAAAGGCTGGGGGCTTTTTTGCTGGTGTGCGGCTGTGCTGTCAGTAGTGTGGAGTGTCGTGTGGCTGCGGTGCTTGGTATTCGTCGCAAGCTTGCCGGCGATCTGGCCGGGGGGCGATGAGCATGCGCCATGAGTGGCTGGCATAGAGGGCCCAGCCCAGCATCCACAGGGTGGCCGCAGCGGTGATCGGGCTCAGGCCGATCTGCTCAAAGGGGTCGGGCAACACCACCCCGGCACGTGCCCATGCGGCCAGCAGCAGCAGGGTGGCGGCGATGGGCAGCCACGATCGCCCATCGAGCGGATGTCCGGCGTGGATGCGTCCGGCAATCACCATCACCACCAATATGGCCAGCCCCAGCGCTCCCACCAGCAGCACGTGTTCGCCCGCGCTTTGCCACGGCTTGCTGGCGAGCATGCCGGTGCCGATCACGGCATAGCCCATCGCCATGCACACATACATCAGGTAGGGGATGAATACCCAGCGTTGTAGCAGTGCGCGGCCAACGTGCCAATCGTTGAGCATGTTGAGCACAGCTGCCGCTGCAGCGCAGGCCAGCCAGCCCGCTGCACGTTGATCCGGCCATAAAAATGCAACGAGGCTGTACAGCCCAATGGCGAAGATGGCGAGATGGCGGCGTGGTGGCCGGGCCACATATTCGGCAGAGATGCCGCCCTGATGCGCCAGAACATCGTTAAACAGCGCCATCGAAATGCGGCTCAACGCCACGATGATGAGGATCATCAGCAAGCCGATGCTCAGGCGCAGCCAGGGTAGAGGATCGTGTTTGAGCGCGAGGGCCACATAAAAACCCAGTTGCACCAAGATGATCGCGGCCAGCGTGTAAAAAAACGACATGTGCCGACGCTCAGGTGTGCGCCACAGCGGCAATAGGCTGTGTGCGGCCAGCAGAGCCAAAAAGCCGATATCACATGCTGCTGCAGGCCCGTGGCCAATCCAGCCTGCCAGCAGGTAGCTCACGCGTCCGCCCAGCCATAACAACGCCAGCCGCCGCAAGGGTGCGCTGGGCAGGGCTGAGGCGCCGGCAAACTCGGTGAGCGCAGTGAGCAAGAAGCCGGCAATCGATGCCGTGGCAAAGCCGAAGATCAGCTCGTGGGCATGCCACACCACGATGCCACCGGGCAAATTGGGCAGGGGCAATACGCCCGAGATCACACCCAGCCACCACCCCATCGCCAGCAGGGCGTGGATGCCGGTGAGCAAAAAAAACGGGCGAAACGGGCAACACCACAAGGGCGCATTGGCAGACAGTAGTGAGGCCATGGTGGCAGGCGCGATAGGAAGGGGCTGGCGTGATAAAGGGGGCGGGATCAGGCCGTGGCGGGCAGATCAAAAGCTTGCCGGATGTCGCCCTCGTGGATGAGCGCGGCGGCGCGCTCGAAGACCCAGGCTTCATCGCGCAGCGCTCGACGTTGCTCAATGGGGCATTCGGCCACGATGTGCCCGGGGCTGCCGCTCATCACGAGGATGCGATCTGCAAGCCGCACGGCTTCGAGCAGATCGTGGGTGATCATCAGCACCGCGCAGCCGTGGCGCTCTTGCTGCGTTGTCAGTAGGCGATAGAGCTCACTCTTGAGGCCGATGTCGAGCGCAGAGAAGGCTTCGTCGAGCAGCAGCAGATCAGGCTCAATGGCAAAGCCTCGTGCCAGCGCCACGCGGCTTCGCATGCCGCCCGATAGCGCGGACGGGAACTGATCGAAATCTTCATTGCTCAGACCCATATCGAGCGCCAGGGCGGCGGCGCGGTGCAGGCGTTCGTCGCGCCTCATGCCGCAAGCTTTTAGGCCCAAGGCGATGTTGTCGAGGGTGCGTCGCCAAGGCAGCAGGCGCGGCTCTTGAAACATCATGGCCGTGCGCACAAACCCGTTGTAGCAGTGGCCTTCGGTTGGGGTGATCAGCCCTGCGGCCACATTCAGCAGCGTGGTTTTGCCGCATCCCGAAGGCCCCACCAAGGCAACACACTCGCCGGCCTGCACGCACAGATCGATGTTCTTTACAACGGCCCGAAAGGCAAAGCGGTGCGACAGCCCCCGCAGCGTAAGCATGGGCGATGTGCTCATGCCTGATCCCGCCATGAATCGACTTTGCGTTTGATGGGTTCGAGCAGCAAATATTCAACCGCCAGTAGGCTGCCCACCAGCGCCAGAATCCATGCCATCGAGGCCGAGGTGTCGAGATGGCTGCGCGAAACGGCCAGCGCGGCGCCGATGCCATCTTCGGTCGATAGCAGCTCAGCCATCACAACAATCTTCCAGGCCATGCCCAGCGCAGAGATCCAGGCCGGAAACAGATACGACACCACGTGCGGCAGATAAACCTCGGTGAGCGTGAGCCAGCGCGGCAAGCCAAACAGCCGTGCCATTTCTTTGAGTTGCCCATCGAGCGTGCGGGTGCCTTGCATAGCGCCCACAAAGATGATCGGAAAACTAGCCACAAACACGGTGAACACGGGTGTGCCATCGCCCGCACCAAACCACAACAGCGCCAGGATCAGCCAGGCGATGGGCGGCATGCCCATCAAAACGGTGATGATGGGGCGGGCGGCCATTGAGGCCGTCATCGATACGCCAGCAGCCAGCCCCAACAACGTGCCGACCAGCGCCGACAGCGCAAAACCTGTCAACGCGCGGCGCCCGGTGATGCCGATCTCGTGCCAGCCGGGGCCGTTGCGCAGCAATTGCAGCAAGGTGCTCAAGGCCTCATGCGGCGAGGGCAGGATCAGCGCGCCGAGTTGCGCTGATGTGGCCTCCCAGGCGGCGAGCAATAGACACAGGCTGGCGACCGAGCCCCATCCGCTCCAAAAATAATGGCCGCTTGCACTCAACCACTCGCCCAGCCAGGCACGCGCGGCCTGCAGCCGGGATGTCGGCGGGCTGGCTGGGCCCGCCGTGCTTCGGTGTGCGTTCATTGAAGTTGTGCCGGCGCGTAAAAAAGGTCGTCAGGCAGCCTGCCGCCCACCAATGCCGGATTGCGTGCATGCAGTTGCTGAAAGAAAAAATTCAACTCAGAGCGTGCCTGCGCCGCACCAACATGGCGCATCTGGCTGGCCGTCATCGAATCAGCCACTGCCTCGGGGCTGAGCAAATCGATGCGTTTGGCTACCAGCTTGCCGCACTCCTGGGCGTGTTGCCGACACCACTCGAGCGATTGGGCATACGCCTTCATTACCCGCGCTTGCAGGGCCTCATCGGCCAGCGCGTGCCCCATCGCCGTGATGCCCGCTTGCGGAACACGCGCCTCGTGTTTGAAAACACGCCCCCACTCTTGCTGTAGATCGACGCTGCGGTGCAACTCGGGTGCGATCACGTTCACCGGAAAAGATCGCGTTTTGCGCAAAGCCATCGATACCGCCGGCTCGGCCAACAGTGCGTGATCAACGCGTCGTGTGATGAGCAACTGCATTGCATCGAAAGGCGAAGCCACGTAGCGCAGCTTGAAATCTTTTTTAGGGTCGAGCGCCTGCTTTTCGGCAACGATCCCAAACAAGATGTCGGGCATGTCGGCGCGATAAGGGATGGCGATCTCTTGCCCCTTGAAATCCGCCAGCGTGCGTGCCTGCACGTTGCGCGACACGATCCACAACACCCCCCACGTTGACACATTGAGCAGCCGCACCTCAACGCCCCGGTTGTAGAGGTTGGCTGCCACATTGGTCGGCATGGCCAAAAAATCGGCCTTGCCACCCATGGCCAACAAACGCAACTGATCGGGATCCTTCCAGACGACGAACTCCACCTGCTCGGCAACGTCTTTGAGTGCGCCGGTTTCAACCATATGAATCAACGGTGTCGAGACCGCAGCCGGCGGGCCGGCCAGCACCAGCCTGGGCAAACGCGGCTGAGGCGTTTGCGCCAAGGCAGGGAGCGCAGCAAGACAAAGAGCGCAAGAGCTGGCCCACACGAGCGACAGCCAACGGCGCGACAGCAAACAGCGCAAGAAGAGATTCATGGTGCGTTGGGCGCCAGAGGCGCAAAGACGGCGCCTGGCTACGGATTGGGGTGGCGCACGGCAGACATTCTATGAATGCGAATGAATCTTGATATTGATGTGGTTCATGTGCCAACGCAAGGCGCGCGGCGACGCTCCAACGTTTGATTGGACCCCGAGCAGGGGCTTCATCAAAACTTGACGGCAATCAAATAAAAACAATTCGCATTTGCAATCGCTAACGAATTGAGGCAAAGTGCTCAGTGTTTTCTCTAGGTTGAACGCCAGCCAGGCTGTGCTTGTAGCGGCCAGCCAGCGGATTTTTGTAGGCCGCTGATGCTGCTGTACCTGCGGCTTGATCGTTTTGTGGTTTGAACCGTTGTTAAAAGGAGCTCACATGAAATCGAAATTTGCATACACGCTGGCCGCGCTGGCGCTGGCCTCTGGCGCTGCTTGGGCCGATAACGCCAACACGCCCAACCCCTACGCAGTGAATGGCTTTGATACGCCCCAAGACGCATCGTGGGGCGGCTGGACGCGCGGCACTGAAGGCACGCTGTACGCCGAGTGGGATGCCTTTATCGACGCCTCGTACGGCGCCGCCAACGACGGCACCGCTGTTGCCGATGTGGGCTATTCGGGCACAACCAATACGCCCAATATTTCGTGGAACACCGCCGCTGGCGCCTGGGTTGTCAGCCCGTTTAACAACGTGGTGAATTTCAACAACCCGGGCCTGATCCTGAACACCGTACTCGAGGGCGCCGTGGCCACCACAGGCAGTGTGCGCGCGGTGTTGCAGATCGAGCAGTGGAACGTTGGCTCGCTGTTGTTCAACACCATGACGCTCAACGGCGTCGCGCCCACGGGCTGGGCCAATACCTACGATGCCATGGTGACGCGTCCGGTGGGCAGTGTTCAAGATCGCATGTGGTATGTCTACTGGGATCTGCCGACTGCAGCAGCCGATGGCAAGTATTCGTTCAGCATCACCACTGCACCGTGGACGGCCATTGCACAGGTGTCGCTCGACATCGGTGCTGTGCCCACCGCCGCTGTGCCTGAGCCGCAAACCTACGCCATGCTGATGATGGGCATGGGCTTGGTGGTTTGGCGCGCGCGTCGCAAACAGGCTGATCGCGCTTGAGATGATGGCCTGCCGCCGCCTGTTGTGCCGCGCCTGGGCGGCGGCAATCGTTTGGGGGCTGCCTCATGTGGCCCTGTGTGAACTGGGCAGCACACCCGAAGCGGTGCTGCCCGAGGTGAATGTGACGGCTGATCGGGATCGCGAGGTGCAAAGCGAGCCGCAATCGTCGATCTCGCTAGATCGTGCCCAGATTTTGCGTCGCGGCGCGCAAAACGTGGGCGAGGCTCTTAAGGGGGAGGTGGGCGTTGCGGTGGCCAGCGATAGTGCCCAGGGACAAAACCCGGTGGTGCGCGGCCTGCAAAAAGAGAGCATCGTGCTATTGGTTGATGGCATGCGCCTCAACGCCGAGCAGCCGTACGGGGCGTTGGCTTCGTTCATAAGCCTCGATCTGGCCGATCGGCTTGATGTCGTTAAGGGGCCGGCTTCGGTGCTCTATGGCTCGGGTGCTTTGGGTGGCGCCATCAACGTAACGCTGAAACAGGCCCGCTTCAAGCCGGGTTTGGCGTCAGAGTTCGGTGCCGGTTACGACAGCGCCAGCCGGGGGATGCGTGGCAGCGGTGTGGCCAACCTCTCGGGTGGTGATCATGCCTTGATGGCTGGATTTTCTTCGGCCCGTGTCAATGATTACACCACCCCAGCTGGCAAAGCGCCGCGCACCGGATACGACAGCGATGCCTTTATCGCGCAATACCGGTTCAGGATCGATCCATCGCAGCAATTGCGTCTATCGCTGCAGCGGCAGGCCGATCATGATGTTTGGTATCCGGGCACAACTGATCTGCATCCGTTTGCGCAGAGCCTGCCACTGCCTTTTTTTCCGTGGGTGCAAGATCGTAGCGAATTCACGATGGTGTTTCGCTCGCCACAGCAAAGTCGGCGGCTCATGGAGCTGGGCTACAACGGCAGCTTCAATGGCGAACGTGCACTCAACCTCGATGTGCGTGTGTATCGCCAAGAGATGGAGCGCAGCGTAAATGCCTGGGCCGATTGGCTGAATTACGACATCGTCAAGACGCAGGTAGCGTTTGCCACCGAAGGCGTTGAGGCCAAGGCCGATTGGGCATGGCATCCGCAGCACCTGCTCACCGCCGGGGTGAGCGGCTGGCGCATGACGGCAAGTCCGCAACGCTATCTGCTGCCGATGCCTGATTTTTTGCCATCCAACGAAACCCGCAACGATCCGTTTACGGGGGCCTATGTTGAATCGCTGGGCCTGTATGCGCTCAACGACATGCGATTTGGTGATTTGAACGTGGTGGCTGGTTTGCGCAGCGATACGGTCAAAGGCGGTGCAGCGTCGATGACGAACGGGCTCAATGCGGTGGTTAGCGAGGGGCTGGATCGCGAAGATCAGGCGTTGTCGGGCAGCCTGGGGGCGAGCTATGAGGTGGCTCGCGGGGTGCGCCCTTACGTGAACGTATCGCGTGCGTTTAGGGCGCCCAGCCTGATCGAGCGCTTCGTTACTGGCCCGCGAGGCGATGGCTATTGGTATTCGGGGGATCCTCAGGCCAAGCCTGAGCAGGCCACGCAGCTTGAGATTGGGGTGCGCGGCGCGAGCGATGCGCTTGAGTACAGCTTGGCTGTTTATCGCAACAGGATCAGCGATTACCTGACCGGACGGCTGCTGCCGTTTCAGCTGTATTACGACCCAGCCAACAGCGGCAATGTGGTTTGCGGTGGGCCGTTTGGCAAGATGTGCAAAAAAACCGTGAACCTCGGCAAGGCGGTGATTCAGGGCCTTGAAGCAAGCATGCGCTGGCGGCTGGTTGCAGGGCATGAGTTGAGCGCACGGCTGTCAATGCTGCGAGGCGACAACACAGACTTTGATGAGCCGCTTTACCGCATGCCGGCTGATGAGCTGTCCATCGGTTGGGATGGCCCCTGGACGGTGGGCGCGCTCAAGGGCAATTTTGATGCCCAATGGCGGTTGGTGCGTCGCCAGAATCGCGTGGCTACGGTGTTTTCCAGCGGGCAAGAAGACCCTAGCGCTGGCTTCGGCGTGCTCGATCTGGGGGCAACGTGGCCGTATGCCAAGCGGCAGTCGCTTCGGATGGCGATGAAAAACGTGTTCGATAAGCTCTATCACGAGCATTTGGCCGTGGGGGTGCCCGGCCGCGAACTCGATGCGCCCGGGCGTTCTGTGCAGGTGGTTTGGAGCGGCAAGTTTTGAGCGCTGGCTTTGGCGCTGTTGGCCAGCGCGGTGGCCTTGGGGCGGTGCCGCTGGCTCAAATGGGTTGCGTGCGTGCGCTCAGCCAGGCGTGTGTGGCGGCGTCGCCGTTTTGCAGATGGGGCTGCAGCCGCTGCAGCACGTGGGCGTGATATCGATTGAGCCACATGCGTTCGTCGTCGCGCAGCAAGGAGATATCGATGCAGCGTGTGTCGATCGGGCAGAGGGTGAGCGTTTCGAAATCAAGATAGGGCCCGTGCTGCCCGTGCGCGTCGGGGGCCTCGATGTTGAGCACGAGGTTTTCGAGCCGGATACCCCATTGGCCTTCGCGATAGAGAGCGGGCTCGATCGAGGTGATCATGCCGGGTTGCATGGCCATATCGGGCGTGGGGATGGCTTTCGAGATGGATTGCGGCCCTTCGTGCACGTTGAGGAAGCAGCCCACGCCATGGCCTGTGCCGTGGCCGTAATCGAGCTGTTCGGCCCACAGTGGGGCGCGGGCGATGGCGTCGAGCATGGGTGCAAGGGTGCCGCGTGGGTAGCGGGTGCGTGAGAGCGCAATCAGGCCCTTGAGCACGAGTGTGTAATCGCGGCGCTGGGCCGCAGTGATGGTGCCGATGGGCCAGACGCGGGTGATGTCGGTGGTGCCGCTGAGGTATTGGCCGCCGCTGTCGATGAGCAGCAGGCCGTTGGCGGCGAGGCCGTGCGGTGTGCTGATAACGGCATGCGCAGCGGGTATGGCGCGGTAATGCGGCAAGGCACCGTTGGCATTGAATCCGGCGATGGTGGCAAAACTGGTGGTGACGAAGCCCGGCTGGCGTGCGCGCTCGGCGGTGAGGCGTTCGTCGACCGTGATTTCGGTGATCTGCTCGCGCCCGAGGGCGGATTCAAACCAGGCATAAAAAGCAGCCATCGCAGCACCATCGCGTGCCATGGCTTCACGCACCCCCTCAGCTTCGGCGGGGGTTTTGCATGCTTTGGCCAACACGCTGGGGTTGGTGGCCTCAATCACTCGGACGCTGGGGGGCACGGCTTGGCGTAGGCCGAGAGTGATGCGCCGGGGGTCGATCAGCACGGCGCTGTCGGCAGGCAGGGCGAGCAGGGCGTTGCGGGCCTCGGCGTAGGGCTGTAGCGCTACGCCATCGGCGGTGAGCGCAGCGGCCAGGGGGGCGCTGATCTTGCCGTGTCCCACAAAAAGCGAAGCGCGCTGCGCATCGATGAGCAGATGGGCCAGAAATACGGGGTTGTGCTCAACATCGGCGCCGCGCAGGTTGAGCAGCCAGGCGATGTCGTCAAGGGTCGATACGAGATGGTGCGTGGCGCCGCGCTCGCGCATGGTGGCGCGCAGGGCGGTGAGTTTGTCGGCGCGCGGGGTGGCAGCGTGTGGCGCTGCGGGCTCAAACACCGGCGCTGTGGGCAGGGCGGGGCGATCAGGCCACAGGGGGGCAAGCACATCGAGATCGGTGCGCAATTGCCAGCCGTGCTCGCGTAGCGCATCGCCCAGGGCCTGAGCAGCACCCAGCGAAAGCACGGCGCCATCAGCGGCCAGGATGCCGCTATCGCTTTGCTGGCGCAGCCAATGGGCGTAGGCCGGTGCAGCAGCGCCATCGAGACGCTCGAGTGCGATGCCGCTGCCGGCGAGTTCGGCCTCAGCCTGTGCCCAATAGCGGCTGTCGGTGAACAACGCTGCAGCGTCGTTGGCCACGATCAACGCGCCTGCCGAGCCGGTGAAGCCACTGAGCCAGACACGGCCCTGCCAGTGTTCGGGCAGGTATTCAGAGAGATGCGGATCGCTGCTGGGCACCAAGCAGGCAGTGAGACCGTGCTGTTGCAGGGCGCGGCGCAGGGCCGCCAGACGCGCGAGGCGCGGATCGGTGGTGGGGGCTGCGGGTGCGGGGGTGGATGGCGATGTGCGCATGGTGCAAAGCGTGGGCTGTGGGCCCAAGGGTTATCTGCGGCTCAAGGACATCAGAGGCGTTGCTGGGTTGATGCCGTGCGTTTGGCGGCTTGCGTCAGCTCATCAAGCGACCACCCCACCACACGCTCGCCGCGCAGCTCAAAGGTTGGCGTGCCCAGGCCACCCAACGCCCTGAAGCGCGCCATGCAATCGGTAGAGTGATCGATGTCGCACTCTGAAAACGCCACATTGTTGCTTTCAAAAACTTGCCGCGCCTTGACGCAGTAGCCGCAGCTCTGCGTCGAATACATGATGAGATCGCCAGGCCCGACGAGCTGCGCCAGCTCTTGCACTTGGCCGTCTTGCCGGTGGCCTCGCAGCCACTGCATCGCGCCATACACCAGCACAACAGCCACGATCAACACAAGCAACTCTCGGCGGCGCGTGGGCATTGTTCAGGCTCCGGGTTTGGATTTTTGGCCGATCTTGCTTTCGGTGCCCGAGAGCAATTTAGAGATGTTGGCGGCATGGCGCCACACCAGCAGCGTGCTCATGGCGGCCACGCCGATCACGGTGGGCACATCATGCAAAAGCACGTAGGTGAGCACCGGTGCCGACACCGCAGCCATCAGCGATGCCAGCGACGAATAGCGAAACACCACCGCCATGGCCAGCCAGACGAGCCCGCAGCCCAGCCCGAGCGCCGCGTTCATGCCCAGCAGCACGCCGGCAGCCGTTGCCACGCCTTTGCCCCCCTCGAATCTGAAAAATACCGGCCAGAGATGCCCGATAAAAGCGGCGCCGCCCACGGCGATGCTGGCGAGATCAGGCCAGCCATACGCCGAGCCGTAGCGCACTGCAAGCCAGGCCGGCAGCCAGCCCTTGAGCGCATCAAACAACAGTGTGAGGATGGCCGCTGCTTTGTTGCCCGAGCGCAGCACATTGGTAGCGCCAGGGTTTTTTGAGCCATAGGTGCGAGGATCTG
The DNA here is from genome assembly GCA_964618825.1 of uncultured Aquabacterium sp. GTDB lineage: Bacteria > Pseudomonadota > Gammaproteobacteria > Burkholderiales > Burkholderiaceae_C > Aquabacterium. Next base: position 10,228 of record CAZUCW010000021.1, read on the forward strand.
ACAGCCCAAATACGCGGCTAACGATCACGGCAAACGACAGCGATCCGAGCAAATAGGCTGCCACCACGGCGAGCAACAAAGACAACAAATAAGAGCTGAACATGTTTATTTATATAAGGGCGTCACAACAAAGATAAGGCACCAGCCAACCAGGCCGCGAGCACGGCAACAGAGTGTAGGTGCAGCCACCCCCGAGGTGCGGTGGCGACGTGGGTAAGTCCGCATGACACGCCTATTCGACAACCAAACAATGCAGATCCATTCAGCGCTCACCCTCGCTCGCCCTGCTTACCCTTTTCGCCTTTTAATTTTTCTCGCCCATTTTTCTCTTCCCCCCTTTTTGTTTTCTGTCTACCTCTTATGTTGCATATCGATCAGGCTCGTTCAAAAAAATGGCTGGTGGCCTTGCTGGTGGCGTCAGCCGCGGGAGCGGCGTGGTGGGCTTGGCACAGCAGCACACGCGCCAGCGGCGATGAATCGGGCAGCGGGGCTTTTCCGTGGTCGCGTGCTGAGCCGTCGGGGGCGTCATCCAACAAGCCGCTGTCTGCCGATCAGGGGCAGGCGCTGATCAAGCAAACCGCTGAGCCGATTCGCATCGATCAACGTCCGTCGTTTTTGAGCGAAGAAGAGTGGGGCGCCTTGCGCGAGGCGCTGCGCGAAGACCCCAACCGCGAACAAGAGATGGTGCGGATCCTCGAATATCTGCGTTTTCAAAAACAGTTTGAGGCGTGGCAGGCGCTGAAAAATTCGCCCGATGCTGCGCAGCGCCAGGCGCTGGCTGCCGAGTTGATGGATCAGATTCCGCAGCGGCTCGAAAAGCGCGAGCTGGGCGCCGGCGAGGCTCAGATGCTGCAGACCATCTTGATCGAAGATATGGTGGCCGATCCGCAGGCGCGTCAGGCACGGTTGGCGCAAGAGCGGCAACGTCTGGCCAGTGTGTCTGAGAAAACCGATGTTGCCGCCAAGCAGCAAGACGAGGCCCAGCTGAAGCAATACAAGCAGCGCGAAGCCGAAATCATTGCGCAGTGGCAGGCCATGCCCGTTGAGCAGCGCGATCAGCACTGGCTCGAATCGCAGCTTGATGCGGCGCGGCGCGCCACCTACGAGGGCCGCTGAGATCCGGCCCAGAGCGCCGGCGCCACCGCCGTCGTTACAATCGGCGCCTTCTGCCATGAGCGCGGTATGCATCGCGCCACGGCTTTTCGGGGTGCGCCGTCAAAACGTTGCTTGGCACGCTTGCTCAGCGCTGCAGCCCCGTCGCTGTTTTTTCTCGGCGACCCGCTTGCCCGTGCGATGAAGCAAATCCCTTTGTCCCTGGGGCCGGATCCGGCCTTTGGTTTTGACAATTTCATTGAAGGTGCCAACACGCAAGTGATTGCGGCGTTGCGCGATGCCGCCTGGCCTGCCGGGCCGGTTTATCTTTGGGGGCCAGCAGGCTCAGGCAAAACACATCTGCTGCACGCCGCTGCACACCGTATGGCGGATCAGGGGGCAGCAGTGCTGTGGGCTGGCGCGCAGCGGGATCTGCCGTGGGGCTGGCCCGAATCGAGCGCCCCTCAGCAAACGCGTCTGGTGGTAATCGACGATTGCCAAGCACTCGACACCGATCAGCAGCAGGCGGCTTTCGCGCTCTTCGTTACGGGCACCGAGCCGGGTTGCCACATCATTGCTGCCGGGCGTCAGCCACCGACCGATCTGCCGCTGCGCGAAGATTTGCGCTCTCGGTTGGGGTGGGGCTTGGTATATCAAACGCAAGCGCTCACCGATGACGCCGTGCGTGCCGTTTTGCAGCAAGAAGCGACTCGGCGTGGCGTGCCCCTTGGCGATGAGGTGATGCGCTATTTGCAAACACGCTTTGCCCGCGATCTCAAATCATTGATGGCGCTGCTTGATCGGCTCGATCAGTTCTCGCTGGCGCAAAAGCGTGCCGTCACGGTGCCGCTGCTCAAACAAATGCTGTCTGAAAGCGTTGCATGAAGAACCTGTGCCTCTTCGATCTCGATCACACCTTGCTGCCCCTCGATTCCGATCACGAGTGGGGCGAGTTCATGGTGCGTGTGGGTTGGGCTGATGCCGAAAATTTCCGGCAGCGCAACGACTCTTTCTATCGCCAGTATCAAGAGGGTGTGCTCGATCTCAACGCCTACATCGAGTTTTCAACCAGCACCTGGCGCCATCGCACCCACGATGAACAGCGCGCAATGCACCAGCGCTTCATGCGCGAGGTGGTTGAGCCGGGCATTCGGCCACAGGCACTGGCCTTGGTGCGTGAGCACCAGCAGCGTGGCGATCTGGTGGCAGTGGTAACAGCCACCAACGAGTTCGTTACCGCACCCATCGCAGCGGCTTTTGGCGTGAGCCATCTGCTGGCTGTGCGTCTCAAGCGCGATGCCCACGGCCGTGTTACTGGTGCTATCGATGGCGTGCCGACCTTTCAGTCGGGCAAGATCACCCGCGTTGAGCAGTGGCTCGATGCACAGGGGTTGAGTCTGGCTGGATTCGATCGCGTGAGTTTTTATAGCGATTCGATGAACGATCTGCCGCTGCTGGAGCGCGCCACCGACCCCGTGGCCACCAACCCCAGCCCCCCGCTTGAAGCCATTGCCCACGCACGTGGCTGGCGCATCCTGAAACTGTTCGCATGATCAAAAAGCTCATCAACTCCCTGCTGGGCAAACGGCAAGCAGGTACATCGCCCCTTAAACACAGCCATAAAACCGGGCACCGTGAAGAGGTGCCTCATCGTGTGCATGGCATCGATCAGGGGCTGGTCGACGAACGTGCCATCAAGGTTGTCGAAACCCTGCAGCATGCCGGCTTTGAGGCCTACATCGTTGGCGGCGCCGTGCGTGATCTGCTGCTGGGTTTACGACCCAAAGATTTCGATGTGGCCACCAACGCCACGCCTGAGCAGGTTAAGGGGCTCTTTCGCCGTGCCTTCATCATCGGGCGTCGCTTTCGCATCGTTCATGTGGTGTTTGGCCGGGGGCGCGACAACGAGGTGATCGAGGTGTCAACCTTTCGCGCCTACCTTGATGCCGCTGATGCAGAGCAGGTTGCCGGCAACGAAAAAACTTCGCGCAACGATCTGGCCGGCAAGAGCCACGTGGTTGACGCCAGCGGGCGCGTGCTGCGCGATAACGTCTGGGGCCCACAGATCGAAGACGCTGCCCGGCGCGATTTCACCATCAACGCGATGTACTACGACCCGCGCACGCAAATCGTGGTTGATTACCACCACGGCCTGCGCGATATCAAGCAACGGGTGCTGCGCATGATTGGCGATCCCGACACCCGCTACCGCGAAGATCCGGTGCGCATCATTCGTGCCGTGCGCTTCGCGGCCAAGCTGGGGTTTGAGATCGAACCTCACACGCGCACGCCGATTCGCCGCCACCTGAGCCTGTTGAGCAATGTGCCGCAATCACGCTTGTTCGACGAAATGATCAAGCTGCTGCAAACCGGCCACGCCCTGGCCTCGGTGGAACAATTGCGCAAGCAGGGGCTCGATCAAGGTATCTTTCCGGTGCTTGAGGCCGCGCTGATCAACGCCAGTGCCGCACGTGAACAATTCGTGCGCGCTGCGCTGGCCGACACCGATCGCCGCGTTGGCGAAGGCAAACCCGTGGCGCCCAGCTTCTTGCTGGCTTGCCTGCTGTGGCACGACGTGCTCGATGGTTGGCAGCGTCTGCAAGCCAAAGAAGCACCGTTCCCAGCATTGCAGCAGGCCATCGATATTGCCTTTGATGCACGTATTGGCGACATCTCTGGGCGCGGCAAACTGGCTGCTGATATGCGCGAAATCTGGATGATGCAGCCGCGCTTCGACAAGCGCGCGGGCAACGGGCCGCTCACGCTGATCGAGCAACCTCGTTTTCGGGCTGGATTCGATTTCTTGCGGCTGCGCGCCCAATGTGGCGAAGCTGCGCAAGAGCTGGCCGATTGGTGGGAAGCTTTTTCTCAGGCCGACGAAGGTGAGCGTCGCAACATGCTTGATCGCATTCGCGCCACCCGCACCGCCCGTGTGCCCGCAGCTCGTGCGCGCAAACCGGCAGCGTCTTCATCGGCGGTGGCTGCATTCGACGCCCCAGATGCCGATGATCGCTCGATCGCAGAATCTCCTGCTCGCAAGCGCCGCCGCCGCCGTCGCAAACCCTCAACCGAAGGATCAGGGCAGAGCGGTGATTGACGCCACACACATCGCACAACGAGCCTTGCGCGGATGATGCACAACGCCTTTATTGGCATGGGCGCCAACCTGGGTGATGCGCCGCGCAGCCTGGCCCAAGCTCTGGCCCGTTTGGCGCAGTTGCCGCACACCCGATTGATTGCCGTATCGTCGCTGTATCGCAGCGCTCCTGTTGACGCCGACGGCCCCGATTACTTCAACGCTGTGGCGCACATCGGGACCGCGCTGTCTGCGCCTGAGATGTTGCGCGCTCTGCAGGCCATCGAAAACGCACAGGGCAGGCAGCGCCCCTACCGCAACGCACCCCGCACGCTTGATCTTGATGTGCTGGCGTTTGACAGCCTGTGCTGCGCCACACCCGAGCTGATCTTGCCGCACCCGCGGGCCCATGAACGTGCCTTTGTTTTGCGCCCCTGGCTCGAATTGGCTCCTGATTTTGTTTTGCCAAACCGGGGCGCGCTGGCGGCTTTTTTGCCGCTGGTGGCTGATCAGCTTGTTGAGCGCATGGCGCCGGCGCACGAGTGGGCCGAGCAGGCATGATCAGCACAAAAGCCAGAGACGATTCAATTGTTGCGACGTGCTGATTGCACAAAATGCATCGCGGTATATAATTTCAGGCTTTACTGGTAAAGCAGTGCTCCGAGTGCGTGCTTGATGCGGGCTTTGATCCGCGGAATCTCCAAGGCCAGGCCCACAGGCCTCTTGCGCACGACACCACGCATAAACGGCGCACATTTGAATTGGAAAGTACTTTTACATGACGACCATCCGTGTCAAGGAAAACGAACCGTTCGACGTGGCTCTGCGCCGCTTCAAGCGCACCATCGAAAAGCTGGGCCTGCTGACCGAGCTGCGTGCTCGTGAGTTCTACGAAAAGCCGACTTCTGAGCGCAAGCGCAAGAAGGCCGCTGCGGTTAAGCGCCACTACAAGCGCGTTCGCAGCATGCAGCTGCCCAAAAAGCTCTACTGATCGGTTGGCTTGCGACGCGTTCGCCGGGTGGCGAATGGCGTCGGGCGATTTGATCGTGCAGCGTCGCTAGCGACCGTTGCCCAAAGCCCGCGGGGGACGCCCATGCGGGCTTTTTGCTTTTTATTTCTGCCCCCTGAGACACCCATCGAGGACACCTGCTATGAGCCTAAAAGATCAAATCACCGACGATATGAAATCAGCCATGCGCGCCAAAGAAGCTGAGCGTTTGGGCACGATCCGCATGCTGCTGGCCGCCATCAAGCAAAAAGAAGTTGATGAACGCTTGAGCCTCGACGATGCCGGCGTGATTGCCATCGTTGATAAGCTCATCAAACAACGCAAAGATGCCATCGAGCAATTTATGCAGGCCGGGCGCACTGATCTGGTTGATAAAGAATCGGCTGAAGTGGTGGTGTTGCAGGGCTATTTGCCGGCGCGTTTGAGCAACGCCGAGGTGGCTGCTGAGGTCGCCGCCATCGTGGCCGAAGTGGGCGCATCAGGCCCAGGCGATATGGGCAAGGTGATGGGCGCGGTGAAACAGCGCTTGGCTGGCAAGGCCGATATGGGTGTGGTTTCTGCGGCGGTTAAGCAGGCGCTGTCAAAGTAAGCTGCGGCTCTTTTTTCGTCTGAGAAATTCACCAAGGAGTGCGCCATGACGCTGCCTATCCAACCCCTGAGCCCTGAGGTTTGCGCTGCGCCGCAACTCGATCCGTCTGCGATGGCCGATGCAGCACGCGCGGGTTTTAAAAGTGTGATCAACAACCGCCCCGATTTTGAGGGCGGCCCCACGCAGCCCACCAGCGCCGATATTGAAGCTGCAGCTCGTGCAGCGGGTTTGCAATATGCCTATTTGCCGGTGAGCGGTGGGTATCAATCGCCCGAAGAAATTGCCCGCTTTGCTGAATTGCTTGAGACGTTGCCTAAACCAATCTTGACGTTTTGCCGCAGTGGGGCGCGTTCGACCAAATTGTTCTTGGCTGCCACCGCTCAATAACAAACAAAGCGGACGCGGCAAGCGAGAGGAGACATCTCGTGCACCCGTTGATTCTGGGCTACATCCGGCTCATGGACGCCCTTTCGCGGCTGTTTGGCCGCATCGCCAGCGTGCTGGTGCTGGCAACCTGCATCATTTGCGCAGGCAATGCCACTGCGCGCTACGCTTTTCACGGGGGATCGGGTTGGTGGTCTGATCTTCAGTGGTATTTGTTTGCAGCCACCGTGTTCTTTGGTGCGCCAGTGCTGGTGGCGCTCAACGAGCATGTACGCGTGGATGTGCTGTATGGCCAGCGCAGCGGCAAAGCCAAGGCTGTGATCGATCTGCTGGGATTCGTGTTGATGTATTTGCCGCTGTGCGTGGTGATGGTGTTCACCTCGCTGCAGTTTGTGCACGATGCCTATGTGCAACGCGAGGTGTCGAACAACGCGGCCAATTTGCTGCGCTGGCCGGTGAAAGCGCTGATTCCGCTGGGATTCGGCTTGCTGATCCTGCAGGGCGTGGCCGAGGTTTTCAAGCGCATCGGTTTTTTGCGTGGCCGCTACAACATGGACACGCACTACGAGAGGCCGCTGCAATGATCCCGATGGATTTCATGGCGCCGATCATGTTTGCCATGCTGATCGTGGTGATGTTGATCGGTTTTCCGGCGGCGTTTTCTCTGGGGGCTCTGGGGCTGGGCTTTGGGCTGCTTGCTGTGCAGTGGGGGTATTTTCCGCAGGCGTTTTTGTCGAATCTGCCGCTGCGGGTGTTCGGCATCATGTCGAACGATCTGCTGTTGGCGATACCGTTTTTTACGTTCATGGGCGCCATCCTCGAGCGCTGTGGCTTGGCTGAAGATTTGCTCGAGGGGTGCGGCCAGCTCTTTGGCGGGCTGCCGGGGGGGCTTGGGGTTGCGGTGATCGTTGTGGGCGCCATTTTGGGCGCGATTACGGGCACGGTGGCTGCCAGCGTGATTGCGATGGGGGTGATTTCGTTGCCGATCATGATGCGCTATGGCTACGACATGCGCTACGCCACGGGGGTGATTGCGGCGTCGGGCACGATCACTCAGCTGATTCCGCCATCGCTGGTGTTGGTGGTGCTGGCCGATCAGTTGGGCAAGCCGGTGGGTGATCTCTACAAGGGTGCTATTGGGCCATCGATGTTGCAGACAGCGGTGTTTTTGCTCTACACCCTGGCGATTGCCTTGCTGCGCCCTCAGTGGGTGCCGCCGTTGCCGCCTGAGGCGCGGGTGCAGGGTGGGTGGACGCTGCTCAAGCGGGTGCTGTGGGGGATGATCCCGTCGATCGTGCTGATTTTTTTGGTGTTGGGCACGATCTTCATGAGTTGGGCCACGGCTACTGAGGCGGGCGCACTTGGTGCCATCGGTGCGATGGTGCTGGCCGCGTTGCACCGCCGTCTGAGCTTGACGCTGTTGTGGCAGGGCATGGATTCGACCATGCGGCTGACGGCCATGGTGGTGTTCATCCTGATCGGTTCGAGCGTGTTTTCGCTTGTGTTTCAGGGGGTTGATGGCGGACGCTGGATCGAGGGCATGCTGTCGCATCTGCCCGGTGGGCCTGTTGGCTTTTTGGTGGCGGTTAATTTGTTTGTTTTCTTTTTGGCCTTTTTCTTGGATTTTTTTGAGATCGCTTTCATCATCGTGCCGCTGCTGGCACCCGTAGCCGAAAAGTTGGGGATCGATTTGGTGTGGTTTGGCGTGCTGCTGTGCGTGAACATGCAGACGAGCTTTATGCATCCGCCCTTTGGTTTTGCGCTGTTTTATTTGCGCGGCATTGCCGATCAGATTTTTAAATCGGGTGCCATTGAGCGCTCGGTGAGTTCGCGCGATATTTATCTTGGGGCGTTGCCCTGGGTGGGGATGCAGCTGTTGTTGGTGGCGGTGGTGATCTTTTGGCCGGCTTCGGTGAGTTTTTGGCTCGACAAAGAGCCCACCGTTGATCTCGATAACGTGAAGATCGATGTGCCCGTGGTGGTGGATGAGCCCTCAGCGTTGCCATCGCCTGAAGCGGCAGGTGGTGCGGCGGATGTCTCAGCAGACAACGCCGATACCCGGGCGCTCAATGATGCGCTCAGGCAAGAGGCGGGTGGCGCCGCCCCTTGAGCGCGGTGGCTATTTGAGGCTCTGCATGTAGTTGTCGAAACGCGCCTCGGTAAACCTGAACCACAGGTTGGCATCCTTCATGAAGCGTGCGTAATCTTCGTAGACCTTTTTCCAGTTTGGATTTTTGGCATTGAGGTCGGCGTAGATGCCTTGCGTGGCTTTGTAGGCCGCGTCCATCACGTCTTTGGGCATTGGGGCAAAGTTGACCTTTGCAGCAGCCAATTGCTTGAGCGCGAGTGGGTTGCGGGCATCGTATTTGGCCTGCATATCGACGTGGGCCGTGTAGGCGGCCGCTTCGATCATGGCCTTGTATTCGCTGTTGAGTGCGGCGTAGGCCTTGGTGTTGATGAAGAAATCGAGCTGCGGGCCGCCCTCCCACCAGGCAGGGTAGTGGTAGTGGCTGGCTACTTTGTGGAAACCGAGTTTTTGATCGTCGTAGGGCCCCACCCACTCGGCGGCGTCGATGGTGCCTTTTTCGAGTGCTTGATAGATTTCGCCGCCCGGAATCGACTGGGGCACCGCGCCCAGCCGCTCAATCACGCGCCCGGCAAAGCCACCGATGCGCATGCGCAGGCCTTGCATGTCGGCCAGCGATTTGAGGGGTTTTTTGTACCAGCCACCCATTTGCGCGCCGGTGTTGCCGCCCGCAAAGTTGACGATGTTGTATTTGGCGTAGAACTCACGCATCAATTTGCGGCCATTGCCCTCAACCATCCAGGCTGTCATCTGGCGTGAGTTCATGCCAAAGGGGATGGCGCAGCCGATGGCAAAGGTTTCATCCTTGCCAAAAAAATAGTAGGGCGCCGTGTGAGCCATCTCGACCGCAGCGTTTTGCACGGCATCAACCACCTCGAAGGGCTTGATGAGCTCACCGCCGGCATGCACCGAGATCTGAAATTTGCCACCCGACATTTCGGCGATTTTTTTGCTGAAGATTTCAGCAGCGCCGTAGATGGTGTCGAGCGATTTCGGAAAGCTCGATGCCAGGCGCCAGCGCACCGTGGCCTGGGCGTTGACGATGGCGGGGGCGCTGCCGGCAGCCAGCACGCCGGCGAGCCCGGCTCCGCGCACGAATGAGCGTCGTTGCATGGGGTGTCTCCTGTGTTTTTGTACGTAATTTGTACGTAATGTTTTGTGCGTAATAAAAAAGGCAGGGATCAGTGCCCCGCGATCTTCATGCGATCGATCAGCACCGAGCCGATGGTTTTTGAGCCCATGGTGTAGGCATCGGCCCCGATGGCAACGATGCCTTTGAACATTTCGCGCAGGTGGCCGGCAATGGTGATCTCGTGCACCGGGTAGGCGATCTCGCCGTTTTCAACCCAAAAGCCGGCGGCGCCGCGTGAGTAATCGCCCGTTACGTAGTTCACGCCCTGGCCCATGAGTTCGATCACAAACAGCCCGCGCCCGAGTTTGCGCAGCATGGCCGGGAGGTCGTCATTCGTCCGGGTGAGACGGCTGCTGAGCGTGAGGTTTTGCGATCCGCCGGCATGTCCCGTGGTGCGCATGCCCAGCTTGCGTGCCGAATAGCTCGACAAAAAATAACCTTGTGTGACGCCCGCATCTACTACCTTGCGTGCGCGGGTACGCACGCCTTCATCATCAAACGGTGCGCTGCCTTTGCCTTTGAGGATGTGGGGATCTTCGTTGATGTCGATGTGATCGGCAAAGATGGGCTGGCCGAGGCTGTCCAGCAAAAAGGTGGCTTTGCGATACAACGCGCCGCCGCTGGTGGCTTGCACGTAGGCCCCCAGCAGGCCCGCAGCCAGTGTCGACTCAAACAACACGGGCACTTCGCATGTGGCGATCTTGCGTGATTTCAGGCGCGAGAGCGCGCGCTCGGCGGCGTAGCGGCCCACGGCTTCGGGCGACGATAACTCGGCGGGATCGCGCATCGAGGTATACCAGGCATCGCGCTGCATGCCGTTGCCCCGGCCTGCAATAGGCGATACCGACAGAGAGTGCCGCGAGCTCGCGTATCCACCTCGGAAACCGCGCGTGTTGCCCGAAAAGAAGTGCGATTGCTGTGCCGACACGCCCGCCCCCTCTGAGTTGGTGATGCGCCGATCGGTGCTCAGTGCGGCTGCCTCGCAGCGGCGAGCCAATTCGGTGGCCTGATCGGCATCGATGGCCCAGGGGTGAAACAGATCGAGATCGCGTTGCGCCGCTTTGCCCAGGGCCAGATCGGCCTCATCGGGCAAACCGGCTACCGGATCTTCGGCGGTGTAGCGGGCGATGTCGTAGGCCGCACGCACAGTTTGCGCCAATGCGGCGGGTGAAAAATCTGAGGTGCTCGCATTGCCGCGACGCTGCCCGACGTAAATCGACACGCCCACCGATTTGTCGCGGTTGCGCTCAACGTTTTCGAGCTTGCCCTTGCGCACCGACACCGACAGCCCCACGCCCTCAGACACCTCGGCTACGGCATCGCTGGCCCCGGCGTCGCGCGCCATGCGCAGCACGTCTTCAACGATGTGTTCGAACTGCTCGGGCGTGTACGCAAAGCCTTGCGCGGTGGAGGTGGCGGTGGTGCGGGGCATGAGGTTTCGTGGGTGAAGGGAGTGAACAAAACGGCGGTGAACAAGAGAGCAAACGTATGATAGCCACCGCGCTTCATATCCGCCCCATTCATGCACGACACCGAAGATTCATCGTTTGACGACGACGCCCTGGCGCGTTTGCCACGCAGCGAGCGCCCGAGTAAAACGCAGCGCAAAAAAGATATGCACGATCTGCAGGATCTGGGCAAAGCGCTGGTTGAGTTGCCCGACAGCCGCATCGCGCTGATCGAGCTGCCCGAAACCTTGCGCGATGCCGTGATGCAGTGCAAAAGCATCCGCTCGTTTGAGGGCAAGCGGAGGCAGATGCAATATATCGGCAAGCTGATGCGGCATGCCGATGCCGAACCCATTCGCGAGGCTGTGGCGGCTTTCAAGCTGGGCACGGCACGCGACGCACTGGCGTTGCACGATGCCGAACGCTGGCGCAGCGAGCTTATTGCCAGCGACGATGCCCTCACGCGCTGGGTTGAGCAGCATCCCGACAGCAATGTGCAGCAATTGCGCACGCTGATTCGCGGCGCACGCAAAGATGCCGCCGCGCCGCCTGAGCAGCGCCATGGGCGCGGCTACCGAGAGCTGTTTCAATTTATCAAGGCGGGCCTTTGCGCTGCGTCTTCGGACGGCTCTTTGGCTGATTCTTCGCCCGATTCACACCCTGATGCTTTTTGATTCTCAAGTGGCTATCAACGTGCAAAACCCAACCAACGTCGGTGTGCTTGATCGCATCACCATCGGTGTGGTGTCGATCAGTGATCGCGCCAGCAGCGGTGTCTACGAAGACAAAGGCATTCCGGCGCTGCAGGGCTGGTTGGGCCGTGCCGTGCGCAATCCTATCGATTGGGTAACGCGGCTGATACCGGATGAGCGCGACGGTATCGCCGCTGCGTTGCGCGAGCTGGCCGATGTGCAGGGCTGCGCGCTGATTCTCACCACCGGCGGCACCGGCCCCGCGTTGCGCGACGTTACCCCCGAGGCTACGCGCGATGTGGCTGAGCGCGAACTGCCCGGCTTTGGCGAGCAAATGCGCCAGATCAGCTTGCGCTTTGTGCCCACGGCCATCCTCTCGCGGCAAACGGCAGTGGTGCGCGGCACGTCGCTCATCCTCAACCTGCCGGGGCAGCCCAAATCGATTGCCGAGACGCTCGAGGGGCTGCGTGATGCTGAGGGCGGCAGCGTGGTGCCGGGCATTTTTGCTGCCGTGCCGTATTGCGTCGATCTGATCGGCGGCCCCTACATCGAAACCGATGCTGCCGTGTGCGCAGCATTTCGCCCAAAATCGGCAGTGCGTATCGCGCCGGCCGCGTCGGCATCCCACCCTTCTTCGAGTTGAACGCCTGACGTTCTCTGCGCCGGGCAACCCATCACAGGAGTGTTGCCATGCATCGCAGTTGCTTTTTTCTCAGGATGGCGCTGGCGTGTGCAGGCGCATTGGCCGCGTCGACCGCCGTGCCTGCACGCGAGCCGGTGGCGCACGGGCGGGCGCTTCACCCAAGCGAGCCCTGGATCGAGTTGACCGTGGTGCGGCGAGATTCGCTCATCGGGCTGTCTCGGCAGGTGTTGGTGTCGACGCGGGCGTGGCGCGAGGTGGCCAGCTTCAATCGCTTGGCTGATCCCGATTACCTCGTGCCCGGGCAGGTGCTGCGCGTGCCCGCTCGGCTGGTGAAAACGAGCCCCGCCAGCGCCCAGGTGATCGATGTTGAGGGCGAAGTGCAGATCAGCGATGCCAATGGCGTGCGTGCGATGCACACCGGCGAAAGCCTGCCCGAGGGCGCGCAGATCGAAGCCTCAGATCGCAGCTCGGCGGTGGTGAGCCTGGCCGATGGCTCGCAGATGCGCATCTTGCCCAACAGCCTGGCAGCCCTGAGCGCCAGCCGTGTGGTGGCGGGGCGCACGGCGCGCGGTGTGCCCGCGCCGGCCTCTGTGGCGGCCAACGCGCCCAGCTCGGCCCCCAGCGATGGCGGGCCGCGCCGCTGGACGCCGGCCTCAGAGGGTTGGTTTGTTGGCACGATGCGGCTCGTGCGTGGATCGCTTGAGGTGCTGGCCAGCAAGATCAGACGCGCCAAGCCGCTCGAGGTTGAAACCCCCACCACCGTGGTGGGGGTGCGTGGCACCGACTATCGCGTGGGCGTTGATGCTGCAGCACCCACGGCACCGCTGACGCGCATTGAGGTGATCGAAGGCCGGGTGCAGGTGGATGCGATCACTGCCGCCTCGCGTGGGGCGCGCTCGGCCACGCCACTGTCTGCCGGGCAGGGTGCGGTGGTGGATGCTCGCGGCGGCGTGCGCGTTGAGCCGCTGCTGTCCGCACCTGATTTGAGTGGGTTGGCCCAACGCATCGACGTGCCGTTGGTGCGCTTTGATTGGCCACATCCGGCGCCTGTGCGTGTGCAGGTGTCGCGCACGGCTGATTTCAACGCTGTGGTGTTTGATCAAACCGTGGCGGCCAACGAGCCGCTGCGCATCGCGGGCCTTGAGGATGGCACTTGGCATCTGCGGGTGCGCCAGATCGCTGCTGCGGGCATTGAGGGCTACGACGCGCGCCATGTGTTTGTGCTCAAGGCGCGCCCCGAGCCGCCTGCCTCGCAGGCACCGCAGCCGCACAGCAAACATCCCGTGGGGCAGCTCACGCTGGCATGGGCGCCTAATGCGCGGGCCAGCGCCACCCGTGTGCAGATTGCGCGCGATGCGGCGTTTAGCCAGATCGTGGGGCAGCGCAACGATCTGGCCGGCGATCGCGTGAGCCTCGCGCTTGATCAACCGGGCCTGTATTTTTGGCGCTTGGCCAGCGTGGCACCGCCGCTCAACAATTCACCCGATGGCGCGCCTGATCTTGGCCCTTGGGGCGGGGCGCAATCGTTTGAGCTGCGTGCGCTGCCCACCGCACCACAAAGCCGGCAGGCCGACGATGGCGCGCTGCTGTTGAGTTGGGGAGGCGGCGCGCCAGCGGGCGTTCGTTACGCCGTTGAGCTGGCGCGTGATCTGGCCTTTGGTGATGTGATCACCACCCAAGAGCTTGCCGATCCGCAGTGGCGCATCGTTGGGCCGGGGTGGCACAACGAGCCCGGCAGCGTGGCGGTTTCGGGCACGGTGTATTTCAGATACCGCAGCATTGATCCCGACGGCTATGTGTCGCCTCCTAGCGAGCCGTTGCGGGTTGAGTTGCCGCGCGATCCGCGAGGCCCCTGGCTGCTGCTGGCTCCGCTGATGCTGGTGCCGCTGCTTTAAGCGACGCTTATTTTTATTTCACCAGGCGATTGAGCTCTTCGGCATCGAAGTGCTCGGCCGTTTGGGCATCTTGCGGCAAGCAAGCGCGCGCCGATTCGGTGGTCGACGCATCTGCCAGCTTGCTGATGGCCTGCCACAGCAACGCGATCTGGTGTTCGTGGCCCGCTGCGTGATCGATCAACCCGCGCATGGCCTGCGCCAGCGGATCGTCGCCCTCGGTAACGCCGTAAGCCGAGAACCCCATGCGGGCAGCAGCGGCTTCGCGCTCAGCCCGTTTAGGGTCGTTGTCGGATGGCATTGGCGCTGCATGCAGCACCCGTGCAGGGTTGCCCACCGCCGTGGCGCCCGCCGGCACGGGTTTAACCACCACGGCGTTCGAGCCGATGCGTGCGCCATCGCCCACCACAAATCCGCCCAGCACTTGCGCATTGGCGCCCACGATCACGCCTTGGCCCAGGGTGGGATGGCGTTTGGCGCCACGCGATAGCGATGTGCCGCCCAGCGTTACGCCTTGATAGATGGTGCAGTCGTTGCCGATCTCGGCGGTTTCGCCCACCACCACGCCCATGCCGTGATCGATGAACACGCGCCGCCCGATGGTGGCGCCGGGGTGGATCTCGATGCCCGTGAAAAAACGCGCCTGATGCGAGATAAAACGCCCCAGCCAGCGCCAGCCGCGCCGCCAGCAGGCATGCGCCCAGCGATGCATCACGATGGCGTGCAAGCCTGGATAACAGGTGAGCACCTCCCAGGCCGTGCGGGCGGCAGGGTCTCGCTCAAGGATGCAGGAGATGTCTTCTCGAAGGCGAGCAAACAGCATGAAGGTCGATCATTTCGGGCCGGGTTGCACAGAGCCGGCAGTTTAGCGGGGGGGCTTTTCTGGTGAGTGCGGTGGGGTTTCGAGCATCGATTGCGCCATGCCTCGCAGGATGTGGATTTCTTCTTGCGTGAGTGTGGCGCGGTTAAACAACTGTTGTAGCCGAGGCATCAATTTTTTGGGCGCAGCCGGATTCAAAAATCCCAGGTGCACCAAAGCGCGTTCAAGGTGCTCGAGCATGCCCTGCACCGCCTGCCCGCCGGCCAGCGCAGCATCGGGGGTGCGCGGCACCACATCGAATCCTCCCAAAGCCTGCCGCCACTCATAGGCCAGCACCTGCACGGCCTGGGCCAGATTGAGCGAGCCATACCCCGGCGCGGTGGGGATGCTCAGGCACATGTGGCAGCGGTAAACATCATCGTTGCTCATGCCGTAACGTTCGCTGCCAAACACAAAGGCCACGCGGTGCGGCGAGCGGGCGAGCTCGCTAAAACAGGTGCGCGGGGCAAGGGTGGGCGGGCCAAAATCGCGCGGTGTCATGGCTGTGGCGCAGGCAAAGCTCACGCCATCGAGCGCCTCGGCCAGCGATCCCACCACTCGGGCTGCGGCCAGCACATCGGTGGCGCCGCAAGCCATATCAAGCGTTTCTTGGTGGGTGAGCACATCAGCAAAGCGGGGTGCCACGAGCACGAGATCCGTAAATCCCATCACCTTCATGGCCCGCGCTGCAGCGCCGACGTTGCCTGCATGGCTGGTGCCAATCAGCACAAAGCGGGTGGCATCGCACAGGCTGGGGGGCGGCGCTGATGTGGGTGCCGCATCGTTTGCGCACGCAGCGTCTGGCGTGCGCCCGAGGGTTGAAGAATTCGACACAAACAGATCCCGGCCCCGTAAAATGGCAGATTATCCCGTGGCCTGCCACGGCGCTCTTTTCTTATCGCTGCCTCACCCACCACGAGCCTTGCGCCGCGCGCGTGCCCATCGTTGCGCGCTTCGCCCATCGCTGCTTCGTGTCTTCAGTTCACGTTTTCTCAAGGTTTGCACATGTCGCTGACAGCCCTTCACCCGATGCTCAACGTTGCCGTTACTGCCGCGCGCAAGGCCGGGGCCATCATCAACAGGGCATCTCTCGACCTTGATCGGGTGCAGGTGAGCGCCAAATCGCACAACGATTTCGTTACCGAGGTCGATCAGGCTGCCGAAGAGGCCATCATCGACACGCTGCTCACGGCCTACCCTGGGCATGCCATCTTGGCCGAAGAATCGGGCCGCTCGCGAGGCGCCAAAGACAGCGATTACCTCTGGATCATCGATCCGCTCGACGGCACCACCAATTTCATTCACGGATTTCCGGTGTTTGCGGTGTCGATCGCCTTGAGTTTTCGCGGCCAGATTCAGCAAGCGGTGGTCTACGACCCTTCGCGCAACGATCTCTTTTATGCATCAAAAGGCAAGGGCGCTTATCTCAACGATCGCCGCTTGCGCGTGTCCAAGCGCATCCGCATCAATGAAGCGCTCATCGGCACGGGGTTTCCGTTTCGCAAGGGCGACAACTTTCAGCGCTACATGAAGATGTTTGAGGCGGTGATGACGCAGTGCGCCGGGCTGCGTCGCCCAGGTGCGGCATCACTTGATCTGTGCTACGTGGCGGCAGGTTGGTACGACGGCTTTTTTGAAACCGGGCTCAGCCCGTGGGATGTGGCCGCTGGCTCGCTCATCATCACCGAGGCCGGTGGGTTGGTCGGCAACTTTACCGGCGAGCCGGATTACCTCTATCAGCGCGAGGTGGTGGCCGGCACGCCCAAGATTTACGGCCAGTTGGTGCAAACGCTCACGCCGTTTACGCGCGTGATCAGCAGCGATGATCTGGCCGCCGATGCCGCCAAGGCGCCTCAGGCCGCAGAGGGTGATGCTGCCGCCAGCGATGCGCCGCTGCAGGCCTTGCAGGCAGCAGTGCAGGGCGAGGCGGGCGCAGCACCTGCCCGGGCCAGGCTCTCGGCCAAGCCCGCCGCTGCAGGTGGCGAAGCAGGCCGGGCAGACGCCAAAGCGCGCCCCAAAGCGCCCCGCCCGGCTGCCGGGGGGGATTCGATGGCCGGCTCAATTGGGCGAGATGATGGGTTTGTCGATCCGCATGCCGCATCTGAGCTGGCGGAGGCGTTCACCCCGGTGATCGCGGCCAAACCAGCGGTGGCGCGCGAACCCGTGCGCATCGTGCGCAAGCCGGCGGAGCCCGCAGCAGCCGAATCCCCCATTAAACGCGGCGGTGGCGCCGGGCGCGGCGAATATCGCAACGAGGGGCGTCACGAAGGGCGCGCCGACAAACGCCACGATGAGCGACGCCCGGCCTATCGGGGCGGCGATGCCCGCGATGCGCGTGATGATCGTGGGCGCGCCGATCAGCGTCCTGCACAGCGCAATGCGGCGCCACGCTCAACCGCACCGCGCACCTCGGCGGGCCGTCCGTCGGGGGATCGCCCCAAGGGTGGGCGCACCACAGCCCCTCGGGGGCCGCGCGGCGGCTCGCGCTGAGATCGAATCAGATCCCCATCTTGCCGAGAGTGTCGGCGAGTTGGCGCATCACTTGATCAAGCACCGGGTGCTGGGCTGAGAGTTGCGCCGAGGCTTCGCGGGCGCGCTCAACCAGCGCGCTGTCGTGGGGCTCGCCAGACGCGCGGCGGGTGATGGCGTGGTGGATGTCTGCGTCGAGCTGCAGCAGCAGAGAGCGGGTTTCGGCGTCGATCGGGGCACCGCTTTCGAGGTGATGGCGCAGTTGCTGCAGATGATCTTTGAGCGTTTGAGTGTCCATGGCAAAAAGCTGATTGAGCGGTTACACGATGCTCGCAGCTTAATCCGTGTGCGCCCTCTTGGGGCACGTTGGCGCATGTTGGAACACGTTGAATCGCGCTTGGGCATCAAGGCCAAGCAAGCTATGCACAATCACGCTTTCGGTTTTTATAGATAACCCCAGCGCGCCGCCCCAGCCGATCTGTTCATGCACACGCCCGATTCGTTTGTCGATAGCTCATCCCCGCAGCATGTGCCGCACACGCCGATGATGGCGCAATACCTGCGCATCAAGGCCGAGTTTGCCGATACGCTGGTGTTTTATCGCATGGGCGATTTTTACGAGCTGTTTTACGACGACGCGCGCAAGGCGCATCGGCTGCTCGATATCACACTCACCACGCGCGGCCAATCGGGGGGCGAGCCGGTGGTGATGGCCGGGGTGCCGGTGCATGCGGTTGAGGCGTATCTGGCCAAGCTCATCAAACTCGGCGAGGCGGTGGCCATTGCCGAGCAAGTGGGCGATGTGGCCACGGCCAAGGGGCCGGTTGAGCGCAAGGTGGTGCGCGTGGTAACCCCCGGCACCGTTACCGATAGCGAGTTGCTGGCCGAGCGGGCCGATGCGATCTTGCTGGCGGTGGCCCCCACCAAGGCCACCAAGAGCAAGGCGCCACGTTTCGGGCTGGCCTGGCTGGGGCTGACGCGCGGTGAGATGGTGCTCACCGAATGCAGTGAGCGCGAGCTGGGTGCTTGGCTGGCGCGGTTGCAGCCGGCTGAAATTCTTGTGGATCGAGATCGCATCGTGCCCGTGCTCACGCAGCAGCGGGTGGCGCTCACCCATCGCCCGGCGTGGCAGTTTGATGCCGCGTTGGGTTTGCGCAAGCTCTGCGAACAATTCGGGGTGAGCACGCTGGCCGGTTTTGGTGCGCAAGAGCTGCCGCTGGCGCATGCTGCAGCGGCAGCGCTGCTGAGTTTTGCCGAGCACACGCAAGGACGCGCATTGGCGCATTTGGGGACGTTGCGTGTTGAGCGAGCGAGCGAGCTGCTCGATTTGCCGCCGGCCACCCAACGCAACCTTGAGCTGTTGCAAACACTACGAGGCGAAGACAGCCCGACGCTGCTGTCCTTGCTCGACACCTGCCGCACGGGCATGGGCAGCCGCGCGCTGCGCCACTGGCTCACGCACCCAGGCCGTGATCGTGCGCATGCCCAGGCGCGGCTCGATGCCATCGAGCTGTTGTGCCAGCACGGCGCCGATGCGCTGCGCGAGGGGTTGCGCCATATCAGCGATGTTGAGCGCATCACGGCACGCATCGCGCTGCGGCAGGTGCGTCCGCGTGAGTTGGCCGGGTTGCGCGCCACGCTCGATGGTTTGAATGCACTGCGCGCTGCGCTGCCGCCAAACACATCCGACACGGCTTTGCTTGCCGCGTGTCGCGCTGCGCTGCAGCCCCCCGATGGCATTGCTGCTTTGCTGCGCAGTGCCGTTGCCGAAGAGCCTGCAGTGCTGCTGCGCGATGGCGGTGTCATCGCGTCGGGTTTTGATGCTGAGCTCGATGAACTGCGCGCCATTTCGCACAACTGCGAAGCTTTTTTGCTCGATCTTGAGCAGCGTGAGCGCTTGCGCACGGGCATATCCAATTTGCGCGTGCAGTTCAACAAAGTGCATGGTTTTTATATCGAGGTAACGCAAGGGCAGGCGAGCAAGGTGCCGCTCGATTACCAGCGTCGTCAGACGCTCAAAAATGCCGAGCGCTTTATCACCCCCGAGCTCAAAACCTTTGAGGACAAGGCCTTGTCGGCGCAAGAGCGGGCGCTGTCTCGCGAAAAGCTGCTCTATGAGCACCTGCTCGATGCGCTGATGCCGCATCTGCCGCTGTTATCGACGCTGGCTCGCGCACTGGCCACGCTTGATGTGCTTGCCGCGCTGGCCGAGCGCGCCACCACGCTGGGCTGGTGCCGCCCGCAATTCGTGGCGTATCCCTGCATCGAAATCGAGCAGGGGCGCCACCCGGTAGTTGAAGCACGGCTGCTCGAAACCGGCGCAGGCACCTTTATGCCCAATGATTGCCGGCTGGATGCCACGCGCCGCATGCTGCTCATCACCGGCCCCAATATGGGCGGCAAATCAACCTATATGCGGCAAGTGGCGCTGATCGTGCTGCTGGCGGCCATCGGCTCTTACGTGCCGGCGCAAGCATGCCGACTCGGACCGATCGACGCCATCCACACCCGCATTGGTGCGGCTGATGATCTGGCCAACGCGCAATCGACCTTCATGCTCGAAATGGTCGAGGCTGCCGCCATCGTGCACACCGCCACCGAGCACTCACTGGTGCTGATGGACGAAATCGGGCGCGGCACATCCACCTTCGACGGGCTGGCCCTGGCTGGCAGCATCGCCAGCCATCTGCACGATAAAAACCGCGCCTTCACGCTGTTTGCCACGCATTACTTCGAGCTCACGGCTTTTCCTGAAAAGCACGCACACGCGCTCAACGTGCATGTGGGCGCGGCCGAATCCGGCGACGACATCGTGTTTTTGCACGATATTCAGCCCGGCCCGGCCAGCCGCAGCTATGGCGTGCAAGTGGCGCGGCTGGCCGGCATGCCGCCTGGCCTGATCCGCCAGGCCCGCCACGCGCTCGAATCGCTCGAAGCCGAACAAAAACGTGCCGATCAGCAAATTGATCTCTTTGCCGCACCGCCCGACGATGGCCACTCGTTGCAAGATGCCCTCGGCGCCGGCAACACGCCCGGTGCGGCGGCAGAAATCGAGCAACTGCTGCACACCATCGAGCCCGACACGCTCACCCCACGCGAAGCGCTCGATGCGCTTTATCAACTCAAGGCGCTTGTCCGATCCTGATCCCTGTGCGGCCTTGAGTTGTGCGCCTGATCAGCCGATAACGTTATCGTCATGGGGATCGTGCATGCTGGGCGCGTTCTGCCCTCTCGCGCAATCACCGTTTTGTTTTGCAACCCATAAAACCCAGGTGTTGAGGTACACGGCCATGGACCTGAGCGCTGTCGCCAAACCGCCCCGGCAATCCGACGTGATTGTTTTTTCGCACGCCAACAGCTTTCCGGCGGGCACCTACCGCAAACACTTCGCGATCTGGCAGGACGCGGGCTTCGAGATCAAAGCCATCGACAAATTTGGCCACGATCCGCGTTACCCCGTTACCAACAACTGGACGCACCTTGAGCGCGAGCTGGTTGATTTTCTCGACGAAGAAATCGACCGCCCAGCCTACCTCGTTGGCCACTCGATGGGGGGCTACCTCAGCCTCATGGCTGCGTGCAGCCGGCCAGACAAGATCAAGGGCGTGATCCTGCTCGATTCGCCCGTTGTGTCGGGCTGGAAAGCCACCGGCGTGCGATTAGCCAAGGCACTGGGCATCTTTGATCGCTTCACTCACGCGCGCAGCTCGATCAACCGCCAGCAACTGTGGGCCGACACCCAGCATGTGCTGCAGCACTTTGCGGCCAAGCCGGCTTTTCAGCGATGGTCGCCCAGCGTGCTTAACGATTACGTTGAAACCGGCACACAGGCCATCGATCCGGGGCGCTCGCTGGCTTTTCGGCGTGAGATCGAAACACGCATCTACGACACCATGCCCGCCGGCTTAGCCGAGCGGCTCAAACGCCAGCCGCTGCCCGCGCCCATCGCCTTTATCGGGGGGCGGCACTCGCACGAGGTGCGTTTGGTGGGGTTGTCGGGCACCCGCCAGCTCACAGCCGGGCGCGTGTCGTGGCTGCCGGGATCACACCTGTTTCCGTTTGAGCGCCCCGAAGACACTGCCCACGAAGTGCTGCGCTGGATCGAAACCTTTGCACAAGAGCCGGCGCGCTACGTGGCCTGATCCTGCCCCCACAATCGCCCCTCTAAAATCCCACCCCTTTATCCGCCTCCGGCGTGCCGGGGCTTGCCTGAGGGGCCGAGCGCGTGTCGAACACTTTTGCCGAGCGTCTTTTTGTCGGATCGCAATACCTGCTACCCAAGCAGCTGATCACCGCTTTTGCTGGCCGCGTGGCCTCGGTGCGCGGCGGGGCGCTCACCACCCACATGATCAGCCGTTTCATCGAACGCTATGGGGTGGATATGAGCGAGGCGGCCAACCCCGATCCGGCCAGCTACGCCACCTTCAACGAGTTTTTCACGCGCCCGCTCAAGGCTGGGGCGCGTCCGCTGGCGCGTGCAGATCTGATCTGCCCGGTCGATGGGGCCATCAGCCAGCTGGGCCGCATCAACAAAGATCAGATCCTGCAAGCCAAAGGCCACCACTACTCAACCACGGCTTTGGTGGGCGGTGATGCCCAGCTTGGCGCTGTTTTTGAAGATGGGCACTTCGCCACGATCTACCTTAGCCCCAAGGATTACCACCGCATCCACATGCCCTGTGCGGGGCGCCTCAAACGCATGATCTATGTGCCGGGTGCACTGTTTTCGGTGAACCCGGCCACGGCGCGTGGTGTGCCGGGGCTGTTTGCCCGCAACGAACGCGTGGTGTGCGAGTTTGATACGGCCCATGGGCCTTTTGTGCTGGTGCTGGTGGGCGCCACTGTGGTGGGCAGCATGGCTACCACATGGCATGGCGTGATCAATCCCCCGCGCAGCGCCGCCGTGCGCGAATGGGGCTACGGACAGCAAAAAATTCAGCTCAAACAGGGCGAAGAGATGGGGCGCTTTTTGTTGGGATCAACCGTGGTGATGCTGTGGCCGCGCGGGCCGCTGCAGTTTGGCACTGGCTGGACACCCGGCAGCCCTGTTCGCATGGGTCAGGCCATGGCGCAGCGCTGAAGCGCGCGTCGATATAATGCCGCTTTACCACCGCAGCAGACGCTCAGCAGCGTGTGCTTCAGCGCAATGACCAAGTACGTTTTCGTCACCGGCGGCGTGGTGTCCTCCCTCGGTAAGGGCATCGCCGCTGCGTCTTTGGCCGCCATCCTCGAATCGCGCGGCCTTAACGTCACCCTCATCAAACTCGATCCGTACATCAACGTCGATCCGGGCTCGATGTCGCCGTTTCAGCACGGCGAAGTGTTCGTTACCGACGATGGCGCCGAGACCGATCTCGATCTGGGCCACTA
>CAZUCW010000022.1:0-32415 GCA_964618825.1 uncultured Aquabacterium sp.
GCACCCAAGTGCCCTGGGCAAGTGATTTACTTCGCCCCCGACCGCCACCACCCCGTGATGGCCACACACCGCGCACAAGGCAAACGCACGGTCTACGTTGATGGCGATCACATCGTGGCCGCCGAGGGGGCCTGGCGCGAAAGCGTGGCACTGCGCGACATCCCCATCACCCGCAACGGCAGCATTGGTTTTCAGGTCGACAACGTGATGGCTGCCATCGCCGCGGCCTGGGGCTGCGGCCTCGATTGGGACGAAATTCGCGGCGGGCTGGCGAGCTTTGCCAACGACGCCGACAACGCCCCGGGCCGCTTTAACGTGATGGATTACCGGGGCGCCACCGTGATCGCCGATTACGGCCACAACCCCGACGCCATGCGCGCCCTCGTGGCCGCCATCGACGCCATGCCCGCGCAGCGCCGCTCGGTGGTGATCAGCGGCGCGGGCGATCGTCGCGACGACGACATCCGCGAGCAAACCGCCATCCTCGGCCAAGCATTCGACGATGTGATCCTCTACCAAGACGCCTGCCAGCGTGGCCGCGCCGATGGTGAGGTGATCCGGCTGCTGCGCGAAGGGCTGCAGGGGGCCTCACGCACCCGCCACATCGAAGACATCCACGGCGAGTTTGTCGCCATCGACACCGCCCTTGATCGCTTGCAGCCGGGCGATCTGTGCCTGGTGTTGGTGGATCAGGTAGAAGCCGCACTCACCCATTTGGGCCAGCGCATCAATCCGACGCACAAACCGTAACGCACGGCGTATACACTGCCTGCCGCAACCAGGGCTTCGCCGCCAACCAGGTTGCCCTTGTTGCAACCTGCGGCACTTCAATGCGAGCCCCGAAACCGGAGGTTTGCCTTGATCATGGTTTGTCTTTCTCCGTTGTTATCGCTGTTGTTCGTGGCGCGCACACGCCGCCTCTTGATCGCCGTTATGCCGATGCCGGGCACCGCCAGGAGCCGATGAAATGCGTCTGCGCCTGCGCCTGCTGCTCACCGTAATCCTGGCCCTGTTTTTTCGACCGCGCCTGACGGCTCGCCAAACATCGGTCATCCATCTCACGGTCTGCCTCAACGACGTCGACGTCAGCCAAGTAACCAACGACCGCTATCACGCCTACATGGATCTGGGGCGGATTGATTTCATCGCCCGGCAGGGGCTGGTGCCCACCATGATCCGCAAAGGCTGGGGGCCGCGCTCGCGGGTGGCCATCATCCGCAACCGGCATCCGCTCAAAATCTTCCAGCGCTTCGAGCTGCACACCAGCTTGCTGTGCTGGGACGACTCTTGGTTCTGGTTCAAGCAAGAGTTCATTTACGAGGGGCGCACCACGTCGATTGCATACAGCAAGGTGGGGCTGGCCTGCAAAGGCAAGATGTTGCCCACCGGCTGGCTGTTTGACGCCACAGCACAATCTCACCTCAAAATCAGCCCACCCTGGCCCCCGGGCAAACAGCTCGAGGCCATTGAAGAAACCATGCGCGGCCACCAACGCTAAACGGCCCAGCCGGCGACGCGTGGCCCGCCCCACCGCCCGCGCCTGCCCCTCATGAAGAAACCCCGGCAATTCCTTCCGCGACACGTTATCGAAGCCGGTGGCAACCGCTGGGATTGGGCGCTGCTGCCTCTGGTGCTGTCGGTGCTGATCTTGCTGGCTTATGGCGCCGCGCAGATGACGCGGCCTTATCAGGTGGGCGCCTCGCTGCCGATCTCGCTCGACCCCACCGCGCTGCCCTACTACCTGCTGCGCACCTCGCTGCGCATGTTTATTGCGCTGGCGCTGGCCACGGTGTTTGCCTGCACTTTTGCCGCGCTGGCCAGCAAGGTGCGGCCCCTCGAAAAAGTGCTGGTGCCGATGCTCGACATCCTGCAATCCATCCCCATTCTGGGATTTTTGTCGATCACCGTTACGGGCTTTATCGCGCTGTTTCCGGGCAATTTGTTTGGCGTTGAGTGCGCGGCCATTTTTGCCATCTTCACCTCGCAAGCCTGGAACATGGCTTTCAGCGTTTATCAATCGATGCGCACCGTGCCCAGCGAGCTCAAAGAGGCGGCACGGGTATTTCAGCTCTCGGGCTGGCAAAAATTCTGGCGGCTCGAGATGCCGTTTGCCATGCCCGCGCTGCTGTGGAACATGATGATGTCGATGTCGGGTGGCTGGTTTTTTGTGGTGGCCTCAGAGGCCATTTCGGTGTCGAACCAAAACATCAAGCTGCCCGGCATCGGCAGCTACATCGCCACCGCCATCGAGGCGCGCGATATGGGCGCCATCGGTTGGGCCATCGCCACCATGCTGGTGGGCGTGCTGCTCTACGATCAATTGTTCTTTCGCCCGCTGCTGGCCTGGGCCGACAAGTTTCGCTTCGAAGAAACCGGCAGCGATACGGCCCAGCAATCGTGGCTGTTGGTGTGGCTGCGGCGCACCGAGCGGCTGCAGCAGTGGGGCCTGGCGGCGGGGCGGCTGCTCGATCGCAGCTTTGTGTGGTTCAGGCGCGGCTACGACGGCACCTCGATCCGCGCCCGGCATCGGCCCCTGCACACGGGGTTTTCTCGTGCGTTTGATGCGCTGGTGGCCGCGCTGGTGCTGTTTGCCAGCTGGCGGCTGGCCACGTTCATCCACTCGGGCGTGGGCTGGGCTGAAGTGGGGCATGTGTTTGTGCTCGCCGGCTATACGCTGGCACGCGTGTTGGTGCTCATCACGCTGGCGGCCCTGGTGTGGGTGCCGGTGGGGGTGTGGCTGGGCATGAACCCCAAGGTGGCATCGCGCACGCAAGCCATCGCGCAGTTTTTGGCAGCGTTTCCGGCCAATTTGATGTTTCCGGTGGCGGTGATGGTGATCGTCAAGCTCGATCTCAATCCGCACATTTGGCTGTCACCGCTGATGATTCTGGGCACGCAGTGGTACATCCTCTTCAACGTGATTGCCGGCGCCTCGGGCGTGCCCACCGAGCTGCGCTATGCGGCGCAAAACTTCGGCCTCACCGGCTGGCTCAAATGGCGACGCTATCTGCTGCCGGCGGTGTTTCCGAGCTTTGTTACGGGCGCTATCACGGCCAGCGGTGGCTCATGGAACGCCAGCATCGTGGCTGAATACGTTACCTGGGGCGACACCACGCTCGAAGCCGCCGGCATCGGCAGCTATATCGCCCACATGACGGCGATTGGCGATTTTCCGCGCATCGCGCTGGGCATCGGCGTGATGTGTCTGTTTGTGATGAGCCTCAACCACTTTGTGTGGCGCAAGCTCTATCAGCTGGCCGAAAACCGCATGCACTTTTGAGCAGAGTGAGCAGATCCGATATGAACGCACCCATCCTCGAACTCAAGGGCGTCGGCAAATCGTTCAGCAGCGCCGATGGGCAACCGCGCGCCGTGCTCAAAGAGGTTGATTTCACCCTGCGCGAAGGCGAAATCGTTGCGCTGCTGGGCCAATCGGGCTCGGGCAAATCCACCCTGCTGCGCATCATGGCCGGGTTGGTGCAGGCCGATGCGGGCAACGTGAGCTACCGTGGCCAGCCGTTGTATGGCCCGGCGCGCGGCGTGAGCATGGTGTTTCAATCGTTTGCGCTGTTTCCGTGGCTCACCGTGCAGCAAAACGTTGAACTCGGCCTTGAAGCGCGCGGAGTGAGTGCCGCCGAGCGCACCGAGCGCGCCACCCAGGCCATCGAGCTGATCGGTTTGTCGGGCTTTGAGGGCGCCCTGCCGCGCGAACTCTCGGGCGGCATGCGCCAGCGTGTGGGCATCGCGCGAGCGTTGGTGGTGCAGCCCGAAGTGCTCTTGATGGATGAGGCTTTCTCGGCGCTCGATGTGCTCACCGGCGAGCGGCTGCGCGAAGACATCCTTGAGCTGTGGGACGGCGGCCAGATGCCCACCAAAGGCATCCTCGTGGTGTCGCACAACATCGAAGAGGCCGTGATGATGGCCGATCGCGTGCTGATCTTCGCCAGCGATCCGGGCCGCGTGCGCTTTCAGATGAAGATCGGCCTGCCACGCCCGCGCAACGCCGACAGCCGCGAAGTGCGCGCCATGATTGATGAGGTTTATGCGCTGATGACCGCCGGAGCAGGCCGCGCAGGCCGCACCGCCGACGAAGCGCCGCGCCTCAATCTGGCCGATCGCCTGCCGCTGGCCGATATCGCTCGCATCGAGGCCGTGCTCGAGCTGCTGCACGGCGAGCCCTTCAAGGGCCGCGCCGATCTGCCCAAACTGGCCGAAGACACCGAGCTCACCGATGATGAACTGCTGCCGGTATCAACCGCGCTGGCGCTGCTGGGTTTTGCGCAGCTCGAACGCGGCGATCTGAGCACCACCGCGCTGGGCCAGCGTTATGTTGAAAGCGACAACGCCCAGCGCAAGCTGCTGTTCGGACGTCAACTGCTCGCGCGCGTGCCGCTGGCCGCACACATCCGCCACAGCCTTGAGCAAGAAGAATCGGGCGAACTGCCCGAAAAACCCTTCTTGAAACTGCTGCGCGAAGCGATGGATGCCGAAGAGGCCGAAGAGGTGCTCAAGGTGGCCATCGAGTGGGGCCGCCATGGCGAGGTGTTTGAGTACAACTACAACACCGGCTTGATCCACCTGCCCGAGTGAGCCTCACACGAGGGCGGCAGGCACAGAAAAACTGCCCGATCAGCCCAACTCGCTGCAAGAGGGCTTGCAGATCATTTCGACGCGGCCCAGGATGCGTTTGGTTTGCAGCGCCTCCATGGGGCGATGCTTGCCACACTTGAAGCACGAGCGCGTATTGGCCGCCTTGCCAAACGGCGAGCCCCCGGCTTTCGAGCGATAACGCAGACCATCCTCATTGATTTGTGTCGTAATCGGCTTGTTCATACCCGCATTTTCGCCGATTTGAAGCCGCTTACTCTTTGAGGATGAAATTCCCGCATCGCACGGTAGTGTGATTTCAGGATCTCGCTCGGCCCGAACGGCCCCGTGGCAAGCCTCAGCTGGCCACACGCGCCAACACCACCCGCACCTGGCCCAGGCCATCCTCGACCGCTTCAACGCGGTCGTAGCTGCCGGTTTTGTCGAGCCACTGGTGCACCGCCGGGCCCTGGCCCAGCCCCACCTCAAAGGCCAGCCAGCCGCCAAAGCGCAGATAGCGCGGCGCCTCGCGCATCAACCGCTGCAAAATCCGCACCCCAAACGGCCCGCCATCAAAGGCCATGCGCGGCTCAAACGAGATGATCTCGCTGGGCAGGGTTTCGAGCTTGCCCGATGAGATATAGGGCGGATTGCACACCAGCAAATCGACGCGGCCATAAAAAGCCGGATCATCAAAGGGCGCCAGCAAATCACCGCACACAAATTGCGTGCGGTCTTGCAGGCCAAGAAACATGGCATTGCGCCGCGCCAGCGCCACGGCGTCTTCTGAGAGATCGGCGCCAAACACACGCGCGCGCGGCTCGCCATGCGCCAGCGCCAGCGCCAGATTGCCGCAACCGGTGCACACATCGATGGCGGTAACGTCGGCATGCTCATCCGCCAGCCGACGCAAGCGCGCCACCGCTGTCTGCCCGAGCAACTCGGTTTCGCGGCGCGGAATCAACGCCTGCGGCCCGGCCAGCAAATCAAGCCCCATAAAACGCTGCCGCCCCGTGAGATGCGCCAGCGGCACCCCGCTCACACGCCGCGAGATCAGCTCATCGAGATCTTCGCGCTGCACACCATCGAGTGCAGGCAGCACCTCATCACAGGCCGACTCAACCGACAGCGCCCGCCCAGACGCCAAATGCCACAGCGCACGCAAAGCAGTTGCGGGGGTTTCTTCGGGCTTGTCGGGCAAGATGTGCAGGGCGCCTTCGAGATGCGCCAGCAGCTTGGCAAAACGGGCACGCCCCGAATCCCCAATGCTGCGGATGTCAGCCGACGTGAGGGCCAGGCTCAGGGTGGTTGAGATATCCACGGCGATGTGATCGAGAGAAAGATCGTGAGGATGGCTCGCAACGCACGCCCCCAAAAAAGAGACGGCGTTCAACGCGCCGCCGCGAGTATCTCAGCGCCGTGCTACCCGCATCAATCAGCGATCTGCCCGATCGGCTCCACCAGCGCCGGGCGCGCATGCAGATACGCCGTGGCGCGCCGCTTGGCCTCGATATCGGCGTACACCCGCTGAGCCTGCTCGACACCCAGGCCCAACGCCTCGGCCAACTCGCTCGCGGGGCGGTCGTGGTTGTAGGCCCACAGCGCCAGATCCATTTGTTGATAAGGCAAAGCGAAGTAGAACTCGTCTTGCCCCTGCTGCAGCGAATAGGTATCGGTGGTGGGCACCGCATTGCAGATGTCGGGTGGCAACCCCAAGTGCCGCGCCAGCGCATACACCTGTGATTTGTAGAGATGCGCAATGGGCTTGAGATCGGCCGAGCCATCGCCGTTTTTGACGAAAAAGCCTTGATCGTATTCAAGCCGGTTGGGCGTGCCGATCACCGCGTAGTTGAGTCGATCAGCGTGAAAGTACTCCATCGTTTTGCGCAAGCGCTGCTTGTGGTTGGTCGCCGCCACGATCTGCAGATATTCGCGCAAAGGCAGCCGGGCTTCGTGCATCGCGCCGCTGGGGTCTTGCACCACCAGCTTGAAAAAATTGATGCCGCCCTGCGTGCCTCCGGCGATCACGATTTTGTTCTTCCAGCCCTCGCCATACTGCGCAAACACGGCGCGGATGGCTGCATCGCGCTCGCGGTAGCAGCCCAACGCCTCAAGCGCCGGAGCGATATCGTGCACCGTGTAGGTGATCCCCAGGTGATCGCCCAACAGCCGCCCGCGCTGGCTCGAAAAACCCGACGAATCGCGCTCGGGCAGCAGCAAGCCAAACACCTTCGACGGGCCCAACGCATGCACGGCCAGCGCAGCGCACACCGAGCTGTCGATACCGCCCGACATGGCCACCACCACGCCGCGCTTGTGCAGCTGCTGCGTCAGGGTGTCGAGCATCCATTGCTTGATGCGCGCCACCTCGGCGTCGTAATCGAGCTCTAAAACGGCAGGAGAAAGTTGGATGGCGTTCATGTCGAATGTCTTGTCGAGCGTGGTGAGAAATCAGGCGCCGCGTTTGCGAGCCACAAAGGCCTGAATGGCGGCCAGGCTGTCGAGGTTTTCAGGAACCATCTCTTCGTCTTCGACGCGAATGCCAAAGGTGTCTTCAAGAAAAGCAATCAGCTCCAAAAAACCCGTCGAGTCGATCACATGGTTTTGCATGAACGATTCGGTGTCGGACAGCTTGAGATCCTGAGCACCCATCAAAAGGTTGTCGACGATGTATTGGCGCACCTGGGGTTTGATGTCTTGCATAACGGGCTTTCTGCGTGAATCTGAATAAAAAAATGTTGAGGATTAGAGGGAGAGAACCATTCAAGAGAGGCTCAGAACATTCAGGCCAATTCGGTTTTTTTGATCTTGCCGCTGAGGGTTTTGGGCAACGCATCCACAAACTCAACGTGCTTGGGTGCCATGTAGTTTTCGAGCTTGTTAAGGCAGTGGCGAATGATTTCGCGCTCGCTCAGTGCGGCGCCTTCTTTGAGCACCACAAAAGCTTTCACCGATTGCCCGAGAAGCGCGTCGGGCACGCCAACAACCGCCGCCTCAAGCACGGCATCGAGTGCGTAGATCACATCTTCAACCTCGCGGGGGCTCACTTTTTCGCCACGGGTTTTGATGATGTCGTCTTGCCGTGCTTCGAAATACAGCCACCCCTGGGCATCGGTGCGAAACAAATCCCCCGTGCGCAGCACAAACTCGCCGGGCAGAGGCCCAGGCAGCAGGCGCCGGGCGGTTTCTTCGGGCTGGCGCCAATAGCCACGCATCACATGGCTGCCACGCACCACCAGCTCGCCCGAACAGCCATGCGGCAAACGCCGGCCTTCGGCATCGATCAGCCAGCACTCTTGATTGGGCATGCCGCGCCCCACGCTGGTGGGCCGAATATCGAGCTGATCGGGCGGCAAATAACTGATGCGGGTGCATTCGGTTTGTCCGTACATCGAATACAAACGCGCGCCCGGCAGCAAGGCGCGCAGCCGCGCGATGTGTTCGGTAGACAGCGCAGCGGCAGCGTTGGTGAGCACACGCAAACTGCTCAGATCGTGGTGCGGCAGTGTCTTGAGATTCGTGAGCAGGGCATACATCGTCGGCACCCCCGGAAACACCGTGGCACGCTCGCGCTCAAGCGTCTGCAGCACCTTAACCGGAAAAGCAAACGAGGGCTCGAGCACCACCCGTGCCCCAAGCTTGCAACCCAGCAGCACCTGATTGAGCCCATAACCAAACGCCAGCGGCAACGCGCTGGCGATCACATCGTTTTCGGTCAGGCCAAGATACTCGGCCACGGCATTGACCGCGCTGATCAAATTGAGGTGCGACAACATCACCCCCTTGGGCCGCCCGGTCGAGCCCGAGGTGTAGATGATGGCCGCCAGATCCTGATCGATGAGGGGGTCGGGCCATGCATTGCCACCCGCATCGTCCGACACCGCCTCCGGGGCATCCCCACATTCGGGCCAAGGGTGCGCCTGGATGCCCGCGCCAAAAGGCGCCTCGCCCTCGGCGTCGGGCGCCCAGTGCGCCAGCACGCAGCTGCGCACCGGGGTGTCTGGCCCAAGCGCGGTGCGGCAGTCGGCCATCAAATTGGCCTGAGACAACAACGCCACAGCCCCCGAATCACGCAGCACATAGGCCAGCTTGTCGCCCTTGGTGAGCGGGTTGATGGGCATGAACACCGCCCCCAGCTGCAGCACGGCATGAATGGCCACAACCATCTCGGGGCTGTTATCGAGATACAGCGCCACACGCTCACCACGCGCCACACCGCATGCATGCAAATGCGCGGCCAGATGCTGCACACGGGCCTGCAACGCGCCAAAGCTCACGCGCTGCTCACCGCAGACCAAAGCGATCTTGTCGGGCAGGCGTGCTGCGCTGACGCGCAAAAAATCGTGCAACAGGCTCATCCGACGGCGAGCTCCGCATCAACCGGCTGCGCCGCACCCGAGCGCACAAACTGCTGGTGCAGCAGCATCGTCGAAACGATGCCGACAAACGCCATGTTGTCCGGAAACCCAATCGCCCGCCCCGCCGCACACTTGGCCACCAACTTGCCCACGGCACCGGCATCAAAGTAGCCGGCATCAGCCACGTTGCGCGGGCTCAACAGATCGGCCACCCACGGCAAAGGCCGCCCTGCATCAAAAAAGCTGGCGCTATCGGGCGAACGATAGGGCTGCTTGGTGCGCGAGCGGATCGCCTCGGGCAGCAGGCCGCGCATCGCATGCTTAAGCAGGTATTTTTCGTTCAGCCCCATCAGCTTGTAGCGCGGAGGCAGGCGGTTGGCAAACTCGATCAGGCGGTGGTCGAGAAACGGAAAGCGTCCCTCGATCGACTCGGCCATCGCCACACGATCACCCTGCGAACTCAGCAAATAGCCCGACATCAGCGTGTGCGCCTCGATGTATTGATCCTGATTGAGCCCGGCCCACTGCGAAATCTCGGCGGGCAAATGCGCAGCCATCGCCTCGAGATGGCATGTGCGGCCCAGTTGGGCGCGCAGTTCGGGTGCAAAAAACTGCCAAATGCGACGCGTGCTCGACCACCTCGGCATGTGCGCAAAGTGCGGCTGCCCCACATGTTCGCTGCCGTCGGCAAAAAAACGCTGCGCCATCACGCGGCTGGCGGCCGGCGAGTGGCGCAAATACGGATAAAGCCGATCGATCAACGCGCCGCGCATGCCCGATTGCGGCGCACGCGCCATAAAGCGACGCACGCGCGCCTCTTTAAAAAGATCGTAGCCGCCAAACACCTCATCAGCGCCCTCGCCCGTGAGCACCACTTTGTAGCCCGCCTCACGCACGCTACCCGCCAGCAGCATCATCGGCGCCGGCGCCGTACGCACGATCGGGCTTTCGGCATGCCACACCGCCCGCGCAAACGCTGCGGCAATGTCGCTGCGTTTACAGCGCAACGCCGTGTGCTCGGTGCCGAGATAGCGCACCAGCTCGTTTTGATAGCCGCTCTCATCGAACTCTTCATCTTCGAACGTGAGCGAAAACGTGCGCAGCGGCACATCCGTGAAATGCTTGATGAGCGACGTAACAATGCTCGAATCAAGCCCTCCGCTGAGATATGCCCCCACGGGCACATCGGCGCGCAACTGCAACCGCACTGCGTCGATGAGCAACTCGCGCAACTCATCGGCGTAATCAGCCGCACTGCGCTGCTCGTGCGCACCATCGGGCGGAAATCGCCAATCCCAATAGCGCGTGATCCGGTGCGCAGGGCCATGCGAAGCACCCACCGATGCGCGTACCTCGGGCGCATCCACCACCATCACATGCCCGGGCGGCAACGCCTGCACCCCCGCAAACACCGTGTGGCCGGGCAGCGGCGCCCAATAAGTGAAAACCTCGCCCAAGGCCGACGCATCGATGCTGCGCGGCACGTCGGGCAGCGCAAACAGCGCCTTCACCTCAGAAGCAAACGCCAACCGCGCGCCGGCCCAGTGATAGAACAGCGGGCGAATGCCCACCCGATCGCGCGCCAGCACCAGCCGGCGGCGCGGCGCATCCCACAGCGCAATTGCAAACTGCCCATTGAGATGCTGCACAAACGCTTCGCCGTGCTCTTCGTAGAGATGCACGATCACTTCGGTATCCGATTGCGTGGCAAAGCGATGCCCACGCGCCATCAACCCGGCACGCAACTCGATGTGGTTGAAGATCTCGCCATTAAAAACCACCCATACCGAGCCATCTTCGTTGGCCATGGGCTGATCGCCGCCCGCCAAATCAATGATGCTCAAGCGCGCGTGAGCAAGCCCCACTGGGCCATCGAGATGCAGCCCCTGCCCATCGGGCCCGCGGTGGTGCAGCCGCCCGATCATGGCGGCCAGCGGAGCCCGCTCGACCCGAGCGGCCCAATCCAAGATGCCCGCCACACCGCACATCGTCTCAACGTCCTCTCGTGCGCCCCATCCGCGGGCCACGCCCCCGTCAAAGCCTGTTTGTCGAGCACCACACACGAGGCGCCCATCGTGTCGGCATCGTAACGATACGTTGCTGACACTTGTAGCCCCAAGTCGAGGGACGCCGCGCCCCACCACGGCGGCCAGCAGCCCCGCCATGGCTGACCGCATCTACCCACACCCCAGGGTAAACACGAGCCAAAGCCTGCACATACAGCCCCCCAGAGCCCAATGCAGGCCCCCTTATTCAAGGGTTGGTTACTGGTTTCCCCGCAAATGTGGCTGATACAGCCATCAAACGCTTATTTGAAAATTTGGGTGGTCAACACCTTGCATCACCCTGCCCTCACCCGAAGTCCCCTGCCGTAAACGCCTCGCACCATGAATTCAGCAGTAGAACTCCGCGACGCCTACGACGACTCCGGGCTGATCCCCTTCGTCGCCCCCACCGCCTGGATCAAAGCCGCCGTGCGTTGTGGCTTCAGCATCGAGCCGCTGTTTCGCGCCACCAACATCGATGCCAATCTGCGCCACCACGCCATCCCGATGATCAAGCCCGCCACGATGATGTGGCTGATGCGCGAGTGCGTGGTCCAAACCCGTGCACCGCTGCATTTCCCGTTCGTGCTGGGCGAGGCTTTCGCCTTCGAAAACCTGCCCGCGCTCGACACCTTCGTTACCACCAGCCCGACGCTGCGTGATTCGCTGCGCGTGTTCGAGTGGATCAAAACCTTGATGCCGCGCTGCGAGGTGCGCGTTGAAGAATCCGGCGATCTGGCCGCACTCAAGGTCGAGCTGCCTCTGCTGCCGTCCCACGCGCCGGGATTCGAATACTTCGTCGAACTCGAGTTCGCCACCATCAACAAATTTGCCCGCACCCTGCTGGGCGATGAAGTGCAGGCCGAGCGCGTGTGCTTTCGCCACGGCAATCCTGATCGCCTCACGCAATACGAGCGCTTATTCAAAAGCCCCGTGCGGCTGTGCCAGCCCTTTGATGGCGTGGTGTTTAAAAAATCGCTCCTCGATGCCCCGCTCAAAGGCGCCGCGCCGATGCTGCACAAGCAGGCCGAATCCGTCGTGCAGCAATATCTGGCACGCAACACGGCAGGCAAAACCAGCTTGGTCGAAGCGCTCCATCAAGTGTTCGCCGACAACCCGCAATTGCTCGGCCAAGGCATCGAGCGCACCGCCGCGCGCTTTCATCTGCACCCCCGCACCCTGCAACGGCGCCTGCAAGAAGAAGGACAGCGCTTTGCCGAAGTGCAGGCCCGCGCACGTTTTCAGCTGGCCTCTGATTGGTTGATCAACGACCACACCGATGTTGAAACCGTCAGCGAGCGCCTGGGCTTTGCCGACCGCCACAGCTTTACGCGCGCCTTCAAACGCTGGGCGGGCATCACCCCCAGCGAATTCCGTCGCAAAGGCCGCAGCCCGCACCTTGGGCCACACGGCACGCTGAGCAGCGCCGCTGCCCTCGATTGATCCTGCCCCCCAGCAACAACGCAGGGGGTGAGGCTTTGCACCTCACTGCTGCAAAGGCACCCGCGCGGCCATAGCCGGTGTAGCCCCCCCGAGGCCGGCAGCAAAAAACCGTTGCCAAATCAAATGCCCGGCGTGATCAAAGCGCACCACCGACTCTAAAAAGCTGCGCCGCAATGCCACATCCACCAAAGGATGCGGCAACAGCGGATCAAACAGCACCTGCCGAATGGCCCGCCGCCCCAGCAAAAAGCACTCGCGTGCAGCCACATCGGGCGCCAAACGGGCGGCATCCACCAGCCAGGCATCAAGCTGATCGCGCGTGCGCCGATAGCTCTCGTTGAGCGCAGCACCATCCCACAACGCCAGCACCCTCGCCTGTGTCGGCGCATCAAACGCATTCGCTACAAACACCATGCCATCGGCGCCCAGACCCAAGGCACGCAAACGCGCCATCAACGCCGGCACGCCACCATCGAGATTGTTGGGCCGCGTGTGCAGCCCGCGATCCAGCGCCCCAAAGCCCAGCAGGTGGAACGCCCGATTCACGCGCTGCACAGCCGCGCGCTCAATGCGCGCCGGCAGGCCGCCGTGCACCACCACATAAGAGCCATCCCAATCTGACCGCACCCGTTGCAGCGTCGTGCGCCATGCCTGCACCTCGCGAGCCAGATCGCGCCCCTGCTCACCCAGCGCATACGCCCCCCGCCCGCTGGCCGCAATCAGGCCCGTTGCAGACAGCCGCACCAGCGCCACGCGAATATTGTTCTCACTGATTTCAAACAGCTTGCCTGCTACCACTGCCTCGCGCGCCGACACGGGTGTGTCCTTACTGGCCATGAGCAATTCGAGAATGAGCGTTTTCGCGGTGGGCTGCATGTGCGTAGCGGCAAGTGGCCGGCCATTATCCGGCCAGCACCCGCGCCCCACCACGCGGCACCGCCCCCACAAGCGCGCTTGCCTGCACTTCGTGCATCAAAATCCACACTCAGCGGCAGCAAACTGCCCCATTCAACGGCCACCGGATCGCGCCTTGGCGCGCTACCCCTTGAGCCCTTCTCGCCACCCTTTCTAGCCCACGTACCACATGCCGATCACCTGGAAGCCCGAATTCGTTCTCGGGCAAGAAATCGTCGACGCCACCCACCGCGAATTTGTCGATCTGATCGCCTGCCTCGATGAAACCCAGGGCGAACTGCCCCCGGCAGCGCTGATCGATCGCTTCAAACGCCTGATCGATCACACCATCGACCACTTTGGCCAAGAAGACCGCTGGATGGCTGCCACAGGCTTCTCACCCGACAACTGCCATGTGCGCCAACACAACATGGTGCTCGACGTGATGCGCCAAGTGCTGCACCTGGCGCAAGAGCAAGACAACCTCGTGCCGCTGCGCCGCATCGTCAAAGAGCTCGAAGAGTGGTTTCCGCAGCACGCCGACATGCTCGACACCGCGCTCGTCTTTCACATGCAAGAAGTTGGATTCGACCCGGCGCACCCCGAAGCCTTCGCCGCTCGCCAACCCACCCCCAAGCAGCCGACCGCCCAAGCCTCGCCGAATCAATCGTCGTGCAACGAATCGCTGGCGCCGCTGCGCCCCGGCGAATCCAGCTGATCCGCCGGCAACACACCCGCCAACTCGAGTTGCATCACGATCATGTTCACCAGGCTGGTTACCGATGGCCGTCCGGTTTCAACCACAAAATGTGCTGTCTGCCGATACAGCGGATCGCGCTGCCGATAAAGCTCTTTGAGCTTGGCCAGCGGATCGCCCACCTGTAAAAGCGGCCGCTGCGTATCGTGCCGCAAACGCCTGAACAGCTCTTCGGGCGTCGAGCGCAAATACACCACCGTTGAGCGCTCACGCAACGCGCGGCGATTGGCCTCGCGCAACACCGCACCACCACCGGTGGCCAACACCGCGCGCGGCTGCGCCACCAGCTCGGCGATCACAGCCTCTTCGATATCGCGAAAACAATCCTCGCCTTCGCGCTCAAAAAAAGAGCGGATCGAGCACCCGATCCGCTTTTCGATCACCGCATCAGAGTCGATCAAATCAAACCCGATGCGCTTGGCCAACTGTCGCCCGGCGGTTGATTTACCCCCGCCAGGCAGGCCCACCAAAGAAATCGTCACGGTTGCGAAAACTCCTGCAACCGGCCCTCAGCCGTATCAGCGGAAAGCCGTGCGATCGGTCACTGTCTTGGGTGTCAAGAAAACCATCAGCTCTGATTTGCTGGTTTGCTTCGTCTTGGTGCGAAACAGATTACCCAGCACCGGAACGTCACCCAGATACGGCACCTTGATCGTCGTGTTGCGCTCATCCTCGAGGTAGATACCCCCGATCACCACCGTGCCGCCGTTTTCAACCAACACTTGCGTTTTCACGTGCTTGGTATCGATCGCATAACCAGCCCGCGTCTCTTGGCCCACACTGTCCTTGTTGACATCAACATCGAGGATGATGCTGCCCTCAGGCGTGATCTGCGGCGTCACCTCAAGCTTGAGGTTGGCCTTGCGGAACACAATCGCCGTTGCACCGCTGGATGTCGCTGTTTGATACGGCAGCTCGGTACCTTGCTCAATCACGGCCTTGATCTGATCCGCCGTGATCACACGCGGGCTCGACACGATCTTGCCCCGATCATCCGATTCGAGCGCCGAAATTTCGAGGTTCAAGAACCGCGTCGCCGCGCTGTTGAGCAGCGTAAACGAGAAGGTGCTGGCATCCACCCCCGTGCCCAGACCGCTGGCCGGCATGTTGACGAAGTTCGAATTCGGAATGAAATCGACCTCATCCTTCACCTGCCCTGTCAGCTTGCCGGTGCCAAGGTAAGACCCATTAAGCGCCAAGCCGTTTCCACCACCAACCCTGTATACACCGGTGCGATCTTCAGAATGCAGTGTCGACGCGCCGAAGCGCACCCCCAACGAGCGCCCCCAAGACTCATCCGCCTCAACAATGCGCGCCTCGATCAGCACCTGCCGCACAGGGATATCAATGCGCGTGATCAGCGCCTGAATCTCCTCGAGCTTGCTGGGGATATCAGACACAAACAACTGATTGGTGCGAGTTTCAGCAATGGCCGATCCGCGCGGCGAGAGAATTCGCGAGTTTTGCCCGCCGCCGCCACCGCCACCGCCCGATTGGCCCGTCAGGCCCTTAAAGATTTCTTCGGCCTTGGCGTAGTTGAGCTGAAACGACTGCGTACGCACGGGCTCAAGCGCAGCAATTTGCTGCTTGGCTTCGAGATCAATCTTTTCTTTGGTATTGATTTCATCCTTGGGCGCAATCCACAGCACATTGCCCGATTTGCGCACCCCCAAGCCTTTGGCCTGCATGATGATATCGAGCGCCTGATCCCAGGGCACATCTTTGAGACGCAGCGTCACGTTGCCGGTAACGGTGTCGCTGGTTACCACGTTGAAGTTAGTGAAATCGGCGATCACTTGCAGCAGGGCGCGCACTTCGATGTTCTGGAAGTTAAGCGACAGCTTCTCGCCCGAATAGCCCGGCCCCTGCGTGAGCTTGTTGGGGTCAACCTTTTGCTGACGCACCTCAAGCACAAACTGATTATCGGTCTGATAAGCCGAGTGTTCCCATACCCCGCGCGGCTCAACGGTCAAGCGCACCTTGTCGCCCACCTGGGTAGCCGTCATGCTCTGCACCGGCGTGCCGAAATCGGTCACGTCAAAACGCTTGCGCAGATTTTGCGGCAGCATCGATCGCTGGAAATCCACTACCAAACTCTGGCCCTGCTGGCGAATATCAACGCCCACCTGGTTGTTGGGCAGCTCAACCACCACACGGCCGGCGCCATCTGGACCGCGGCGGAAATCCACCTCACGGATTGAACTGGGCGAAGCGTTGAGGTTGTCAGCAAACTTGGTTGTTGTGCCCTCCGCTGCATTCCCGACCTTGCCCGGCGCACCTTGGGCTGCATTCGTCGCAGCGGCAGAGCTTGCTGTTTCGATGATCACCAGCAGCGATTTGCCATCGATCTGCGCTTTATAGGTAGACGGTTGGCGCAAATTGAGCACCACTCGCGTGCGATCACCGGCCTGCGCCAAGTTAACCGACCGCAGATTGCCCTGATTCACCTCGATCGAGCTACGCCCCGTGCTGTTAGCGATCGACGGAAAATCAAGCGCGATTCGTGGCGGCGTTTGCACCACAAAGCCCTGCGGCACGGCACCCAGCGGCTCGCTCATCTCAATGCGAAGCACCTGTGCGCCAGCCTGCTGCGTGCTGTTAATCGACTGGATCGCGTTCTCGGCCCAAGCCTGAGGCGCGGCCACGCACAAAGCCAGCGAAGCCAGCACCCAACGCAATCGTTTCATGATTGTTTTCTCCTGCACACCATTCGTCACTTTGCGTTCTCCTGCAATTGCAAGCTCGTCAGACGCTCGATCCACTCACCCGAGGCGTCTTGCACGATTTCACGCAATTCAATCTCGGTTTCAGAAATTTTCATGACCTTGCCGAAGTTCTGCCCCATGTAATCGTCAACCTTGACTTGATAAAGCAGCCCATCGGCCTTGATCAGTGCGTATGTCGCCCCCTTGCGATCAAGGCTACCCACCATGTGCATGCTGTCGAGGGGAAACGCCTCAAGCGGCTCGCGGCGACGGTTCATCTCAGCAGCCATCAGCGAATTGGGCTGATGCGCCTCTTGCTTGAGCGCCACCGTCAGCTTTTGCAAAGCAAAGGGGTCAACCACGTCGGCCACGGCATACGGATCCGGCGTGAATTTGGTTGGCGGATTGAGCGGCGTAACGTTGGGTCGCGCCTCGCGTTTTTGCTGATCCATCCAGCCCTGCAGTTCTTCGCTGTCTGCGCCGCATCCGGCCAGCAACGAAGCCGTCATGATCAGCCCCAGGGCCACAGCAACATGCTTGATCATTTCTTGCCTCCGGCCTTTTTCTTGTCTTTGTCCTTGGCTTTGGCAGCGCGCTGCTCTTCGACCTCAGTCGGATCGAGATAGCGATAGGTGCGAGCCGTGGCATCCATCACCAAGGCCCCTGAGTTGTCTTTGGCGTTTTGGAAAACAATCGACATATCGTGCAGTGTCACGATCCGCGAGAGATTGGCCACATCGGCAGCAAAGGCGCCGACATCGTGAAAACGCCCCACCACGCGGATACCAATGGGCAATTCGGCGTAGTAATCCTTGACAGCCACCTGCCCTGGCTTGAATAGCTCAAATTGCAGCCCTCGCCCCACGCCAGCCTGGTTGATATCTGAGAGCAATTCATCCATCTCGGCCTTGCCAGGCAACTGCTTCTCGAGCTGGGTGACGTACTCTTGAACCTGCGCCTTTTGCTTGCGCAATTCGTCGAGGTTGACGGCCTGCGTAAGCTTGCCCCGGTAATCATCCTTGAGCTTGGGTTCCTCGGCACGACGCGCCTCAAGCTCTTCGTCGGTTGATGCCAACACGCCAAACCAACCCAGAACCACCACCGCAATCGCAGCAGCGATGAACGCTGCGACCTTAGGCAGGATGGGCCATTGCCCTGGCTCATTGGGATTGAGCCCCTTGAACTGGGTCTGCGCCTCCATGAAGACGCTATTGAGATCAATGTTTATCTTTGGACTTGCCATGACAACGCCTTAATGACTCTCGCAAACGTTCGTCACGATTGCTTGCCCGCCACCGCAGCGACGGGGGATGAGGCCCCTGCCGCGCCAGGCTTGGCCGCAACAGCCCCAGCCTCCTGCGTCCGCTTCAGGCCCACGCGAACCGAGAATCCGAAGAGCATCTTTTTGCCGTCTTGTGATTTAACGGCCTTGATCTCTTGCAGCTCGGGCCGCTCGAACCACGGCGAGTTGTAACTGGTGTTGCGAAGAAACTCAGACACCCGCTCGTTGGACAAGGCCAAGCCCGAAACCACGAAGCCCTGGGCGTCTTGTTTGAGCGAAGTCATGTGCATGCCATCGGGCGTTTGCCGCACCAACTCGTTGAGCAAATGCACCGGTGTGTTGCGGTCGGCCTGCAAGTCTTCAACGGCCTTCTGGCGCGCCTTGAGCGACTCGATATCGGCCCGCAACGAGGCAATGTCTTTGATCTGATCTTCGAGTTTGCGAATCTCGGCTTTGAGCACGCCATTTTTTTGCTCTTGCGCCGAAATCATTTCTTGCAAAACCGCAAACCACAGGCCCACGACCACGGCACCCACGCCCGCAGCCACACCCAAACCGACAAAGAAGGCTTGCTTGCGCCGCTTGCGTTTCTCTTCGCGATGCGGAAGGAGGTTGATCAAAATCATTGGAGGAATCTCCGCATCGCCAAACCACAAGCGGTGAGATACGAAGGTGCCTCACGACGCAATTTACTCTCGCGCACTGCCGGCCCCAGTTTCATGCCATCAAACGGATTGACCACCATGGCAGCAAAACCAGTGAGCTCGGTAACGCGCTCTTTGAGCCCCGGCAGTGCCGCCGTGCCGCCGGCAAGCATGATGTAGTGCACCTTGTGATGCGGCGTACTGGTGAAGAAATACTGCAGCGCTCGACCAATTTCTTGCGCCAGACTGTCAACAAAAGGCGCCAGGATGGTGGCGTCGTAATCTTCGGGCAAATCACCCGATAGCTTTTTTTGCTCTGCCTCTTCGAATGAGAAACCGTATTGGCGCGAAATCAGCTGCGTGAGCTGCGCCCCGCCAAAGGCCTGATCTCGATCGTAGAGCAGCTCGTCGTCGCGCAGCACCTTGAGGCTGGTGTTTTCAGCGCCGATCTCAAAAAGTGCTACCAACGCATCCTTGCCCTCGTTGGGCAACGCATCGACCAAGCGCTCCATGGCCAGACGCGAGGCATGGGCTTCGATGTCGAGCACCATGGGCTTGAGCCCGGCGGCTTCGGCCAGACCCTGCCGATCTTGCACTCGATCTTTGCGAGAAGCAGCAATCAGCACCTCGACATCACCTGCCGAGGTGGCGCTCGGCCCAATCACACAGAAATCAAGGCTGACTTCATCAAGCGAGAAAGGAATATATTGATTCGCCTCGGATTCAACCTGCACCTCGAGATCTTCTTCGCGCAGCCCGGCCGGCAGCATGATCTTTTTTGTGATCACTGCCGATTGCGGCATGGCCATGGCGACAAATTTGGTCTTGGTGCCGCTCTTGGCAACGACCTTGCGCACAGCCTCGGCGACTTCGTCGAATTTTTCAATTTGGCCGTCAACGATCCAGCCCTTTTCAAAAGGCTCAGATGCAAAACGGTCAATCACGTATTCGCCCGTATTCGACTGGCTCAACTCAACCAATTTAACGCTGGAAGAGCTGATGTCCAGACCAACCATTGGCGGATGTTTACGACCCAAGAGAACGTCCAGAAAACTCACACCGTCCCCCATGCGCAGCGAAGGCGCGCCGGAATGTTAATAACCTACTTCAATGCTAGCAGTAAAGCTTTTGGCGTTGAAAGGTTTTCAGCCTCGTGAAAACACTGTCTCGTTGCATACGCCACACGCCTTACAACAGGTCACAACATACTCTGGGCAGCAATTGTTGATCGCTCGAAAAGCCGGATTTTTTGCAAAATCGAACCCCTCTCGGCCATTTCTATAATCGGTCGCCACTCATCTGTTGCAGGCCCATGACCGAATCGAACCGCGCTGCGGCGCCCGCCTCTGGCGCTCATTCATTGCACCATGCTTGGTGGGTGCGTTGGCTGATCCGCCCCTTGGCTTGGCTGTTTGGGCTGGCCTTGGCCGCCGGGCTGTCTGGCGTGTTGCTTATCGCACTGACGCTGTGTGTGGCTTACCCCCACCTGCCCGAAATCAGCGGGTTGGTCGACTATCGCCCCAAGCTGCCGATGCGCGTTTTTTCGTCCGACAACGTGTTGATCGGCGAGTTTGGCGAGGAACGCCGGCATTTCACCCCGATCAGCGAGATCCCGAAGGTGATGCAAAACGCCGTGCTGGCCATTGAAGATGCGCGCTTTTATCAACACCGGGGCGTGGATTACACCGGCGTGATTCGCGCGGGGCTGGCCAATTTCACCGAGGCACGCAGCCAGGGGGCCTCGACGATCACGATGCAGGTGGCGCGCAATTTTTATCTGCCCACCGAGAAGACGTTCACCCGCAAGATTTATGAGATTTTGCTGGCACTCAAGATCGAGAGCATGCTGTCTAAAGATCAGATTCTTGAGATCTACATGAATCAGATCTACCTGGGGCAGCGTGCCTATGGCTTTGCCTCGGCCTGCGAAATTTATTTTGGCAAACCGCTTAAGGACATCACCGTTGCCGAAGCGGCCATGCTGGCGGGGCTGCCCAAAGCGCCGTCGGCCTACAACCCGATCAACAACCCCAAGCGCGCCCGGTTGCGCCAGCAATACATCATCGATCGCATGCTCGAAAACGGGTTCATCAACCCGCAGCAGCATGCCCAGGCCAAGACCGAGCAGCTCTCATATCACGTGCGCGAGCCACTGGCGCTGCATGCAGAATTCGTGGCCGAAGCCGCACGCCTGTTGATTTTTAATCAATACGGCGACGACGCCTACACGCGCGGGCTGAATGTGTACACCACGATTCGCGCCAAAGAGCAGCAGGCCGCCTATCGCGCGCTGCGCAAGGGCATCCTCGATTACGAACGACGCCAAGCCTATCGGGGCCCCGAGGGGTATGTTGATCTGCCCGCCGATGCCAAGCTGGTGGATGTGCGCATCGCCGAAGCGCTCGAGGATCATCCGGACAACGATGAGATCAAGGCCGCCGTGGTGCTCGAAGCCTCGCCCAAGCAATTGGTGGCCGAGATGCAAAGCGGCGAGACGATCACGCTGGCCGGCGAGGGGCTGCGCTCGGTGAACTTTGCGCTATCGAA
This sequence comes from uncultured Aquabacterium sp., assembly GCA_964618825.1. Lineage (GTDB taxonomy): Bacteria > Pseudomonadota > Gammaproteobacteria > Burkholderiales > Burkholderiaceae_C > Aquabacterium. The sequence goes on from CAZUCW010000022.1 coordinate 21,263, forward strand.
CAAGGCCAGCCCCAAAATTCAAATCCGCCGAGGCGCGGTGGTGCGCATCGTTAAAAACACCAAGGGGGATTGGGCCGTCACCCAACTGCCAGATGTCGAAGGGGCGTTTGTGTCGATGGATCCGCAATCGGGGCAGATTCGTGCGCTGGTGGGCGGTTTTGATTTCGCCAAAAACAAGTTCAATCACGTGATGCAGGCTTGGCGTCAGCCTGGATCGAGCTTCAAGCCGTTTATCTACTCGGCGGCACTCGAGAAGGGCTTTACGCCCGCCACCGTGATCAATGATGCGCCGCTGTTTTTTGATGCCGGCACCACGGGCAGCCAGCCCTGGGAGCCTAAAAACTACGATGGCACGTTTGATGGCCCGATGACGCTGCGCCGCGGCTTGGCCAAATCTAAAAACATGATTTCGATCCGTTTGCTGCGATCGATCGGTGCGCCATATGCCCAGCAGTGGACGACACACTTTGGCTTTGACGCCGACAAACACCCGGCCTATCTGACGATGGCGCTCGGCGCGGGGTCGGTAACGCCGATGCAAATGGCGGGCGCGTATGCGGTGTTTGCCAGCGGCGGCTACCGCGTGAACCCGGTGCTGGTGACGCGCGTCACCGACGCCAAAGGCAAGGTGTTGGTCGATGTGCCCACGCACGCCCCCAACGAAAGCTGGCGCAGCATCGATGCCCGCAATGCCTTTGTGATGAGCAGCCTGCTGCAAGAGGTAACGCGTTCGGGCACGGCAGCACGCGCACAGGCCACCCTCAAGCGCCCCGATCTTTACGGCAAAACGGGCACCACCAACGATTCGATGGATGCCTGGTTTGCCGGCTACACGCGCCACCTTGTGGCGGTGGTCTGGATCGGCTACGACCAACCTCGAAAGCTGGGCGACAAAGAAACCGGCGGGGGGTTGGCACTGCCGATCTGGATCGATTACATGGGCACCGCGCTCAAAGGCGCCCCGGTGGATGAGCCCTCAGCACCCGAGGGGCTGGTGAACGTCAATGGCGAGTGGTTCTACGAAGAGTACACACGCGCTACCGGCGTCAGCGCGCTGGGCGACGAGAAAACCGCCGAAACGCCCAGCGAAGAAGAGAAAAAGAGCATCCTCGATCTGTTTAAAAACTGAGCCCCACGGGGCTGGGGATACGAGCGGCGGCGCGCGATGCGCCGTGCTGCGCGGGCCCGCTGCTCAAGCGGGGGCAGCAAACGCCAGCGGGGTGCGCGCCTGCTCGGTGGCACAGGCCGACAGCAGCGCAAAAAATTCGGCGCTCTCGCGGGTATCGAGCCAGCGCCCGTTCACAAATTTGAAGTGATAGCCGCCGCGCCGCGCTGCCAGCCACAATTCGTGCAGTGGCGGCTGGGTGTTGAGGATGATCTTGCTGCGATCCGGAAAGGTGAGCTCAAGCACGCCGCCATTGCGGGCCGCATCGATATCGATCACATCCTCTTGCAGCCAGCGATCAATGTGTGCCTCAACGGTCGACAACACGGCGGCAGTGCGTTCGCGATACTGGGCATCGGTCAACGGGGTGGGCTGCAGTTCGGGGGCCATGATCTTTAGAATCGCCAGATGTTTACATTTGCACGCCACATTCTAGGCAGCCGCCCGCCCATCACACGGCACGCGCGCAGCATCCTCACCGGCATGCTGGCTTTGCCGCTGCTGGCCGCACTTGGCGGCTGCGGGCAAAAAGGGCCGCTGTATCTGCCCGCACCAACGGCCCACGCGGCTTCCGCTCCCGCCCCTGCGCCTTCATCAACGACGCCCTGATGCGTCGATCGAGCCCCCTCTCACACCATGCAACTCCCCGGTTCTCCTTTTGTGGCCTATCACGGCAACGCGCTTTTTATCGATGGCTGCGCCGCACACGATCTGGCCGCCCGCTTCGGCACGCCGCTGTATGTGTATTCGCGCCAAGCCATGCTGAGTGCGCTGGCCCCATATCAACAGGCCCTGCGTGGACGCGCGCACCTTGTGTGCTACGCCATGAAGGCCAACTCAAATCTCGCCGTGCTGCAAACCTTTGCCCAAGCCGGTTGCGGATTCGATATCGTTTCGGGCGGCGAGCTCGAGCGCGTATTGGCAGCCGGGGGTGATCCGGCCAAGGTGGTGTTTTCGGGTGTGGGCAAAACCCGCGCCGAGATGCGCCGTGCGCTTGATGTGGGCGTGCGCTGCTTCAATATCGAGAGCCTGGCCGAACTCGATGTGCTCTCAGCGGTGGCAACGCAAGCCGGCAAAACGGCCCCCATTAGCCTGCGCGTCAACCCCGATGTTGATGCCAAAACCCATCCCTATATCTCGACCGGCCTCAAGGGCAACAAATTTGGCGTGGCGCACGAGCAAGCCCTGGCGGCCTATCAACATGCAGCCCAGCTGCCGGGGCTGAAGGTGGTGGGCATTGATTGCCACATCGGCTCGCAGATCACCGATACCGCCCCCTATCTCGACGCGCTCGACCGTGTGCTCGACCTGGTTGAGGCCATCGAGGCCGCCGGCATCGCGCTGCACCATCTCGATCTTGGCGGCGGCTTGGGCATCACCTACACCGACGAAACGCCGCCGGCGGCAGACGATCTGATCCGCCAATTGCTGGCCAAGATCGATGCCCGTGGCCACGGCCAGCGTGAGATCTTGCTCGAGCCGGGCCGATCGCTGGTGGGCAACGCCGGCGTGCTGCTCACCGAGGTGCTGGGGCTCAAGCCCTCAACGCAAAAAAACTTCTGCGTGGTCGATGCGGCCATGAACGATTTGATGCGCCCGGCGCTTTATGAGGCGGTGATGGGCATCGTGCCCTGCATGCGACGCGAGGGCCCTGAATCCACCTGGGACATCGTCGGCCCCGTGTGCGAATCGGGTGATTGGCTGGGGCGCGAGCGCCCGCTCAATGTTCAAGCCGGCGACACCTTGGCCGTGCTCTCGGCGGGCGCCTACGGCATGAGCATGGCCAGCAACTACAACACACGCGGACGCCCCGCCGAAGTGATGATTGATGGCAAACAGGCTCACCTGATTCGCGAGCGCGAAACACCAGCCATGCTTTTTGCGCTCGAGAAAAAACTCTGAACACGCCCTTCGCGTGTTCACCGCTCGCTCTCGCATCAGCCATAAAAAAACCGCCCCGAGGGGCGGTTTTGCCTTGCCGCAAAGGCGGTGTCGCAGCGATCAGAAATCGTGCTTCATGCCCAGCGCGTAGCCGGTTTTGCTCTTGCCGTTGGTGGTGTCGAGGCTGTAGCCGGCCTTTTTGTCGTAAGCCACATCAGCGTAGAGCTCGGTGCGCTTGGACAGGTTGTAGTGGTAGCCCACCGCAAACTGCTGCTGCACCTTGCCGTCTTGGCCTTCGCCGCTCAGGTTGGCGTCATTCAGCGTCTTGTTTTTGAGCTCGCCATACGACACGAGCACCTTGCCGCCAGCCACAGGCACCGAAGCGCCCAGCAGCCAACTGCGCATCTTGTCGCCGTCCACGCCCGTGCGGGCATTGCGGCCCGAACCGTAGAAGGCGTGCGCCTTCATGAAGCCCAGATCGTAGGTGCCAACCAGCGAAGCCCAGTAAGCCTTGCTGAACTGCGAAGCCGCCGTGCCCGGGGCGGTGTAGCCCACGCCAACGTAGAAGGGGCCTGCGCCATACGATGCAGCCAAGGCGTAGGGGTTTTTGAAGGGCGACGAGCTGCCGTTGGTTTCTTTCATGCCCAACTGAGCACCCACATTGAAGCCCGACATCGAGGCGTTGTAAGTGATCGAGTTGCTGGTGCGCTTGCCATCAATGGCTGCCGAGCGCGTGTTATTGGCATCAGTGCATGAGCTGGCGCCGCAGTGGTTGGTGGTGCTGGCACCGCCCAGCACACCCGTGTCCGTGGTTGCACCCACGCCGCCACGCACAATGGCTTCGTTTGAGGCGTAACCGTCGGTGCCAAACGGATCAGCAGCTTTGTTCACCAGCAAAAAGCTCGGGGTGTACTCGCGGCCCAGCGTCAGGGTGCCCAGGTTAGCGTCCTGCAGACCGACAACAGAGCGACGGTTGAAGAACACGCCCGTCTGAGCTTGGTTGCCGGTATCGGGCGACAGACCCGATTCGATGTTGAAGATCGCCTTCAGGCCACCGCCCAGATCTTCAACGCCCTTGAAACCGATGCGCGAGCTGTTGGTGTCGTTGACGCCTTGGTTTTGATAACCCGCGCGCTTGCCGTAGGCCATATCCACGCGGCCATACAGGGTGACCGACGATTGAGCTTGGGCAACGCCGGCCAGTGCCGACAGGGCTGCAATTGCAATAACTGATTTTTTCATGCTGTGTTTCTCCAGGGTAAAAACACCAAGCGATGAGGAACATCCCCACCGGCCCGATCCGTCCGGCGGCTGTGCCATTGATTGAGACAACGACACACGCCACCGAAAGCTGGATCCGATTGGATCAGAGCCCCGCCGGCCCTGCCACCGCCGCCGCATGACACGCCCCTCGATGTTGCCGGATTGCAACAAAACGTACATCTTCAGTCGAAACCGATAATCGGCCCATGAGCATTCAAACGGACAAGCTGACGGCGCGCGATGCGGGTGCGGGCGAGGCCCCGCGGGTGGTGGCCGCCGCCACCGCCACGCCACAAGAAGAAGCCCTTGAGCGCGCCTTGCGCCCCAAGGCGCTCGACGATTACGTGGGCCAGGCCAAGGCACGAGAACAGCTCGAGATCTTCATCGGCGCAGCCCGCCAACGTGGCGAGGCGCTTGATCATGTGTTGCTGTTTGGCCCGCCCGGGCTGGGCAAAACCACCCTGAGCCACATCGTGGCGCGCGAGTTGGGCGTTAATTTGCGCCAAACCTCGGGCCCGGTGCTCGAAAAGCCCAAAGATCTTGCGGCGATCCTCACCAATCTTGAGCGCAACGATGTGCTCTTTATCGATGAGATCCATCGCCTGAGCCCGGTGGTCGAAGAGATCCTCTACCCCGCGCTCGAGGATTACCAAATCGACATCATGATCGGCGAAGGCCCTGCCGCGCGATCCATCAAGCTCGATCTGCAACCGTTCACCCTCGTGGGCGCCACCACGCGCGCGGGCATGCTCACCAACCCGCTGCGTGATCGCTTTGGCATCGTGGCGCGGCTGGAGTTCTACACGCCCGATGAGCTCACGCGCATCGTGCGGCGTTCAGCCGGCCTGCTCGATGCCCCCATCGACGATGCCGGCGCGCTTGAAATCGCCCGGCGCTCACGTGGCACGCCGCGCATCGCCAACCGGCTGCTGCGGCGTGTGCGCGATTACGCCCAAGTGAAAGGCACCGGGCGCATCACCGCCGAGATGGCCGACAAAGCGCTGGCGATGCTCGATGTGGATCCACACGGTTTTGATCTGATGGATCGCAAGCTCATTGAGGCCGTGCTGCACAAGTTTGATGGTGGCCCCGTGGGGCTCGACAACCTGGCCGCCGCCATCGGCGAAGAGGCCGGCACGATTGAAGATGTGATCGAGCCTTATCTGATCCAGCAGGGTTATTTGCAGCGCACACCTCGCGGGCGCATCGCCACATTGCTGGCCTATCGATATCTGGGGCTCACGCCGCCCAACAGCAGCCCCCATGGTGGCTCAGGCGGTGGCAACGATCTGTTCGCATCCCCATAAAAAACGGGCGCACAAGGCGCCCGCTTTGGGGGATGAGGCCGCTTGCCGGGCGGCCTGCCGAAGCGATCAACCGAGGTGATCAATCCAGCGTAAGCACCACCTTCACCGAACCATCGACCGCCGATTTCTCGATGTAGCCGATGGCATCGGGGTTGGACGCCACGAATTTTTTGACGTCTGCAGCCGAGGGCAGTTCTTTGGGTGGCACAGCCTTGCCCGAGAACGTCAGGCGGGCCCAGGTGGCCTTAACCTGGGCTGCCGATTTGCCAGCAGCCTTGCTGTAAAACGCCTCATGGGCAGCATTGCCTTCGGGCAGATCTGCTGGCGCGGCGGCGGCGCCGCTGGGCAAAGTGTTGGTTTTGCCCATGAAGATGGCCGACACCTGCTCAGGCGTCATGCTGGCCAGCGGGCTCTTGGGGTTGACGATCACGGCCACTTGAGCACTGGCCGCTTGGGCAGCCAGCACAGCAGCAGCAGCGAGAGCCATGCGGAGGGGATTGATGATGTTCATGTTTTGTCCTCCTGCTTAGAACACGAAGTCGACCGACAGGCTCAGCACATTGATGCGCTTGTCGCGCACGTTGGCGGTGCTGGTTGAGTCGTACATCAAGCCCGTGGATGATTCAGGCTTGAGCGATTCCACCTGAGCTTTGATGGCGGTGTTCTTGAACGCATCCCAGCGCACCCCCAGAGCCACCGACTTTTGTGCAATGTTGCCGCTGTCGAGGATGGCTGTGCCGTAGGCGCTGGCTGTGCGCATGCTCACGGTGTAGCCCCCCGCCGAAACGTTGGCCGGGATCGGGTTGGCCGGCTGGCTGTCGATCTGTGTGCGGCTCAGGTAAGCAAAGGGGGTGAATTTGCCCACCCGGTAGCCCACCGAGGCGTACCAGCCTGTGGTGTCGGGCACGTAAGAATCGCTGCGGCGCTTGGTGAACTCGCCACTCAAAATCCAATCGCCCTGATCCCAGGTGGCCCCCAGGCCCAAGAAGCTCGAGCGTGCTTTTTGTGTAGCGATCTGATCCGCGAAGTAGAGAAGGTCGTTGCTAGACAACCCCCCCGCAATTGCCGCCGGCGCCAATGCACGATAGGCCGCACTCACAGCCGGCAACCGATCGCTGTCGATCGACAGCTTGCTGCGGGCATAGCCCAAGCGCACAGTGAGGTTGCCACCGATTTCAGCGGTGGTGTTAAAGCCCACCTGGTTGCTGAGCTTCATCTTGCTTTGCTCGTAATACGCGATCGACGGGCCAGCGAAAACGGTGCTGGTGAGCGTGGTGCTGCCGATGTCGGTTTTGTAGCTCAGATCGGCCCCATCGAAGTTGTTGATGGGCACTTGGCCATAGACCTCAAGCGGCGGACGCACCCAGAGGTTGGCGTAGTTGACGTCGCGGAAGTCGGAGATCATGAAAAACGGCGCCCCCATGCGCCCGACGCGGGCCGAAATGCTCGGGGTGATCTGCGCTTTCACGAAAGCCCACTCGGGCGAGGGGTTCCAGTTGCCTTTGCCGTTTTCTTTGGTGAGCAACTGCAATGTGGCCGAGAACATCGAGTTGACGCGGTAATCGGCCTGCACACCCAGTTTGGTGTCGGGCGAGAAGCTGAACCCTGCGCTGGTAGCGCCATCGCCGGGCTGGCCGGGAGTGACGAAATCAACGTCGTCGGTGCTGGTGCGCACGGCGCCAATCGTGCCGAAACCTGAGAGCCGAAGGCCAGAATCTTCGGCTTGTGCGCCGGCGCAGGTGGCCAGGCACGCAAGCGCGATGGCCGCCGGTGCGAATCGCTGCAATGTCATGGATTTCTCCTCAAAGAGATGGGATCAGTTTGTTGTCGCGCGGTAGCGCTCGACGGGCGGTCGAGGGATCTATACGCGGCAAGAGGATTTTTCGGCGCGTAAAGAAATGTGCGTACGCGGAAAAACGCTGTGCGTTTGGCGCAAATACCGCGATCAAAGCCCCAAAGGGCCGGGGTGTTTTTCTCTGCTTGCGCGCAATTTCGCTTGAAGGCGGCGGCGGCTGGTGCTAAGAAGCGCCGCGCCCGGGCATCGCGGGGGCCGCATCCCCCCTTTTTTTGGATTCAGCCGGTTGACAGCCGCTGCGCCACGCACTCGTGCAAGTGCAGGGCAAGAGCGCGGCGATCAGCATGGGCGCTGGCGTGGGCATCGAGCACGCTCACGTGCACCTGCACGCCGCTGGCGCACACCACCCACCACAACGATTGCAACAACGAGGTATCGCCCACATAGGCCACCGCCGGGCTGACGCGGTGGTGAGGATCGCTGTAGCGCAGCGCGATGGGCTGAATCGGGGTGGCCGTGCTGATGGCGGCCTGCAGCAAGTTGCCATGAAACGGCAGCACGCCATGGCCATCAGAGGTGGTGCCCTCAGGAAAAACCGCCAGCGCATCCCCCTGCTGCAGCGCCTGCGCCATGTGGTGCATGACGCGCACGGTATCGCGCCGGTTGCCGCGCTCGATGTAGAGCGTGCCGGCGCGGGTAACGAGCCAACCCACGAGAGGCCAGCGACCGACTTCAATTTTTGAGATAAACCGCACGGGCCGCACCGCCGTGATCGCCATGATGTCGAGCCACGACACATGGTTGGCGATGATCAGCACACCGCCCGGGCGCGGCGCCACGCCATCGATCACCAGCCCGATGCCCAACACGCGCAGCAGCTTGGTGGCCCACCAGCGCAAGCGGCGCGCGCGCTCGGCCTGGCTGGCGCGCGGAAACACCACGGCCAGCACCGCAGCGCCATGCAGCATGTGCAACACCGCCCGCAGCAAGCGCCATAGGGCGCGCAGCCTGATCATGCCAACAGCCCCCTCCGCGCCTGGGCGTCAGGCCACTGAGGCGTCGTCGTGGGCCACCGTGCCGGCCACGAGCGTCCAGCGCACACGCGCCGGCATGGCCATGCCCACCGCATCGAAAGCGAAGGGGGTGGATTTGCCCTGGCTGGCCAGCGCCTCGGGGTGCACTTGCCACATGGCCTGCGGATCGAACACGCACACATCGGCCACGCCGCCCGGGGTGAGCCGCCCGGCGCTCGACGCCAGCGAGCCCAACGCATCGCCCAGCACCCGCACCGGATCACAGGTGATGCGCGCCAGCGCCTTGCTCATGCCCACGCCGGCATCGTCGCCCCACTTGAGCGCGAGGCTCAACAGCAATTCGAGCCCGGTGGCTCCGGGCTCGGCCTCGCCAAAGGGCAGCGTCTTGGCGTCGGCATCGACCGGGGTGTGATCAGACACCAGCGCATCGATCGTGCCATCGGCCAGCCCGGCGCGCAGCGCATCGCGGTCGCGGGGCTGGCGCAGCGGCGGCACCAGGCGCATCGCCGAGTTGAAGTAGCCGATGTCGACATCGGTGAGGTGCAGCGAGTTGATGCTCACATCTGCCGTGATCGGCAAACCCTGGGCCTTGGCCTGGCGCACCAGCTCAACGCCCGCCGCACTGCTGATGCGGCACAGGTGCACGCGCGCGCCGGTGGCTTTCACCAGCTCAAAGATGGTGTGCAGCGCCACGGTTTCGGCGGCCACCGGCACACCCGACAAGCCCAGCCGTGTGGCCACGGCCCCACTGGCGGCCACACCCTTGCCCAGCCAGGGATCGTTGGGCCGCAACCAAACCGTGTAGCCAAACGTGGCGGCATATTGCAGCGCGCGCTGCAGCAGTTGGGTGTCGCGCACCGGCACGTCGGCCTGCGAAAACCCCACGCAGCCCGATTCGGTGAGCTCGGCCATTTCGGTGATCGTCTCGCCCTTGAGGCCGCGGGTGAGTGCGCCCAGCGGAAAGAGCCGGCACAGGCTGAGTTTGCGGGCGCGGAACTTGAGCATATCGACCAACCCGGGCTCATCAAGCGCAGGATCGGTGTCGGGCGGACACACGAGGCTGGTGACGCCACCGGCTGCTGCGGCATTGAGCTCGCTCTCGAGCATGCCTTCGTGCTCGTGGCCCGGCTCACGCAGCCGCGCGGCCAAATCCACCAACCCCGGGGCCACGATCAGCCCACGGGCATCAATGCGGCGCTCAGGATCGAAATCAGCAGGCACCTGGCCCAATGCCACGATGCGGCCCGAAGCGATGGCGAGATCGCCCACCTGATCAAAGCCACTGGCCGGATCAATGAGGCGGCCGTTTTGGATGAGGATCTTCATGAGGTATGAGGTGTCAGCACTCGTGTATCGGCGCGTGGCGGATCAGCGCTCGCCCGCATTGCCCAAATGAACAAAGGGCACCGCGCCGCCGGTCATCTGCGGCAGCTTGCCATCCCACTTGCGGATGGCTTCGCGTTCGTTTTCAACGCGGCGCAGCTGCAGCAGCTCGGGCGTTACCTGCTGGCGTTGCAGCGCCAGTGATTCGGCCTCGGCCTTGGCGCTGGCCACTTTTTGGCGCGCTTCAACCTCGATGCGCTGCAGATCGCGCTCGGCCTTGAGCTTTTCTTGCTCGGCCTTCACCTTGGCCTCAATGGCCTCGGTGAACGTGCGCGAAAACGCAAAGTTGACGATGGCGAACTCATCGAGCTCGAGCCCGTGGCGCTGCATCTTTTCTTTGAGCAACATCACGATGGCGTCGCGCACCTCGGTGCGGCGCGAAATGAGCTCTTCGGCCGTGAAGCGCGCCGTAACGGCTTTCACGGCCTCTTGCGCAGCGGGCAGGATGATGCGCTCGGCAGCGATGTCGGTGGACGGCCCGATATCGCGGAACGCCGACACCGTGGCCACCGGCCGCAAGTGGTAGTTGATGGCGATCTTGGTGTGCACCGATTGCAGATCACGCGAAGCCGCATCGCCATCGCCCTCGCCTTTTTGAATCCGCACATCCATCAGATGCAGACTCTGCGCCAGCGGCACCACGAAGTGAATGCCCGGCTCGAACACCGCCTCGCTCGATTTGCCAAACGTGGTGAGCACCCCTCGAAAGCCCGTGGGCACGATGGCAATGGGCGCAAGGCTCCACAACAGCGCCAGACCGATCACCACAAAGAGGGCTCGACGAACGAAGGGCTGCATCCGGTTGTCTCCAAAATCGCTGGTAGCCATCTCAAGCCTCGTTGCCGGCAATGATGCTCATCACCGCCATGCGCACGGCGATGCCAAAGGTCACCTGCGGCAGGATCACGCTGTGCGTGCCATCGGCCACCGATGAATCGATCTCAACCCCCCGATTGATCGGCCCGGGGTGCATCACGATGGCGTCGGGCTTGGCCAGCGCGAGCTTGTCGGGCGTGAGGCCATAGGCCTTAAAGAACTCGCCCGATGAGGGCAGCATGCCCCCGCTCATGCGCTCGTTTTGCAGCCGCAGCATGATGATCACATCAGCATCGCGGATGCCTTCGGCCATATCGTGGCACACGCGCACGCCCATCTGCGACAAATCGCCCGGCACCAGCGTTTTGGGGCCCACCACGCGCAAATCGGGCACGCCCAGCGTCGTCAGCGCATTGATATCGGATCGCGCCACACGCGAGTGCACGATGTCGCCCACGATGGCCACCGAGAGCTGGGTGAAATCTTTTTTGTAGTGGCGGATCGTGTAC
>CAZUCW010000023.1:0-31636 GCA_964618825.1 uncultured Aquabacterium sp.
AGATCGAGCGCGAGAGCGCCCGGCATGGCCTCGCTGACCCGCTGGCAGGCTTGCCACACCACAACCTCAAGGCGACCTTCGCCAAGCGCCGGAAGATCAAGCAGGTAGGCATGGCCACGGCCTTGCAGATCGTCGGCCTTGAGCTGGAAGGCGAGCACCACCGCGCCCTTGCCGATGCCCGGAACATCGCCCGGATGTTGCCGTGGGCCTTGGGCTGAAAGCGTACTGGCAGAACGCTTGTGAGCGTTTCAGCGCTTGCTCCATTGGACAAAATGAATCCTTTTGTCCAATATGCGGAAAGCAGACCACGGATTCACGGGGCTTTGCGGCCCATTGCCGGGCCTAAACATTGGACAAAATGATGAATGAGCGCAAACACCTGACACAGACCGAAGTCGAGCGCCTGATTGCCGCCACCAAGAACAGCCGGAACGAGGCCCGCGACCGGGCCTTGCTGCTGCTGATGTTCCGGCACGGCCTGCGCGTGTCGGAAGCCTGCGCCATGCGCTTGTCACAGGTGGACGTGGAAAGCCGAGTGCTGCACGTTGCCCGGCTCAAGAAGGGGCTATCGACCACCCACCCGCTACGCGCTGACGAGCTGCGAGCGATCAAGGCTTGGCTGGTGGCCCGCCAGAAGATGAACCCGACTTGTGATGCCTTCTTCGTGTCGGAGCGGCGAACGCCCCTGAACCGGCGCACGGCTTGGCACGCGATCAAAGGCTATGGTGAGAAAGCCGCTTTGCCCTTGGATGCACACCCGCACATGCTGCGCCACGCCTGCGGCTACGAGCTGGCTAACCAAGGGGCCGACACGCGGCTGATTCAGGACTATTTGGGGCACCGGAACATCCAGCACACGGTGCAGTACACCGCGACCAATCCGGCCCGGTTTGAAAAGCTGTGGCGCTGACGGCCACGGTCTTTCAGGGCTTCAAGATCAACAGCTCGCGGATGACCTCATGGTGGGTGTTCTTCATCGGCACCGGCTCAATGCGGAAGCCGTGACGCTCTGCCATCGAGCGCACTTCGGGCGCGTCATCATAGGTCAGCATCACTGAACCACGCACCGAGGCCATGAGCGCGAACAGCCCTTCATGGTCGATTTCGCTGTGGGTGTAGAGCCGTGCCCCGGCCTTCTTTCCCCCTGCGGTGTATGGCGGATCAACGAAGAAGAACGCATTTGCGTCATCGGCGTAGCGCTGCACCACCTCGAAGGCGTCGGCCTGCTCGAAGGTGATCCGGTCGCGCATGGCCTGCAAGGCTTCGATGCGACGGGCCAGCGTTTCGGGGTACCAGCGGGAATTGAGGCCGCGCCCGGCCTCTCCGGCCTTAACGAGGCCAGCGCCTGCAGCCATGATGCCGCCGCGCTGCATCCGGTTCTTGACGATGGTACGAAAAGCCCGTCCGCGAATGCTCTTGGGGTTGCCGTCGAGGATAGCCCGGACGTTTCCAAGGTTCACATCGAAATCGGTGATCTGCTTGCAAAGCCACTTCACGTCAGCGGGCTTGCCGTGGAAGATGGTTTGCCAGACAGCGGCCACATCGTCGTCCAGTTCGCCCAGAAAGACGTGTTCGGCCAAGCCATCAGCGGCGGCCGACAGGCCCGCCATTGCTCCACCCGCGAAGGGTTCCACAAACACCGAGGGCGTGATTTTGGAGACCATCAACCACTTGCGCACCTCTGGGACAAGCCACGTCTTGCCGCCCGGATAGCGGAACGGACTGAGCTGGCGAACCTGCGCAACATTCGTCGGGACCTTCTTGTCGTGGAGCAGCTCGACCAGCGAGGCCAGCGCTTGCGCTTTGTCGGGGTCAACGAAGTGATGGCGCAGCCCTTCAAGGGCCGGTTTGCATACGCTGTGAACCAGTACCGTGGCGCGGGTGACGCCTTGCTCTTTCAGGCGTTCGATGCGGCGGTTCTGCCGTTGTAGTGCGGTGGCGTCGGTTGTCATTGTTGTTTTCTCCGTGAACATTCACGGATCGTAACAAGACCGCACAGACCCAGCATCACGGCCCGTGAATGCCCCTGCTCCACCGAATAAGCAATTTGCGGTCAGCCAGCGGCGTCGGAGCCGTTGCCGTTCTCAAGCGGCAGGCCGCCCTCGACCGGCTCAGTGATGGGGGCCGGGTGAACGATCTTGTCAGTGATGCGAGTCTCAAACACCGGCAGGGGAACCGGCTTGCCACCCGTCAGCCCCTCCACCGAGCGCTCAAGCGTGGTGTAGCGGACTTCATCCCGCACGATGCGCGTGCGCTTCTGGCCTTCGACCTCTTCAAAGCGGACGATGAACCATGCAATATCAGCATTGGATATGTCGGCCACGTTATCCATCTCGCCGATGGAATCGAAGAAGGCGCGATCAACGACCACGGCCATTTTCTTGCCCCAGCGCCGAAGCGTCGGCACCTTGATTTGAAGCTGCGGCATCAAGCGCTTGGGGCCGCTGCTGCGGTAGTCGGGGCGACGACGACCGGCTGGGAAGATGACCCAATCCACTGCGGCGGCGTTGAAGGCTTCAAACTCGCCTTTCATGGCATTGCCGCTGAAATAGACGGCCTGAATCTCAAGGGCAGCCCAATTCATCGGCGCCTCCTTGGGCGTCTTGGAACTGACCAAAACCATGTCGATTCGGCCCACGTCATCACCACCTTCGCTGTCGGTCGATGCCCCGGCTTCGAGGAAGCCGACCTCACCGACCAGCAGCGGGTCAGGGTCGCCAAGAATGGTTTCGCCTACCCACTTGAACACGTCGAGTTCGTCGTGGAAGCGATAGGGGCAGGTGGCGCGAAGGTCGCCTTGCTTGCCCTCAACAGGGACACCGACCGCACGTCCGTTGCCTGGGTGTGTGTCGTAGGAGTAGAGCCGGAGCGAGCACACACCGCCATCCTTCGAGCAGACGGCGCCGGTCTTGCGCGCCTGAAAGGGGCAGGGTTGTAGGGTTCGCTCTTTCTTCGGCTTGAGGACTTCGGCGGCAAGTTGGCGGCGCTCTTCTCCGGAAATCTGCATCAAGCTAAAGCCGAACCACTCCCCGATCCCGAATCGGGGCGTCATATCTTTCGGTTTTTTTGTCATGGCCATAACTTCGCAAAGTAACACACCCCACATGCCAGGATGCGTGCGGCTCACTGCCACCCGTAGCGCCGCACATACACGCGCTTCATCACGCTCACCAACACCACATAGCCTGCAAGAACACCCCCCAGCCACGCGAAATAGGCGGGCGGCAGCGGCACCATCTTGAAGGCCCCCGCCAGCGGCCCCATCACCAGCGCCACACCCAGCGCCATCACGGCCAGCGTGGTTGAGATGAGCTGCGCCGACGCCCGACAGCCGCGTGCCCACACCCACAGGCGCGGTGTGCGGATCAAGTGCACCACCAGCGTCTGCGTGAGCAGCCCCTCGATAAACCAGCCCGATTGAAACAACGCCTGCTGCGCCGGGCTGTTGGCGCCCAGCACCCACCACATCAGTGCAAATGTGAGCACATCAAACACCGAGCTCAGCGGCCCGAAACACAGCATAAAGCGGCCCAACCCTTCGGCATGCCATGCCAGCGGTTGGCGTGTGATGTCGTCGTCCACGTTGTCAAACGGAATGCCCGTTTGCGACACGTCGTAGAGCAGGTTTTGCGTGAGCAACTGCAGCGGCAGCATCGGCAAGAAAGGCAAAAACACGCTCGCCACCAACACCGAAAACACATTGCCAAAATTTGAGCTGGCCGTCATGCGGATGTACTTGAGCATGTTGGCAAACACGCGCCGGCCTTCGATCACGCCCTCTTGCAGCACGAGCAGACTCTTTTCGAGCAAGATGATGTCGGCAGCCTCTTTGGCAATGTCCACCGCCGTATCCACCGAGATGCCGATATCAGCGGCACGCAGTGCGGGCGCATCATTGATGCCATCGCCCATAAACCCCACCACATGCCCTTGCTCACGCAGCGCCCGCACGATGCGCTCTTTATGCAGCGGCGTGAGCTTGGCAAAGAGGGTGTGCGCCTCTACGGCACGGCCCAATGCGGCATCACTCAGGGCATCGATTTGGGCCCCCAGCAGCGTGCCCTGCAGCGGCAAACCCACCTCGTGGCAGATCTTGGCGGCCACGCGCTCGTTGTCCCCCGTGAGCACCTTCACTGCCACACCGCGCTCGGCCAGTGCCTGCAGCGCCGGGGCGGTGGTTTCTTTGGGCGGATCGAGAAACGCCACGTAGCCCATGAGCGTGAGGCCCGCCTCGTCGGCCACGCCAAACACGGTTTGCGTGGTGGGCAGCGCCTTCATGCCCACTGCCACCACACGCAAGCCCTCGGCGTTGAAGGCTACCGCCACCTCGCGCGTGCGCGCCAGCAACTCGGGCGTGATGGGCTCGATCTGAGCCTCGCCGGTGTGCATCTGTGTGCATGCAGCGAGCATTTCTTCGAGCGCGCCCTTGCAGATCAACACATGACGATCCGCCCGCTCGGCCACGATCACCGACATGCGCCGACGCGAAAAATCAAACGGCACCTCATCAACTTTGGCGTAATCCGATGCCACGTTGAGCTCTTGATGCACGGCCACGTTATCGAGCACGGCCACATCGAGCAGGTTTTTGAGGCCCGTTTGGTAATAGCTGTTGAGGTAGGCCAGCTTCACCACCGCATCGCTGTCGTGCCCAAACACATCGGTGTGCCTGGCCAGAAAAATTTTGTCTTGCGTGAGCGTGCCGGTTTTGTCGGTGCACAGCACATCCATCGCACCGAAGCTCTGGATCGCATCGAGCCGTTTCACCACCACCTGCTTGCGCGACATCTTCACCGCGCCCTTGGCCAGCGTAGACGTAACGATCATCGGCAGCATCTCGGGCGTGAGGCCCACGGCGATCGACAACGCAAAGAGCCCGGCTTCGAGCCAATCGTGGCGCGTCAGGCCATTGATCAGCAGCACCAGCGGCACCATCACCAGCATGAAGCGAATCAGCAGCCAGCTCACCTGGTTAACGCCCGCCTGAAACGCCGTGGGCGTGCGATCGGTATCGGCCACCCGCCCCGCCAGCACCCCAAAGTAGCTGCGGTTGCCCGTGGCCACGATCACGGCGGCCGCCGTGCCACTCACCACGTTGGTGCCCATGAACACGAGGTTGCTGGCCTCGATGGGGTTGGCCCCCTCGAGATCGCGCAAAACAGCAAATTTTTCGACCGGCACCGATTCGCCCGTGAGCGCCGATTGGCTCACAAACAAATCCTTGGCCGACAAAATGCGCGCGTCTGCCGGAATCATGTCGCCCGCCGACAGCAACACCACATCGCCCGGCACCAGCTGCGTGATCGGCACCTCAACATGCTGCGGCCCCTTGGGGTGCAAGTGCAGCGCAAAACCACGCAAGGCCTCGCCGGCCACATCTTCAACCACATCGTGGCGCGACACCGTGGCCGTGTTGCTCACCATCGCCTTGAGCGCATCGGCTGCGCGGTTCGAGCGCCGCTCTTGCGTGTAACGAATCGAGGTAGACAACGCCACCATGGCGCCGATCACCGTGGTGGCCTTGAGATCGTGCGTGGCCCACGAAACACCGGCCAGCACCGTGAGCAACAGATTGAACGGGTTGCTGAAGCAGCGCCACAGATGCATCCACCACGCCTGCCGCGCCTCGTGCTGCACTTGATTGAGCCCAACACGCTCACGCACCGCATCGGCCTGCGCCGCCGTGAGCCCATCAGCGCGTGTGCCAAGCTGCGCCAGCAACGCCGACACCTCGGCCCGCGACGCCTGCCGCAGCGTTTGCGCCAACTCGGCAGGCACATCGCGCGCCACCTCGGCACGCCACAAACTCTCTAGCGTGTGCCAGCGGCCAAAGTGCCGCCCCACCCTGCGGCTGCGAACAAAACGGGCAAAGTGATCGGTAAGCACATCAAACGGGGCCATGGCGCGCTGGCGGCGCAACCCATACCGCAACCGGCTCACTTCACCCAGGTGTTCATCTGGATGATGGGCAGCAACACGGCGAGCACGATGAGCATCACCACGAGGCCCATCACCACAATGAGCAGCGGCTCGAGGATGGTGGCCAGCGCGATGGCGCGGCGCTGCACTTCGGTGCTGATTTGCGAGGCCGCGCGTTGCAGCATGGTGGGCAGTTGGCCGGTTTGCTCGCCCAGGCGTGCAAACATCGACAGCAAGCCCGGAAAGCGTTTTTTGGCCGCCAGTGCCGAGGCCAGCGGTGCGCCCTCGCGCACTTGCACCAAAGCGTCCATGGCGTCGGCGCGCATCGCGCGGTTGGATAGCGTTTCAGCCGCCGCCTGCAACGCTTTGAGAATGGGCACGCCCGCGCCGGCGAGCATGGCCAGCGTGCCGGCAAAGCGCGCCGAGTTGTAGCCACGCGTGAGCCGGCCAATGAGCGGTGCGTTGAGCAACCCGGCATCGAAGCGCTCACGAAAGGCATCTTGCCGATAGGCCGCAAAAAACACGCCTGCGCCGCCCGCCAACGCCAACAGCAGCGCCCAGCCCCAGCCACGCAAAAAAGCGCTCAGATTGAGCATGATCTGCGTGAGCATGGGCAGCGCTCGCTTGCTGCTGGTAAACACCTGCGCCACTTGCGGCACCACGTAGGTAACGAGAAAGATCACGATCACCACGGCGATCACCGACACGATGGCCGGGTAGAGCGCCGCGCCGATCAGCTTGGCCTTGAGCGCCTGCCGCTCCTCGAGATCGTCGGCCAGTTTGTCGAGCACGTTGCCGAGTTGGCCGCTTTGTTCGCCCGCAGCCACCACGGCGCGGTAGACATCATCAAACTCGCGCGGCGCCGTGCCCAGCGCCCGCGCAAACGATGAGCCAGCATTAACCTCGGCGCGCAAATGCGCCACCAGCTCGCGCTGGCGGGGGTCTTCGGCTTCTTCGGCCAGCGCGGTGAGAGCGCGCTCGAGCGGCAAACCCGACACCAGCAGCCCGGCCATTTGGCGCGTCCAGATGGCCAGCGCCGCCGCGCCAAACACCCGGCGCCGCCAGCCCGAAGCGTTGGCACCACCCGCTTCTTCGGCAGCAGCCACGGGCATCACCTGCAGCGGCACGAGTTGCTGCGCGCGCAGCAGCGCCCGCGCCGAGCGCGGGTTGTCGGATTCGATCAGGCCGGTTTTGGTGCGGCCAGCGGCGTCGAGGGCCTCAAAGCGATACGCAGGCATTCGCAATCCTTAGCGCGGCAACAAGCGTGGGAGCCGACATCATTCTCGCGTCACGCGCATGAGCTCTTCGAGCGATGTCACGCCCTCGCGCACCAGCCGTTCGCCGTCTTCACGCATCGTCACCATGCCGGCTTGCTCGGCAGCCACAAAGAGGCGCGATTCGGCCGCGCGGCTGTGGATGAGTGCGCGAATAGCGTCATCGGCCACCATCAACTCATAAACGCCGGTGCGGCCCTTGTAGCCAGTGTGGCCGCACTGCTCGCAGCCCACCGGGTGCCACCGCCCAGGTTTGCCCTCGGTGCCCGCATCTTGCCGCTTGCAAGCCGGGCAGAGCTTGCGCACCAGCCGCTGCGCCAGCACGCCCAGCAACGACGACGACAACAAAAAGGGCTCAACGCCCATATCGATCAGGCGGGTGACCGCGCTGGGCGCATCGTTGGTGTGCAGCGTGGCCAGCACCAAGTGGCCGGTGAGCGACGCCTGGATGGCGATCTGCGCGGTTTCAAAATCACGGATCTCGCCGATCATGATCACATCGGGGTCTTGCCGCAAGATGGCGCGCAACGCCTTGGCAAAAGTGAGATCGATCTTGGCGTTAACTTGCGTTTGTCCGATGCCCGCGAGTTCGTATTCAACCGGATCTTCAACTGTGAGCACATTGGTGGTTGAGGTGTCCACCGTGCCCAGCGCCGCGTAGAGCGACGTTGTTTTGCCCGAACCCGTGGGGCCGGTAACGAGCACGATGCCGTGCGGCTGCGCCGACAAGCGCTTGAAGCGGTGCAGCGTTTCGCCGCTCATGCCCAGTGATTCAAGCGTGAAGCGCGTTTCGCCTTTATCGAGCAGACGCAGCACCGCGCGCTCGCCGTGCGATGAGGGCAGCGTGGACACCCGCACATCGATGGCACGACCGCCAATACGCAAGCTGATGCGGCCATCTTGTGGCAAACGCTTTTCGGCAATGTCGAGCTCGGCCATGATCTTCAGGCGGCTGATGAGCGCGGCGTGCAGCGCCTTGTTGGGCTGCACCACTTCGCGCAAGGTGCCGTCCACCCGAAAGCGCACCGAGCTCGAGCGCTCGTAAGGCTCGATGTGGATATCGCTCGCGCCATCTTTGGCCGCCTGCGTGAGCAACGCATTGAGCATGCGAATGATGGGCGCATCGTTGGCGGCCTCGAGCAGATCTTCAACTGCCGGCAGATCTTGCATCATGCGCGACAGATCGACCGCGCTCTCAACCTCGCCCACCACAGCGGCTGCACTGCCCTCGCCGCCGGCGTAAGCCGCAGCGATGCGTTTGCTCATCTCGGCATCGCTGTTGCGCTCAACGTTGTCAACCACAAACAGCCGGGCGATCTCAGACAGCGCCGAGGCATTGGGCTGCTCGCCCGCCCATAGCGTGATCTGCTGGCCGTCGTCTTCGAGCAGCAGGGTGTGCGCCTTGGCGTAGGCGTAAGGCAAAGGGTGGCGAGTGGCCATGGCGATGCGTTCCTTGCCTGCGCTCAACGGCCCGTGGTGGCCGCACTCGCTGCCGACGGCGCGGCGGCGGGCACCGGCACCGGCACGGGCGTCATGGGCAGATTGAGCGGCACACGCGAGCCACTCAGTGGCAGGCGGCTCAAATCTTCGGGCCGCGCCGGAAACGCCGGCACATCGCTGTCTTTACCCAACCAGCGCGATTCGGGTTGCGTGCGCAACTGGTTGGCGCGAATGAGATCGTAGCGATCAGCCGTGAGTGCGTTCACTGCCTCTTGATTGCGCAGCACCACGGGCCGCAAGAACACCATCAGGTTTTGCTTTTTGTGTTCGCGGTTTTCGTTGCGAAACAGCCCCCCCACCAGCGGCAGATCACCCAGCCATGGCACCTTGCCCTGATCGTTGGTGAGCTCATCACGGATCAACCCGCCCAGCACGATCACCTGGCTGTCGTTGACGATCACCGACGTTTCGATCGACGATTTATCGGTTACCGGGCCGGTGGAGTTGCTCAAAGTGCTGCCCACCAGATCAGAGTTTTCTTGGTAGATCGTCATGCGGATCGTGCCGTCTTCGCCGATCTGCGGCTTGATGCGCAGCGTCAGGCCCACATCCTTGCGCTCAACGGTTTGAAACGGGTTGACGCTGCCGCTGCTGCTGTTGTTATTGGTGTATTGCCCCGTAACAAACGGCACGTTTTGGCCAACGACGATCTTGGCCTCTTCGTTGTCGAGCGCCAGCACATTGGGCGTCGACAAGATATTGGCGTCACCCGTGGTGGCCAAAAAATTGGCCAGCGCGCCCAGCGCGTAGGTGCCCCCGAAGCTGTGCACCAGCCCCACATTGAGGCCCGTGTTGACGGTGATGTCGCTGGCTTTGCCCGAAAACTGCTTTTTCGAGATATCGAAAATATTGCCGGTGGTGCCAAAGTTGGTGCCCAGCGCCAGCCCATTGTTGCTGCCCGTCGAGCCGATCAACCCCTGCCACTGCACGCCGATCTGATCCACCTTGTCGGCAGCGATCTTGACGATCATGGTTTCGACGTACACCTGAGCGCGGCGGTTGTCGAGCTGATCGATCACGGCGCGCAGCTGGCGGTATTGCGGCTCGGTGGCCGTGATGATGAGCGAATTGGTGGCCGGATCAGCCTGGATATAGCCCCCCGTAACCGGCGAGGCCGAACCCTGCACCGGCGCGGTGGATTGCGCCGATGCACCACTGCTCGATGAGGTTGAGCTGCCCGTTGAGGCCATGGGCGTGCTCGCCACGCTGCTGGCCGGCGACGATCCGCCCCCCGAGGTGCCCGACGATCCGCCCGCCGCACTGCCGCCGGCGTTGCGCGCCTCGTTGCTGAACGACGCCCGCAGAATCTGCGCCAGCTTGGTGGCCTCGGCGTTTTTGAGATAGACGACATAAATGCCGCTGCCGCCAATGCCGCCCACGCCGGGGCGGTCGAGTTTGTCGATCAGCGAGCGGATGTTGGCCAGCTTGGCCGGGTTGGGTGCGCGCACCAGCAAGCTGTTGCTGCGCGGATCGGCCAGCACCGTGAGCCCCGAGCCGGCGCCGGTGGCTGCCGCCGCAGCGGTGGTGCCGGTGCCTGCTGGCGTATCGCCCATGCGCTGCAGCAGCGCGGCCACATCAGAGGCAATCGCATGCTTGAGCGGCACGATGTCGAGATCGGTGGTGGGCGGCACATCCATCGCCGCAATGATTTTGGCGATGCGCTGCAGGTTGTCGGCGTAATCGGTGATCACCAACGCGTTGCTGCCTGCGTTGGCGTTGATGGTGTTGTTGGGCGAAATCAATGGCCGCAGCACCGTCACCATGTTGTTGGGGTTTTCGTATTGCAGCTTGAAAATCTGCGTGAGCACCTGATCGCCGCGCGTGCTCACGCTGCCCACCGCCACACCGCCCGTTTGCAGCTTGGCCTCGGCCTCGGGCACCACCTTGAGCAGCCCCGACACTTCAACCACGGTGTAGCCCTGCCCACGCAGCGCCGCCAAAAAATTGAGATACGCCTCGCGTGCGGTCAATGGCTGCTCGCTATAGAGCGTGATCGTGCCCTTGACGCGCGGATCCACCACGATCTGCCGCTCAAGAATGGCGGCAATGGCCCGCGACACGCCTTCGATGTCGGCGTTGACGAAATTGAGCGTCACCGTGGCCTCGGGGGCTTTTTTCACCACCCCCGGCGTGGGGCCCGCGTGCACCCCCAGCGGCCAGCCCAGGGCACACACCTGCGACACGGCCAGCACACAGGCCCAGGCCACTTGGCTCGGGGTCGTTTTGCCAGCATGGCGATGTTCAACAAACAGCGTTCGCAAGCTCATGGCTCATCCGATCGAAATGATCGAGCGATCGCCTGCGCGTCGCCCGATGATGTTCAACAAATTGTCGAGCGCCCCGCGCTCGGTATCTCGCGCCCGCGCCTCACCCTGAAAGCGCAAACCGCCCGGCCCCCAGCTGCCCGATCCATCGAGCTGCAGAGCGCCTTCTTCAGTGATAAGGCTCAGTTGAGCGCTGCCGTTGCCGGCCTGCCCATCGATGTTTAAGCGATAGCTGCCCAAACGATCCAGCGTGGTAACGCGCGACGCCACGTTGCGCAGCGCCACCTCGCTTTGCCCCGACACCCGCACGCGCCCCTGCACCCACTCGAGCGCAAACTCGTGCGCGCTCATGCGCACCACGCCACCGAGTTCGAGCGTGTTCCAGGGGGTGCCCAGGCCGGCCAGCCACGCCGCCGGCCACTGCCCTACCAGCCCCGGCTCGGCCTGGGGCGAGGTTTCGATGTGCGCCCGCACGCGCCCCAGCCCAAAACGTGCCACGAGCTGCGGCTGCCCGCTCAGGCAGCAATCGTGCGCAAACGTGATTCGCACCCCCAAGCCGCCTTGCAGCTGTGGGCGCATCACCCAACTCAAACGCCCCGGCAACGAGCGCGCATCGCGGCTGCCCGCCCCCCCCGTGAGCACCGACACGGCGCTGCCCGACCACACCGTGCCCTGCGCATCGGCCAGCACCAGGCGTCCGCCAGTGGCCTGGCTCAACACCCCGGCCACCCAGCTGGCCGGCGCAAAGGCGATCAGCCCCAGGCTGGCGCCCAGCATGGCGCCCCACAAACCCCAGCGCGCCGAGGCGCGTCGCACGCGCTCCCAGCGGGCCACTTCAAGAGTGGATTCGAGCCAGCGCGAAGCGGCGCCGGTGTGCGCTGGCGAGGCTGCCGAACGCCACCGGGTGAGGCGCGACAACCGCCAAGGAGCACGTTGCGAATCCGCCATCTCTCAGCCCCCTTGGCCCAACATCAGCACCACCGTGCCGGCATATGTGGCGCCGGCATCTGAGGTGTCGCGCATCAGCTGCGCCTGCACCGGGCGCGCACGCGCACCCGCCCGCACTTCGGCCAGCCAGGCCACAAAGGCCTCGCCGCTGACGCCTTTGAAATTAACGGTGGCCCGCGCACCCTGCAGATCAACGCGCGCGCCTTCACCCAACCGCTCGGTGGCCGCACGCAATGCCGTCTCGGCCTGTGCAGCCAGCACGGGCGGCACCTGCCGCAATGCTTGCGTCTCGCCCGCCAGCATCCGCATGCCATCCAGCTCGGCATCGAGCCGCTGCAGCTCAATAGGCGCGTTATGCAACGTGCGCCACGCTGGCCCCACAGCCACCGACCACAACACAAACAAGCCCAACGCAGCGGCAGCCACCACCACGGCCAGCCGCTCGCGTGCGGCCAGTTGCCGCCAACGCGCCTGCAGCGGCGCCCACCACGCGGGCACCGACGCGCGCGACGACGCCAGCGCGGCAAAGGTGTGTCGGGTCGAGCGATCATTCATGGTGGTAAAGCCCTGTGCTGGATTGCTTGCGTGATTGTGTGAGTGAGTATGAGGGGCAGAGGATGGGCGAAAGAGGAAGGCCTCAGCGCTGCGCCGGTGCCGCATCGGGCGACACATGAGGGCGCCCGATCACAACGCGGCCATCGGCCACCTCAACAGGCACGCCTGCACCTTGCAACGTGGCGCGAAACTGCTCGATCTGCGGCGTGCTCCAGCCCGCCAGCATCAGCGCCAGCGTGCCGCTGTCGTATTGAAACGCCTGCACCGGCACGTTGGGCGGCCAGGCGCTGGCCGCCACCTGCAGCAGCGCTTCGAGATCGCCCTCACCCGCACGCCCCGCCGCCATGCGCAGCGCCTCGGTTTCGCGGCGCATTTGCACCGGCGCATCGAGCACGGCCTGCACCTGCGGATGCGCCGTGCGCAGCAGCTCGACCATCTCGGCGCGTTTGCGCGATACGGCGTGGCGCTGCTCCCAGGCCCAGAGGTTGAGCCCCGCCAGCTGCAGCAGCACCAACGCCATCACCCCCAGCCGCACCGGGCGCCACGCCGGGCCACGCACCTTGCGCCACTGCTCGCCCAACACGCTCAAGCCGCGCAAGCTGGGCGCCAAATCAAACTGCCGCATGTTCCAGAGCGAGCGCGACGCCTGCAGCAGATGCTCGGCCGTGGCTTGCACGGCCACCGGTGCGCCCAACCAGCGCTCGGCGGGCGCGGCCACGGCGGGCGAGGCAAAAAAGCGCGCATCCGGCGGCAACGCATCGGGCAACAACCGCCGCGCACCGGCACCGCGCACCGGCCACGAGGCCACGCCTTCACGCGTCGACCATGTGAACATCGCCGCGTGCGATTCATCGCCATCGCTGGCACTGCTGGCCGGCCAGAAATACCCGGCAGGGGGATCATCGGGCCACACCGCCGGCACCACGCGATCCACACGCACGCCTTCTTTGTCGAGCGCCGCCAACTGCTGTGCCAGCCAGGCGTGATCGCAAGCGGCCACCCAGGTATCGGCACCAGCCTGGCTTTGCGGCGCCAGCGCCAGATGCACCTGGGTGGGCTCGTCGAGCAGCGCTTCTTCGAGCACCCCGGCCAGCGCGGCACGCAAGCGCGAAGCCGGCGCCTTAGGGCAGGTGAGACGATGCCAGCTCACATCGGCAGCAGGCAGCACCGCCACCACCGAATCCGCGCGCGGAAACAAACCCGGCGCGCTCGAGCCCTGCCGCAGCGCCTGTGTGCCGTCTTGCGTGAGCACGAACTCGTATTCAACACGCGGACGCAGCCGGCTCGCGTCGCCGCCCTCGGCAGACGAAGCCAAGGAGGCCGAAGCATCGGGGGGTTGCGCTGCATGCCGTGGGCGCGCAGGCAGTTGAAGGATCAGAATCGTCATGCCGTGTGGTGCCCTTGCAGCCGCCCCAAGGGGGTCTGGCGGGCCCTGCTGGTGTCATCGAAGCCGAGTGTTTTATGCGCCGCACACCCAGGCCAGCGGGGAGTCGACGCATTGTAGGAGCCGCAAGAAGCCGCACGCGGGCTCGAAAGGGTGTCTGACAAAGGTTTACTCCAGGCTGGACAGGCGCTCCTGGCGCAGCGTAACCACCTCTTGCCCACGGCGTTCGACCAAATAGCGCTGTTCAAGCACCCGATCTTCGAACCGTAGCCGACCTTGCACCTCAAAGTAACTAGAGCTCACCCCGAGCCGACGCGCATCGACCCCCTTGCCGCCCAGCGCGTTCACGATCTCATCGAGGGTGTTGAACGGATTGCGCAAACGCCGCTGCACCAGCCGCTCGGCGCTACCCAGATCCAGCCCATCCACCACCGCCGCAATCACCTCTTTGGGCGCCGTGTTGACGTTCACCGGCGTGGGCTGCGGCAAGATCGTGAGATACGGGCGCAGCCGGTTCAGCGTGGCCGCATCCACCCCCAGCCACGCAAGATGATCGATCGATGTCGGCACCAACGGTGGGTTCTCGCTCAACGGCGCATCGTTGGCGCCGGCAGCCCCCTGAGCGCCAGGCACGCTGCCCGACAAATCCACCCCGATCAGGGCCTGCCGCAGCCCTTCGGCCACACCCGATGCAATCGAGGCCGGCACGCCAACCGATTCACACAAACGCTGCAGCGCCTTGAGCTCATCGGGCTGCACACGCCCCTGATCGATGAGGTTGCGCAAGTTGTAGCGCGCCTGCACATCAACAATGCCGCCCGAGAGAAAGGCATCGGGAGCGTCGTCGGTGTTCTCGCGATCGACGGCCAAAAAGCTCGACAGCCGCGCTTCGGCCAACGGCGTGGCCCACGGCTCACCGAGGTGATCGACACCGCTGTTGCTGCGCACGTCTTCGCGCAAGATCAGCCGCGCCCAATCCAGTGCGCCGTTGAGCACCCAAAACGCCTGTGATCGTGCCCGCTCGCTGGTTTCGATCTGCACGGCACGCCACTGCTGCCACACCATCGCCGATGCCATGGTTGTCACCAACACCACGATCACCATCGCCGTGAGCAGCGCCGCGCCGCGTTGCGCATAACGCCGAGCCCGCCCTCGGCCCGCCGCCGCTCGAGACACTCTGGGTGGATGGCGCAAAAACCTATGCAACATCATGATCGGCTGGCTCATTGCATCTGCGGCGGCATCATGAAATCGCGTATCAGCGATCCACTCAACCCGCTGCCGCCCTCAGGCGCAAACGACAACTGCACCCGCACGCCAGTGGGCAACGCAGTGCGTGCAATGGTGGCTGGCGCACCGCTGGCCCCGGGCACCCCACTCAAGCCCGACAAGCCCGCCGCCGCTGCGGCAGCCGCTGCCGCAGCATTTGCCTCGGCAGGCGCTCCGCTGCTGCCCAGCACATCGCCGGTGGATTGCGCGTTGCTCCAGCCGCCGCTGCGAAAGGTGTAAAACTGCCACTCGCTGATGCCGCTCAGGGTAGAAACCTGTGCCGGCTCATTGCCCAGCAACTGCATCGAACGCAGCCAGATCTCGCTCAGATCGCTGGCCTGCGTCACCGCCGGGCTGGCCCAGCGCTGCCAACGCCCCTGGCGCAACGACCATGCCACCAGCTGCACACCACCGCCCGACGCGCGCGTGAGCCGCAGCGTGGCCCCATCAAACACCAGCGGCGGCACCGACAAGGTATCGATCACCGCCGACATATCGGCCTCAAACTGCGCCAGCGTGGCCTGCACCCGCAGCGCCGAAGCCAGATGCCGCTCGGCCACCTCGCGCGAGCGCAGCAGGCTGTCCACACCCGCCCAGGCCATGGCCGCCATGATCGACAAGATCAGCAACGCCACCAACACCTCAACCAGCGTAAAGCCCCGAGCCGCACGCATCGCTTTAATACCTCGGCAAGATCGTGGTGAGGCTGTAGATCGTGTGCCCGCCCGCATCGAGCACCTTGGCATCCACCCGCCTGAAATTCGGATTCGGCGTGGGGCGCACCGTCATCACCCCCTTAAAACGCCGCCCCAGCTGCTGGCACACAAACGTGCTCTCACCCACCCCCGGAAACGCCCGCGCCAGCCGCAGCCCCACGAGCTGGTTGTCGGCGCGCCACTGCGCCACGGTTACCTCTTCGAGCCGCTGCGCGCTGGCCGTCATCGACCCCGCAGCCTTGATGCCCGCCGTGAGGGTGATCGCCACGACCGCCAGCGCCACCAGCACCTCGATCAACGTCAGCCCACGCTGCCCACCTGGATGGGCAGCGCCGTGCTGTGCCGCCTGGCGCGCCGCACTCATGGCGCCTCCCTGGTGGCGTCGATCACAAACGGCCCCAGGCCATCGGACACCAGCGTCACACGGCGATCATCGGCGCGCAAGGTGATGCGTTGTGGCCCGATCAAGGGTTCGGGCCCGAGGACGATGCCCGGCATCGCCGCCGTGGCGTTGGCCACTTCAACCTCAACCCCCGGCTCGAGCCAGTGGCGCGGCGGAGCCAGCCGCTCAGGCAACCCCACAAAATTGAAATCGAGCTGCCCCGAGCGCGTTTGCGTTGGCCGCGGCAGCCACGTTACGGCCACACCCAAAGCGCGGGATTCGGCACGGGCCGACTCAAGCAACGCTGCCAGCCGCACGGCCTCGCGCTCGAGTCGCGCCTCATTCGGATCTCGCAAAGCCAGCGCCGCCACCGAGCTCACCACGGCAATCAACGCCACCACCAGCAGCAACTCAAGCAGCGTAAAACCGCGCGCAGCGCCCCACGCCGACGCAGCGCGATCCCGCTCAATCAATCGCCCGCGCGGGCGCCCACACAGGCCCGCGCTGCAATGCCCATTACTGCCACGAGCCGATATCGGCATCACGGCCTTCGCCACCCGGCTGCCCATCGGCGCCCATGCTGAACACATCGATCTCGCCTTTAACGCCCGGGTTGACGTATTGATACGGATTGCGCCACGGATCGGCGGGCAGCTTTTCGAGATACGGCCGCCAGTTGGGTGGCGTCGGCCCCTCGGTGGGTTTGGCCACCAGCGCCTTGAGCCCTTGCTGCGCGGTGGGATAGCGCAAGTTGTCGAGCTTATAGAGCTTGAGCGCCTGCATCACGTTGTTCACGTCGGTTTTGGCCGCCGTAACGCGCGCATCTTCGGCACGATCGAGCACATTGGGCACGATCAACGCCGCCAGCAAACCGATGATCACCAGCACAACCATCAGCTCGATCAGGGTAAAGCCACGCACCAGCAAAACGCGCAGCGGACGACGGTGGCGAAAAGGCAATGAAGCAGGCATCGTGGATGTCTCTCAGAGAAAGGTTCAGCAGAAGATCGGGCCAACAAAACAGCCGCAAGGATAGGTGCCGACCGCCCCCGCGCGATCACGCGAATCAAGGGGCGGCAACCACGGGTGTTCGCGGGCTCGAGCCCGGTTCGCATCCATCATAATGGGCCGCTATGGTCTCACGTCTTGCTGCTTTCCTGGTGTGGGCCGCCGTGGCCGCCAGTGTGGTGTTTTGGGCCACGCGGTTGCTGGCCCGCCCCGCCGCTGCGCCCGCCCAAACCCTGCCCGTGTCGATGGAGCAGGCCGCGCGCGGCGACATCCTGCGGCTCTTTCCGGCCCCGGCCAAATCGGCGGCCAGCATCGAGCCCGCGCTCATCAGCCGCTTTCGATTGATCGGCGTGATCGCCCCGCGCGATACCGATGCCCGTGATGGTGTGGCGCTGATCGCCGTTGATGGCAAACCGCCGCGCGCCTTTGCCGTGGGTGCTCCACTTGATCACAACCTCGTGCTGCAAAGCATCACGCAGCGTGGCGTGTCGATCGGCCCGGCCAACGGCCCCTCGGCGGGCACCCTGAGCGCGCCGAGCCTGCCGCCACCCAACACGGGCAGCCTGCCCAGCCCGCCATCGCTGATCCACACCCCGGCACACGCGGCAACCGGCAGCCCACCCCCCGGGATGCCGATCCAGCCGGCCACCCTGCCTGCAGACGCCCCGGTGCCCCCCGAACAACGCTGATCAGGCTTCGGTGTAAATCGCTCCGGGCGAGGCGGATCGCTCACTGCCCTCATCGTCGGTGGCCAGCCCATAGCCGGCATCCAGATCGGGGCTCATTTCAACCAGATCAGAGGGAAATGTTGAGCCCGCCGCCTCGCCTTCGGCCACATCGGTGAGCAAGGCCGAAGCGCTGTGAATGAGCGGCCACGCCAGCACGGCGCCGGTGCCGTCGGTGCTCGACATGCCCAGCTCAAGCAAGGCCGTGGCCTCAAACAGATCGAGCGTGGCCGTAAGCCCCGGGTGCGGGTGGCTGCGGCCAAACACAACGTAATCCATCACCGCTGGTGCGATGCGCGAAGCCACCAGCAGCGCCGCACAAGCCGGCAGGCCGTCGATCACGATGAGATGCCGCTTGCCCGCCGCCACCAAAATGGCGCCCACCATCATCGCCACCTCGTAACCCCCAAACGCCGCCATCACCTCAACCGGATCGGTGAGCCCGCGATGCCGGCCTTGCGCCCCCTGCAACACCACCAGCTGGCGCGACAGATCTTGCTGCGCCAGCAATGTCGGCGTAGCCAACAGCTGCCGCAACGACAGCCGCCCATGTGCCAAACGCGAGATCACCAGCGCAGCGCTTTCAAAGGCGCCCTCACCCACCCCCGCACAGGCCAACACGTTGCCCGGCAGGGTATCGGCGATCTCCATGCCCGCCTTGATGGCCGCATGCGCCTGCGCCAACATCATGGCCGGCCCGACGCGGCAGTTGCGCGTGCCGTGCGCGATCTTGCGTGCCAGCAAACCAGCGTGCGGCTCAATCGCCTCGGCCACACCGGCATCCACCACCGAGAGCTCAACGCCCTGAATACGCGCGAACACGGGCAGCGGCAAGCGCCCCCCCAGCAGCTCACGCACCTGCGTGGCGGTCGAGCGAGAGGGCGGCAGGATGCGATCAACCACCAACCCATGATCGCCCGCAAACACCAGCATCTGTGGCTGCATCAACCGGGGTTTGAGATTGCCCTGGATCAGGCCCAGCCGCACCGCCAGCGGCTCAAGCTCGCCCAGGCTGCCGACCGTTTCACTGCGTCGCAGCAGCTTCTCGCGCAAAGCGCGCTCCAGCCCAGGATGAGCGGTGGGATGGATCAACGAGCTTTGCACGGCAGACATATCGGCACGATTGAAGAGTCGAAAAGGGGAGCGGGGGATGGAGCCGAGAAACATTGTGAACGGGGGTCGCCCCGCGTCAACACGGACTATTCCCGCCTTCCCGCACTTGAGGGAAGCGGGTTGTAACCCCTTATTTCAGCGCCCGACGCCGCCGCACCATCTCAACGCAAAAACAGCCGATACACCGGATTGCGGGTTTCGTCGACGTAGGTGTAGCCCAACCCATCGAGAAACTCGCGCAGCGCCGCCCCTTCGGCGCGCGGCACCTGAATGCCCACGAGAATGCGCCCGTAATCAGCGCCCTGGTTGCGATAGTGAAAGAGGCTGATGTTCCAGCTCGGATGCATGCGGCTCAAAAAGGTGATCAGCGCCCCGGGCCGCTCAGGGAAAGTAAAGCTGAACAACCGCTCATCGTGCGCCAGCTCTGAGCGCCCACCCACCATGTGGCGGATGTGCGTTTTGGCCAGCTCATCGTGTGTGAGATCAACCGTGGCAAAGCCTTGGCGTTCAAAATGCTGCGCAATGCGGCTCGATTCGCCGCGCTCGATCGTGGTGAGCCCCACAAAAATATGCGCGCGGCTGGCGTCTGAGATGCGGTAGTTGAACTCGGTAACGCTGCGCGGGCCCAAAAGCTCGCAAAAGCGCTTGAACGAACCGCGCTCTTCAGGAATCGTCACCGCAAACAGCGCCTCGCGCTGCTCGCCCATCTCGGCGCGCTCGGCCACAAAGCGCAGCCGATCGAAATTCATGTTGGCGCCGCACGTGATCGACACAAACGTCTTGCCGTGGCTCTTGTGGCGCTGCACATATTGCTTGATCGCCGCCACCCCCAGCGCCCCAGCCGGCTCAACGATGCCACGCGTATCCTGGTAGATGTCTTTGATGGCCGCACACACGGCGTCGGTGTCGACCACCACAAAATCATCAACGTATTGCCGCACCAAACGCAGCGTTTCTTGCCCCACGGTTTTAACGGCGGTGCCATCTGAGAACAGCCCCACATCGTTGAGCGTGACGCGTTTGCGTGCCTTCACCGAACGCAGCATGGCGTCCGAATCGACCATCTGCACACCGATCACCTTGATCTCGGGGCGCACCGCTTTAACGTAAGCCGCCACGCCCGAAATCAGCCCCCCGCCGCCGATGGCCACAAAGATCGCATCGATCGGTCCCTGGTGCTGGCGCAAGATCTCCATGGCCACGGTGCCCTGCCCCGCGATCACATCGGGGTCGTCAAACGGATGCACAAACACCAACCCGCCCTCACGCTCGAGTTTGAGCGCGTGGGCATAGGCGTCTGAATAACTTTCGCCGTGCAGCACCACCTCGCCGCCCAGCGCCTTCACCGCATCGATCTTGACCGACGGCGTGGTAACCGGCATCACGATCACGGCGCGACACCTCAGCCGGCGCGCGCCCAGCGCCACGCCCTGGGCATGATTGCCAGCCGAGGCGCAAATCACGCCGCGCGTGAGCTGAGCCGGGGTGAGCTGCGCCAGTTTGTTGTAGGCCCCACGCAACTTGAAGCTGAACACCGGCTGCTGATCTTCGCGCTTGAGCCACACCGCGTTATCGAGCCGCGCCGAGAGGTTTTTGGCCTGCGTGAGATCGGATTCGATCGCCGCGTCGTACACCCGCGCGGTGAGAATCTTTTGCAGGTAATCGAGCAGCCCCAGAGGACGCCCGGTGCGCGAGGCCGAAGCCCGGACCGCCGAGCGTTGGGCGGAGGATTTTTTCTTCGCGGACGGCGTGGCCGACACGGCGCGGGGCATGGTGGTTTCTCCTGCAAAACACAAGCGGCATCGCCATCAGGGCGGCCATGCCAAAAATCGATCATAAAAGACCGCTTGCGCCACCCCTGCCAGCGCCACGCTGCAGGCAGAAAAAAACCCGAAGCCCTTGCGAGCTCCGGGTTGAAATCCACCTATAGAGGAGGGTGGAGGAGACAAACATGAAGTGGCCTGAGCCACCACGCACGACGACCGCCGTCGCCTGCGATGTGTCGAATTGTATGCCGCAATCAAGGGTTTTCACCATACCCCTTATTGGCTTGCGCACCCGCAGCGTGAGATTTATCACGTCGCTGCTGCGCGGCACAATCGCGATCCCGGCCTCGCCACCCCTTTGAAATTCTTGAGATTCGATATGGAATGCACGATCAACTGGATGCCCGCCTCGGGCATGGCCTTTGTGGCTGAAACCGGCAGCGGCCACCTCATCGCCATGGACGGCGCCATCGACGGCGGCGGGCGCAATCTGGCCCCGCGCCCAATGGAAACCGTGCTCGCCGGCGCCGGGGGCTGCACGGCCTACGATGTGGTGCTGATCCTCAAGCGTGGCCGCCACGATGTGCGCGGCTGCCAAATCAAGCTCACGGCTGAGCGCGCCGACACCGATCCCAAGGTGTTCACCAAGATCCACATGCATTTCGTGGTAACGGGCATCAACCTGCCCGAAGCCGCCGTGCAGCGTGCGGTGCAGATGTCGCACGACAAATATTGCTCGGCCACCATCATGCTGGGCAAGACAGCCGAGATCACCACAGGCTTCGAGATCGTTGCCGCCTGATCAGAGGTAGTGCGCGGTGGTCGTCATCACCTTGGCGGCAACGCGCATCAGGCCTCGCACGGGCGCGGGCAACTCAACCCCCCCGGCGCGTTCAGCTTCGCGAGCATGGCGCACTTCGTCGTCGCGCATCTGGCGCACGATAGCGCGCGAGGCGGCATCACCCTGAGGCAGCCGCGCGAGGTGGGCATCAAGATGCTGCTCAACCTGGCGTTCGGTTTCGACGACAAAACCCAAACTCCAACGGTCGCCCGCACGCCCTGCCGCCAGGCCGATGGCAAAAGCGCCGGCGTACCACAATGGGTTGAGCAAGCTCAACCGCCCGCCCAACTCGCCCACGCGCTGTTTCGTCCAGGCCAGATGGTCGGTTTCATCGCGCGCGGCGGCCTCAAAGTGCGCGTGCAAAGCGGGGTTGCGCGTAGCCAGCGCCTGCGCGTGATACAGCGCCTGAGCGCACACCTCGCCCACGTGGTTGACGCGCATCAGCGCAGCGGCTTCGCGCTTTTGCGCATCGTCGAGCATGGCGCTCTCATCAAGCGCCTGCGGGCAAGGCCGCGCGGCGGCGTGCACCCCCGTAACGGTGCGCAAAGCGTTGTCGGCGGCCACGAGCCAGCGATCGAAGGCAGAGAGTCGGGTGTTCGTGTTCATGGGGATGCGTGGATTGCGGTCTCGCAAGATGAGGGCTTTTTTAAGGTGCAGCACCGCCCATTCGAGGGGGCGCCTGCCGCTTCAGCCTAGGCATGTTACCCATGCATGCCACGAGGGGATGGGCTACCCTGTTGCGTCGCAAGTTGTTCCTGTTGTCGCTTCTCACGTCATGCCCCGTTTTGCCGCGAATTTGAGTTGGCTCTACACCGAACACCCCCTGCCTGATCGTTTTGCGGCAGCCGCGCGCGATGGCTTTGATGGCATCGAACTGCTGTTTCCCCACGAGCACCCGGCCCGCGAGCTGCGCGCCCGGCTCGACGATCAAGGGCTGTGCTGGGTGCTGTTCAATGCGCCGCCGGGCAATTGGGCTGCAGGCGAGCGAGGGCTGGCGGCATTGCCCGGGCGCGAAGACGAATTTCGCAGCAGCATCGGCGAAGCGCTTGAGTGCGCCCACACGTTAGGTTGCTCACGCATCCACGTGATGGCCGGGCTGCTGCACAACCCTGCCGAGGCCGATCGGCAGTGGGGCGTTTACCGCCGCAACCTGGCCTGGGCCGCCGAGCAAGCCGCCGCCGCACAGGTGCAAGTGCTCATCGAGCCCATCAATCCGGTAGATATGCCGCGCTATCTGTTGACGCGGCAGGCTGACGCCCATCGCTTGGTGGCCGAAATCGGCGCACCCAATTTGGTGGTGCAGATGGATCTGTATCACTGCCAGATGGTCGAGGGCGAGGTGATGAGCTGGATCAGCGGGGCCCTGCATCCTCAGCGCGGCCCCAGCCGCATCGGCCACATGCAAGTGGCGGGCGTGCCGGGCCGGCATGAGCCCGAGAGCGGGCTGATCGATTACCCAGCCGTTTTTGATTTGATCGATCAGCTGGGCTACACCGGCTGGATCGGCTGCGAATACCAACCACGCCGACACGGCGAGCCCGAGGCCACCCGCCACGGCCTGGGCTGGCTGCGTCCGCACCTCGATCAACAACGCAACGCCTGGGCCTGCCCATGACACCTCAGCCGACCCTCACCACCCGTGATGGCCTGCGCCTGTATTGGCGCGAATGGCCGGTCGACGATGCGCGCGGCACGGTGCTCATCGTGCACGGCCATGGCGAGCACATCGGGCGCTATCTGCATGTGGTCGATGCGCTCAACCAGCAGGGCTGGGCTGTGGCCGGCTACGACCACCGTGGCCACGGACGCTCGCCCGGCAAGCGCGGGCGGCTGCAGCATCCCGATGATCTGCTGCACGATCTGGCTGCGGCCATCGATCTGGCGCGCCAGCGTCTGCCCCACGGCCCGTTGGTGGTGCTCGCACACAGCATGGGGGGCGTCACCGCCGCCCGTTTTGCACTGGGCCAAATGGGCCTCGAAGATGCCCCCTGGGCGCGTGCGGTCGAGGGCTATGTGCTGTCGTCGCCCGCGCTGGATGTCGCCCCCAATGCGTTGCAGCGTTTGCTGCTGGCGGTGTGCGGCCCGCTGGCGCCCGATCTGGCCGTGTCGAGCGGGCTCAAATCGGCCTGGGTGTCGCGCGATGCCGCCGAAGTGGCCAAATACGACGCTGATCCGCTGGTGCACGATCGCATCACGCCTCGCCTGGCGCTGTTCATGATCGACAGTGGCCGCACGGTGCTCGCACACGCGACGCAATGGCATGTGCCCACGCTGCTGGTGTATGCCGGCAGCGACCGCTGCGTTGCCCCAGCCGGCAGTGATCGGCTGGCCGCCG
This sequence comes from uncultured Aquabacterium sp., assembly GCA_964618825.1. Lineage (GTDB taxonomy): Bacteria > Pseudomonadota > Gammaproteobacteria > Burkholderiales > Burkholderiaceae_C > Aquabacterium. Next base: position 24,000 of record CAZUCW010000023.1, read on the forward strand.
CTGCGCCGCGCGAGTGGCTCACGGCGCAGCGCTATCCGGCGCTTTATCACGAGATCCTCAACGAACCCGAACGCGCCGAGGTGCTCGCCGACATCGGCCAGTGGCTGGATCGCGCCGTGGCGCGCCGCTAGCGCGGCACCCCCGCCAACAACCGCAACGCTCGCCGCACGATGGCCAGCGAGTAGTGCGCAGCCACCTCGGCCATAAAGCGGTTGAAATCAACGTGCGCAGCATCGTCGGCGCGATCCGACACCGTGCGCACCACGGCAAAAGGCACACCAAAATCGTGGCAGACCTGTGCCAGCGCCGCCCCCTCCATCTCAACGGCCAGCGCCTCGGGCAGCGCCGCACGCAAGGCGTCGGATTCGTCTTGCGTCGACACAAACCGATCGCCACTGAGGATCAGCCCGCGGTGCACGCGCGGCGCCTGAATGCCAAACGCCTGCAGCCGCGCGCCATCCAGCGGCGCGCAAGCCGCTTCGCCCGTTGCCGCCTCGGCCAGCACAGCCTGCGCAGCGCGCGTGAGCACCTCGGTGAGCGCGGCATCGGGCGCAAAACGGCTCAGGCCGGTGAGCGGCACCTCAAAGCGCGCAAACAGCGGCGAGGCATCCATATCGTGTTGCGTCAGGCCCTCGGCCACCACCACATCGCCCACACGCACATGCTCGCCCAGCCCCCCGGCAGCACCGGTGAAGATGATGCGATCCACCGCAAATTCGGTGAGCAACAACGTGGCCGTGGTGGCTGCAGCCACTTTGCCGATGCCCGAGAGCACCGCCACCACCTCGTGGCCATCAAGATGCCCGCACCAAAATTCGCGCCCCGCGCGACGCTGCGGCGCCTCATCGGGCATGGCCTGCAGCACGGCGCTCAGCTCATCGTGCATGGCCGACACAATGGCTACGCGCCCCATGTAGCCTCCGCAGCGCTGCTGCAACGTCTCCACCCGCCCCCACGCATACCCTGCTCCTTGGCCGCCGGCACCATGCGCGGCTTGCGGGCAGTGTAGCCAGCACGGCCGGCGCCCAAACGGGGCTCCCAGCCGCTATTGGGGCGTCGGCTCGCGCAACTCGCGGCGCAAAATCTTGCCCACCGGCGTTTTGGGCAGCTCGGCACGAAACTCAACCACCTTAGGCCGCTTGTAGCCCGTGAGGTTAACCTCGCAGTAGGCGCGCACCTCTGCCTCGCTGGGGGCGCCCGAGGCGGCGTTTTCGCGCACCAGCACAAGCTTCACAGCCTCGCCCGATTTATCGTCGGCCATGCCCACTGCCGCAGCTTCAAGAATGCCCGGCATCTGCGTGAGCACATCTTCGATCTCGTTGGGATACACATTGAAGCCCGACACCAAAATCATGTCTTTCTTGCGATCAACGATGCGCACAAAGCCGCGCTCATCCATCACCCCGATATCGCCGGTGCGAAAGAAGCCCTCTGCCGTCATCACCTTGGCGGTTTCTTCGGGCCGTTGCCAGTAGCCGGACATCACCTGCGGACCGCGCACGCTGATCTCGCCTGGCGAGCCCAACGGCACCTCGCGCCCATCGTCGTCGAGGATGCGCACCTCGGTGGAAGGCACAGGCAAGCCGATGGTGCCGCTGAACTCGGTGCTTGTCGGGATGTTGCACGTTACCGTGGGCGACGTTTCAGACAACCCATAGCCCTCACAAATCACCGAGCGGGTTTTATCGCGCCACAGCTGCGCCGTGTGATGCTGCACCGCCATGCCCCCGCCCACCGTTACGCGCAGCTGGCTCCAATCCACCTTGCCAAAATCAGGGTGATGCACCATGGCGTTGAACAACGTGTTCACGCCCGGAAAGCTGTGAAACGGCTGTCGCGCCAAATCTTTGAGCAAGGCCGGAATGTCGCGCGGATTGATGATGAGCACATTGCAACCACCCAGGCGCATGTTGAGCATCATGCAGGCCGTAAAGCCAAAGATGTGATACAGCGGCAACGCACAAATCATCACCGGCTGCTCACTGCGCTCAAGCTGCGACCACAAGATGTCGTTCCAGGCCTCGGCCTGCAGAATGTTCGACACGATATTGCGGTGCGTGAGCATCGCCCCCTTGCTCACGCCCGTGGTGCCGCCGGTGTATTGCAGCACCGCCAGATCGGTGTTGCGCACCACCGGCTCACGCCAGCCCGCACGCGCACCCAGCGCCACGGCGCGGTTAAAAGGCACCGCCTGCGGCAACACAAAAGGCGGCACCATTTTTTTAACGCGGCGCACCACATGGTTCACCAGCGCGCCCTTGATCAGCCCCAGCATGTCGCCCACTGCCGCCAGCACCACATGCTGCACCGCCGTGCGCTCGATCACCTGCTGCAGCGTGGCAGCAAAGTTTTCGATGATCACGATAGCCTTCGCGCCCGAATCCTTGAGCTGGTGCTCGAGCTCACGCGCCGTATACAGCGGGTTCACATTCACCACCACACACCCTGCCCGCAACGCCCCAGCCACTGCCACCGGATACTGCAACACGTTAGGCATCATGATCGCCACCCGATCGCCCGGCATCAACCCAAGGCTTTGCAGATAAGCCGCAAAGCGCCGGCTCAAAGCGTCTACCTCGCCAAACGTGATCGATCTGCCCATAAATTTGTAAGCCGCACGATCACGAAACTTGTGCATGCCATCGGCCATGAGCTGCAACAGCGACGGCACCTGATCCGGATCGATCTCGTGCGGCACGCCCGGCGGATAGCTCTTGAGCCACACCTTGCCCGACGTTGTGGGCGCCATCGTGGATGCGTTCATCGTGTCTCCTGCAAATCGGTTTTGCTATGCGGCTGGCGCAAACCGTGACGATTCTGTGGCCGCCCCCTGCACACCGCACGCGGGCAAACCCAGCGACAGCCTTCGCGCCAGCCGGTTCGCAACATCGCCCCCGCAACTGCGGTGCGCGCCCCCCTAATTTGGTGCCGCCGGCGCTCGCCTTACAGGCGTGAAAAGTCCACAATCAGAGTTGTAAGTATTCGTTAGATCCAGCTGATGCCTCGCCGCAAGCGGTACCGCCCCCAACGGGCGGAAGGCCAGGCCCCTCGGCTTACCTTGTTTGGAGTACTTTTCGATGATGTCCGCACCGCTTCGCGTCGCCCCCCTGCACATGGCCGTGGCCATGGCCATCGCTGCGTTGTGCCCGATCGTTGCCCACGCGCAACAAAGCGCGTCTGCGGTCGACGATCAATACCGCCACGGGCTGTATCAGCGCGAAACCGGCCAGCCCTACGCCGCCATCGAAACCCTCGAAAGCCTGCTGCAGGCCAACCCCACGCTCAACCGCGCGCGGCTCGAGCTGGCCGTTGCCTACTACCGCACGCTCGAATTTGCCAAGGCCCGCGAACAAGCCCAGCAGGTGCTGGCCGACCCCAAAACGCCCGAAAACGTGCGTCTGTCGGTGCAATCCTTCATCACGCAGCTCGATCTCGACGAAAAAGCGTCTTTTGGCCAGCCCAACAAGTTTGAGTTTTCGGGCATGGCGGGCATGGTGTTCGACAGCAACGTCACCGCCGGCCCCACCAGCTCGCTGCTGCCTTTTGGATTCGTGCTCGATTCGTCGGGCCGCGCCCGCTCTGATTGGGGCACCGATCTGCAGGCCGGCCTCACGCACACCTGGCAAAGCAACGCCCCCGTGCGCCTGGGGCAATCGACCTCGCGTCTGCTCTGGACATCATCGGGCAGCCTCTACCAGCGCAGCTACGCCGACGAAAAAGATTACAACCTGGGCGTCGCCACCCTGGCCACCGGCCCGGGCCTGATCTCTAAAAACGGTTGGCGCGCCAACCTCAACTTTCAGCTCGATCACCTGCGCCTGGGCGGCGAAGAGCTGGGCAATTACTGGTCGGTCAGCCCCTCGGCAACCTGGCAAGTGGCACAAGGCGAGTTCGGTATCGATCTGCAATTCGTTCGCCGCCAATACAGCCGCGACATCGACGACGGGCGCAACAGCCGCTATCACTCCATCGGCCTGAGCTACGGCCACCTCTCGTTTGGCAATGCCTTGGCCGTGCAAGGAGGCGTGCGCTTCTCGGTGGAGCGTGCACGCGAAATCCGCTTCAGCAACAACTCGTTCGAGCCCTTCCTGGGTGTGCACTGGACCGCCTGGAACGGCGGCGACCTTTTCGGGCGCGTGTCTTATCGTCACTCTGAGTTCAAAGGCCCCGAGCCGATTTACGACCTCAACCGCCACGAAAACGAAAACCGCATCGAGCTGGGCGCCAACCACCGATTCCAGAGCGGTTGGCTCGAAAAGTGGCAATGGGCCAACAGCGTCACCTACATCCGCAACGGCGCCAACGTCGGCTTGTACGACTACCGCCGCACGCTGTTCGTCACCTCGCTGGGCCGCAGCTACTGATCCCCCAATTCGCCTCCAACGTTTTATTGCATGACCACCAAGGAGTTCATCATGCGCAGCACCTTTGCCCCCACCCTTCGCGCCATCACCCTGGCAGCCGGCCTCGTGGTGAGCTTCGGCACCGCTCAGGCCGCCACGCCTGAGCAGATGCAGCAGGTCAGGCTGTATGGCGACGTCACCATCGCACAAGACAGTGTCGGCAGCTGGGGGCCGTGGGATCAGTTTGAAGCGCCGGCGGCCGGTAACCCTGCCGGGCTGCCTCGTTTTGGCAGCGATATCTCCAACCTCTACCGCCCGATTGATCCGGTGATTCCGCCAGATGAGCCGAGCAGCAATACGCTTGAAGGCTTTGCGACCTTTACAGCGCTCGAGTGGGACACCGAGTCGATGGAAGGCACCCACAGTGCCCTGGTAAGCGCTACGCGCTCGACCGAAATCGACACCAAGACCGACCTGCCCCTGACGGTGTCTGCACTGTTCACACCGCACCTCGACAGCGCCTCTGTGCCCCTGAGCGCCAGTGGTGATTTGTTGCTGAATCAATCCTACGGCACCACTCACATCTCTGCCGACGGCACCCGGTACCTCTGGTCGAACACCGACACCTTTACCCTGAGCGAGCAAAACGAGATGCAAGCCTGGGCGTTTTTGATGGAGTACATCAACGGCGGAAACGCTGAAGCCCAAGCAGCCGAATTCACCGACATCGTGGGTGCCGTCGGTATTCGCACCAGCGATTCGCAGATGGCCGAGTTGCGCAACGGCAATTTCATTGGCAACTACTCGGGGGCCACCCTCAACAAGGGTTATGCCTTCTCAATGACCGCCAATTTTGGCGCCGGCACGGCCACGCAATCGGTGCAGAACTCGCTGGTTGGCGCCACCTACACCTACAACGGCGTGATCCAGGGCAGCAACTTCAGCACCAACGGCGCACAGCGTATCGAAACCAATGGCGCCATCGTTGACATACGCGCCCAGGGCTTCTTCACCGGCACCCGTGCGGCAGGCTACATCGGCAACATCTCGGCAACGGCTGTAGATACACCCGCCGTTTATGGCTTCAAGGATTCGGTGATCGCCAAGCAAACCTCGTTGATCAACCAAGCGCAGCTCACCTCGAAGTGATCGCACGCCGTCTTTGCACCAGCCGCCCAGCTCGCGCCGCTGCTCACGCATCTCTTTGCTTGACGGTGGCGCTGGCGGGCTGCGAGAGCACCCCAAAAACTCCTGAGCTGCCCTCGGTGCCAGCAGTGGTTGAGGTTGAACCCGTATCGTCAGACAGCGACGTTACCGATCGTGTCGGGCAAGCGGCGATCACCCCGCTGAGCGATCTCAATGTGGTGCAACAAAAAATCCCCCCCGTGTTGCTACGGGCTCGGGATGAGGGCGCCTATAAGGTGCCCAGCGTGCTGGATTGCACCAGTGTGCAAGGCGAAATCAGCTTGCTTGATGCTGCATTGGGCGCAGATTTTGACGACCCAGGCAGCAAAGACAAACCGAGCCTGCTTGAGCGCGGCACCGATCTGGCCGAGAACTACGGCGTGGGCGCAGTGCGGCGCACGATGGAAGGGTTTGTGCCTTTTCGCAGTTGGTTGCGCAAACTCACCGGCGCCGAAAAACACAGCAAACAAATCGCTGCAGCCATCGTGGCAGGTGGCGTGAGGCGCGCTTATCTCAAGGGTTTGAGACAGGGCCTGGGGTGCCCAGTGCCCCTCCTGCCCCCCACCACGGCAGCCCCAGCCGCCGAGGCTGCCGCATCGGCGCCGGCGCCAGCATCCGCTGCTGGCGCACAGATCACTCCACCGCTTTAACCATGTCTTCGACGACCTTCTTGGCGTCACCGAAAACCATCATGGTTTTGTCCATGTAAAACAGCTCGTTATCGAGGCCGGCGTAGCCGCTGGCCATCGAGCGCTTGTTCACGATCACGGTTTTGGCCTTGTAGGCCTCGAGAATGGGCATGCCATAAATGGGCGAACCCTTCACGTGAGCCGCAGGATTCACCACGTCGTTGGCCCCCAGGATGATCGCCACATCGGCCTGGCCGAACTCGGCGTTGATGTCTTCCATCTCAAACACCTGATCGTAGGGCACCTCGGCCTCGGCCAGCAGCACGTTCATGTGGCCCGGCATGCGGCCGGCCACCGGGTGGATGGCGTACTTGACGTCGATGCCCTTGTCGGTGAGCTTGTCGACCAGCTCCTTGACCGCATGCTGGGCGTGCGCCACCGCCAGGCCATAGCCCGGCACGATGATCACGCTGTCGGCGTTGCCGAGCATGAAGGCGGCGTCGTCGGCGCTGCCGCTCTTGACCGGGCGCTGCTCCTGCGCGCCGCCCGCCGTGACCGCCTCACCCCCGAAGCCGCCCAGAATGACGCTGAAGAACGAGCGGTTCATGGCCTTGCACATGATGTAGCTCAGGATCGCGCCCGAGCTGCCCACCAGCGAGCCGGCAATGATCAGCATGCTGTTGTTGAGCGAAAAGCCGATGCCCGCCGCCGCCCAGCCGGAGTAGCTGTTGAGCATCGACACCACCACCGGCATGTCGGCGCCGCCGATCGGGATGATCAGCGTCACGCCGATGATGAAGCCCAGCAGGCACACCAGGGCGAAGTCCAGGTGGCTTTGCGAATGCCAGAAGCCGAAGATGAAGAACGCGGTCAGCAGGCCCAGCCCCAGGTTGACCCAGTGCTGGCCGGCAAACTGCACCGGCGCGCCCTGGAACAGGCGGAACTTGCTCTTGCCCGACAGCTTGCCCCAGGCGATCACCGAGCCGCTGAAGGTGACCGCGCCGATGAAGGCGCCCAGCGCCAGCTCGATGCGGTTGCCGCCCGGGATCTCCCCGCCCTTGGGTGCGATCTGAAAGGCCCAGGGCTCAGCCACAGCGGCCACGGCGATGAAGACCGCCGCCAAGCCGATCATGCTGTGCATGAAGGCCACGAGTTCGGGCATCTTGGTCATCTCCACACGCTGGGCCATCACGGCTCCGGCGCCACCCCCCACCACCAAGCCCAGCAGCACCCAGACCAGGCCGCTGGCGCTGCCCGAGAGCTTGATGATCAAGGCGGTGGTGGTGAGCACGGCAATGGTCATGCCGACCATGCCAAAGACATTGCCACGGATGGAGGTGGTGGGATGGGACAGGCCTTTCAAGGCCTGGATGAAGCAGACGCTCGCAATGAGGTACAGCAGGACAACGAGGTTCATGGACATCATGCGGCTCCTGTCCCGGTGGCTTTGTCAGCAGCGGGCTTTTTGTCTTTCTTCTTG
>CAZUCW010000024.1:0-2788 GCA_964618825.1 uncultured Aquabacterium sp.
TCTGGCAGGCGACGACGATGCCTGTGGGGATGTGCGTGATGCGCACCGCCGAATCGGTTTTGTTGATGTGCTGGCCGCCGGCGCCGCTGGCGCGGTAGGTGTCGATGCGCAAATCGGCCGGGTTGATCTGCACCTCTTCGGCTTCATCGGGTTCGGGCAGCACAGCCACGGTGCAGGCGCTGGTGTGGATGCGGCCTTGGGCCTCGGTGGCCGGCACGCGCTGCACGCGGTGTCCGCCCGATTCAAACTTGAGCCGGCCATAGACGCCATCACCTTCGAGCCGCAACACCACTTCTTTGTAGCCACCCAAATCGGATTCGTTGGCCGACAGCACCTCGACACGCCAGCCCTGGCGCTCGGCATAGCGGGTGTATAGACGCGCCAGATCGCCAGCAAACAGCGCGGATTCATCGCCCCCCGTGCCAGCACGAATCTCGATAAAGGCGTGGCGTTCGTCGTCGGGATCTTTGGGCAAAAGGGCATGCTGCAACTCGGTGTCAAGCCGCGCCAGATCGGCTTCGGCCTGCGCTGCTTCATCGCGCGCCATGTGCAGCAGCTCGACATCGGTGCCGGCGTCGTTGAGCATTTCGCGTGCGCCGGCCAGATCAGCCTCGCGCTGCACAAACTGGCGATAGCGATCGAGCAGGGCGGACACCTCGGCATGCTCGCGCGAAAGAGCCCGAAAGCGCTTGATATCGGCAGCCACTGCAGGGTCGGCCAAGGCAGCATCGAGCTCGGGCAGACGCTGGGCGAGACGTTCGAGCTGCTGGCGCAGCGCGTCTTTCATGAGGCGCTGTCGGGCGCCACCGGGCTGCGCTCGGCAGCACTTTGGCGCACCTCACTGCGCAAAAACAGGCGCGAGAGGGTATCGACAAGCTGGATTCGCTCAGGCCCCTCGGCACCGTGCAGCTCGGCCAGTGCGCCGTGCAGCATTTTTTGGGTGAGGCCGCGCGAGAGCGCATCGAGCACGGCTTCGATATCTTCGCCTTTGATGAGCAGTTTGCGAGCGCGGGCGATTTCGTGCTCGCGCCACAGATCGGCCTGCGCATTGAGCGCACGAATCAGCGGCACGGTGGCGCGTTGATCGAGCCAGTGCACAAAGCTCTGCACGCCATGCTCGATGATGGCTTCGGCCTGAGCCACGGCAGCTTGGCGTTTTTCGCCGGCGCTTTGCACCAGGGCTGAGAGATCGTCGACGGTGTAGAGATACACATCGTCGAGCTGTGAGGCTTCGGGCTCGATATCGCGCGGCACGGCCAGATCCACCATAAACATGGGGCGCCGCCGGCGCGCCTTGAGCGCACGCTCGATGGCCCCCAGCCCGATGATGGGCACTGAGCTGGCGGTGCAAGACACCACAGCATCGAACTCGTGCAGCCGCTCGGGCAACTCGGCCAAACGCATGGCGTGGGCATTAAAGCGGCTGGCCAAACGCTCGGCACGCTCAAGCGTGCGGTTGGCCACCGTCATCTGCCGAGGCGAGCGCGCCGCAAAGTGGGTGGCCGCCAGCTCGATCATTTCGCCCGCTCCCACAAAGAGCAGCCGGATGTCGCGCAGATCTTCAAACAGCTGCGCAGCCAACCGCACCGCCGCTGCAGCCATGCTGATCGAGTGCGCGCCGATTTCGGTAGAGGTGCGCACCTCTTTGGCCACGGCGAACGAGCGCTGAAAGAGCTGGTGCAGCGTCGTGCCCAAGGTGCCGGCATCGTCGGCCTCGCGCACGGCTTGCTTCATCTGGCCAAGAATCTGCGGCTCACCCAGCACCATCGAATCGAGCCCGCTGGCCACCCTGAAAGCATGGCGCGCCGCCTCACCGCCAGCACGCACATAGGTGTGGCGCAACAGCTCATCGGCAGACACCCCGCCCACGCCGGCCAGCCAATCGAGCGCGGGGCGCACGGCATCGCGCTCGCTCGTTGCCGCACCCAGCGACCAATACAGCTCGGTGCGATTGCAAGTTGAGAGCAAGGCGGCCTCGGGCACCGCTGCCGTGCCGGGCACAACGCGGTTGCTCATCAGCCGCTCATGCAGCGTCTTGAGGGTCGGTGAAAGTTGATCCAGGCTGAAGGCAAAGCGCCCGCGCAAATCGACAGCGGCGGTGTGGTGGTTCAGTCCTAGGGCGAAAACGCTCATGGGGCGCGATTATAAAATCGCCGGCCCCTTCCATCTGCATCACCCCTGCACTGCAACTGCCCAATGGGTCTACTCGACGCGCTCATCCACCTTGCCAATTTCTTCGCCCCCGCCATCGGCCTGGGCACCATCGCTGCGGTGTTGGTGAAAGGCCTGTGGTGGCGTGATCTGAGGGGGGTGAGCACGCTGCGTCTGGCGCGCTGGGCCGTGATGGGCGCCACCCTGGCGCTGGTGGGAGGGCTGCTGATTTTTGGCCGCGACGGCAAGATGGCCACCTACGGCGCGATGATGGTGCTGTGCGCGCTGGCGCTGGCCTGGGCCGGCTGGAAGCGCTGAAAGGCCACGCATGAGCTACAGCGTTAAAGAGGCGTTCTACACCCTGCAAGGCGAAGGCACCCACGCGGGCCGCGCAGCAGTGTTCTGCCGCTTTGCGGGCTGCAACCTCTGGAGCGGACGCGAAATCGATCGTGCCAACGCCACCTGCCGGTTTTGCGACACCGATTTCGTGGGCACCGATGGCAGCGGCGGCGGCAAGTTTGAGCACGCGCACGCTCTGGCAGCACATTTGGCAGCGTTGTGGCCCGACAGCGATGCACCGGCATCCCACGGCTCGCCGGCTGCGTCGTCTGCCGAGCACCGTTTTGTGGTGCTCACC
>CAZUCW010000024.1:2798-31095 GCA_964618825.1 uncultured Aquabacterium sp.
GCATTGATCGACGCCTTGCACGCTCAGTGCTTTGAGATCGCCGTAGAAACCAACGGCACACTCACCGCGCCTGAGGGCATCGATTGGATCTGCGTCAGCCCCAAGGCCGGCGCGCCCCTGGTGCAGCGCCACGGGCACGAACTCAAGGTGGTGGTGCCCCAACCGGATCACGATTTGCTGGCCTTCGAAGCGCTCGACTTTGCCCAGCTGCGCGTGCAGCCGCTCGACAGCGCCGACCCCGCCAAACGCGCTGCGGCCATCGAGTGGGCCGTGCGCTGGTGTCTGGCGCATCCGCGCTGGCGATTGAGTGTGCAAACGCACAAGATGCTGGGCATCCGATAGGCCTGGCAGAGCGCCCCCCAACGCACACCCTCGACCGCATCACATGGCCTCATCCAACACCTCTTGGCTCGATCGCAGCCGCCGCGCCGTGTGGCACCCCTGCACGCAAATGAAAGCGCACGAACGCGAACCCCTGCTGCCTATCGCACATGGCGACGGCCCGTGGCTGGTGGATTACGACGGACGCCGCTACCTCGACGCTCTGAGCTCGTGGTGGGTCAACCTGTTTGGCCACAACCACCCGCGCATGAAAGCCGCCATCACCGATCAGCTCGATCGCATCGAGCATGTGATGCTCGCCGGCCTCACGCACGCCCCGGTGGTTGAGCTCTCTGAACGCCTGGCCGCACTCACCGGGCTGGGCCATGCTTTTTATGGCAGCGATGGCGCCAGTGCCACCGAAATCGCACTCAAGATGAGCGTGCACTGCTGGCGCAACCGGGGCCTGCCTGACAAAAACCAGTTCATTGGCCTGGCGGGCGGCTACCACGGCGAAACCGTGGGGGCGTTGGCTGTTACCGATATCGCTCTCTTTCGCGAGGCCTACGCGCCACTCGTGCGCCTGGGCGCCACGGTGCCCTCGCCCGACGCGCGGCAGGCCGTCCCTGGCGAGAGCGCGATCGATCACGCCCGCCGCTGCGCACAAGCCCTAGCCACCTATCTTGAGCAGCACCACAACCGCACCGCCGCCTTGATCGTCGAGCCGCTGGTGCAATGCGCTGCAGGCATGGCGATGCACGATCCCGAATACCTGCGGCAAGTGCGCGCCGTGTGCGATCGTTTTGGGGTGCACCTGATCTGCGACGAAATCGCCGTCGGTTTTGGCCGCACCGGCACCTTGTTTGCGCACCAGCAGGCCGGCATCCACCCCGATTTCATTTGCCTTTCAAAGGGCCTCACCGGCGGCTACCTGCCGCTGTCGGCCGTGCTCACCACCGACGACATCTACCAAGCCTTTTACGACGATCGCGTGGCACGCGGCTTTTTGCACTCGCACTCATACACCGGCAACCCACTGGCCTGCCGCGCTGCGCTCGAAGTGCTCAACATCTTCGAAACCGACAACGTGCTCGAGCGCAACCGCGCCACATCAGCCCGCCTCACCGCCCTGGCCCAGCCACTGGCACAGCACCCGCGCGTGCGTCACGCCCGCCATCTGGGCATGATCTGGGCCTTTGATGTGGATACCGCCGCGCCCGATTTCTCGGCCCGTCTGCACCGCGCCGCACTGGCCGAAGGCCTGCTGCTGCGCCCCATTGGCCACACGCTCTACTTCATGCCGCCCTACGCCCTCGACGACGACGCCATGCAGCACCTCGTTCACGGCAGCCTGAGCGCCCTTGAGGCCACGTTCGCAAGCCTGGGGGATCCGGCATGAGTGCCGCCAGCGCGGCCTACTTTGTTACCGGCACCGACACCGGCGTGGGCAAAACCCGCGCCAGTTGCGCCTTGCTGCACGCGCTGCGTGCCACCCACCCGCGCTGCGTGGGCATGAAACCCTTTGCCAGCGGCGCCGACGCAACCCCACAAGGCTGGATCAACGACGACGTGCGCCAACTGCGCGCAGCCAGCACCCTCACCGTGCCCCCCGCGCTCGACAACCCCTACCTGCTGCCCCAACCCGTATCGCCCCACATCGCAGCGCGCCTGGCTGGGCAAATCATTGAGATCGACCGCATCGTGAGCGCATTCGAGGCGCTGCGCGCCCGGGCCGACGCCGTGGTGGTAGAAGGCGCCGGCGGTTTCATCGTGCCGATCAGCGATCAACACACCAGTGCCGATCTCGCACAAACGCTCAACCTGCCAGTGGTGCTGGTGGTGGGGATACGGCTGGGCTGCATCAACCATGCCCTGCTCACTCAAGAAGCCATTGCCGCACGCGGCCTCACCCTTGCAGGCTGGATCGCCAACCGGCTCGACCCCCACATGCTCGCGCAAGACGACAACATCGCCACCCTGAGCCACCACCTGCACGCCCCGCTGCTGGCCGATTGGCCCTGGGCGCCCGATGCCGCAGCGAGCACGTTGCCGATGCAGCAGCCCGCCTGAGAGGCTTAAGCCGCCAACGCGCCGTCGTCCGGCGTGCCCACCGCTGCCCGCAGCGAGTGCGGATACGCCTGTGTGATGCTCACATCGATGAGCTGCCCCATCAAGCGCACCGGATCGGCCCCGCCATCAAAATTAACGATGCGGTTGCACTCGGTGCGCCCCATCAACTCGCCCGGATCCTTGCGCGAAGGCCCCTCAACCAAAATGCGCTGCACCGTACCCACCATGCTCTGGCTGATGCGCTGCACATTGGCCTCAATGGCCGCTTGCAGCGTCTGCAAACGGGCCAGCTTCACTTCGTAGCCGGCATCGTCGGGCAAATCAGCCGCCGGCGTGCCGGGGCGAGCGCTGTAGATAAAACTGAACGAAGCATCAAAGCCCACATCCTCGATCAGTTTCATGGCCTTGGCGAAATCGGCATCCGTTTCGCCCGGAAACCCCACAATGAAATCGGTCGACAGATGAATATCGGGCCGCACCGCACGCAACCGGCGGATGATGCTTTTGTATTCCATCGCCGTATAGCCACGTTTCATGGCCGAGAGGATGCGATCTGAGCCATGCTGCACCGGCAAATGCACATGGTTCACCAGCTTGCGCGTTTTGCCATACACATCGATCAACCGCTGGCTGAACTCGTTGGGGTGGCTGGTGGTAAAGCGAATGCGCTCGACACCCGGAATCTCGGCCACGTAATCAAGCAGCAAGGCAAAGTCGGCAATCTCGCCGCTATCGCCCATGCGCCCGCGATAACCGTTCACGTTCTGGCCCAGCAGCGTCACCTCTTTCACGCCCTGATCGGCCAGATCGGCCACCTCGGTGAGCACATCATCAAACGGGCGCGACACCTCTTCGCCGCGCGTATAAGGCACCACGCAGTAGCTGCAATATTTAGAGCAGCCCTCCATGATTGACACAAAAGCCGTTGCCCCCTCTTTACGCGGTGGCGGCAGGTGATCAAATTTTTCGATCTCCGGAAAACTGATATCCACCTGCGGACGATTCAACGCCACGCGCTGCGCCAACAGCTGCGGCAAGCGGTGCAACGTTTGCGGACCAAACACCACATCCACATAAGGTGCCCGCTCAACAATGGCCTGCCCCTCTTGGCTTGCCACGCACCCGCCCACGCCGATGAGCACGCCTTTGTCTTTGAGATGCTTGTAGCGCCCCAAATCTGAGAACACTTTCTCTTGTGCCTTCTCACGAATCGAGCACGTGTTAAAGAGAATCAAATCGGCCTGCTCGGCATCGCCCGTCGTCTCGTAGCCCTGGGTTGAGCGCAGCACATCGACCATCTTGCCCGAGTCGTACTCGTTCATCTGACAGCCGTACGTTTTGATGTAAACCTTCTTGCTCACAGCGCGCACCTCACGGTTTTGTCCAGGTGCCGGTTTGTTCGTCGTAAAACCACTGGGCCGCCTCGGCAGCCGTTTTGGGCCAACGCTGGGCGATCTCTTCGGCGCGCAGCACCCACACCCCGTTAATGTCACCCAGCATGTCGAAGGTGTAGTTCACCGTCAGCTTGCTGCCTGCGAATTCGCCAGACAACACGATCATGTTGTTGGTATCTCGAACACGAACCCCCGGCGCCAACTGGGCTGATTTGCCGTTGAGCAGCACCGCCGGCGGCACGCCAAACTCAACCGTGCCACGTAGGGCATTGCGCGGAAACACGCGCTGCACCTGGGCCTGAGCCACGATCGGCGCAATGATCAACAATGCCGCAAGGGCATGAACAACACAGCGAGGCATGGTGTAGATCCAGAGGCTGTTAACGAGACCGCCATTATCCGACGCCTCGGCGCGCGACACACTCACGACACGCACGAACGCACCGTTGATCGCATGCGCCCTCGTGGTGCCGCAAGAAAAAGCCCCGCCAAAGCTTTGCAGCTTGCGGGGCTTTTTATGTTTGGTGGCGCTTCAGGGATTCGAACCCCGGACCTGCGGATTATGATTCCGTCGCTCTAACCGGCTGAGCTAAAGCGCCTTGCGAAGCCCGGCATTGTAGCCTGAATCAGGCGGCGCGCGTCAAGCACCAAAACAAAACGCCATCCGAACATGCTTGGGGCTTGAAACGGCGTGCGGCGCCCGCATGTGCCGCGCCATCGGTTTATCGAGCTCAATTTCATCAACCCAACCCAGAAAAGTCAGCCCATGGAGAAGCAGACCCACGCCTTTCAAGCCGAAGTGAAGCAACTGCTGCACCTCGTTACCCACGCGCTCTACTCCAACAAAGAGATCTTTTTGCGCGAGTTGATTTCGAACGCATCCGACGCTTGCGACAAGCTGCGTTTTGAGGCGCTCAACAACGCTGATCTCTACGAAGATCAGCCCAATCTCGATGTGCGCATCAGCGTTGATCACGCGCAGCGCACGCTCACGATCAGCGACAACGGCATCGGTATGTCGGCGCAAGAGGCGGTTGCCAATTTGGGCACGATCGCCAAATCGGGCACGCGCGAGTTCATGACAGCGCTGTCTGACAGCCAGAAGAAAGACGCTCAATCGCAAGGCTCGCTGATCGGGCAGTTTGGCGTGGGCTTTTATTCGGGCTATATCGTGGCCGACCGCATCACGGTCGAATCGCGCCGCGCGGGCTTGCCGCCAGAGCAAGGTATGCGCTGGACCTCAGAGGGCACGGGCGATTTCGAGGTTGAAGCCATTAACCGCACGCAGCGCGGCACCGATATCGTTTTGCATCTGCGCAAAGACGAAGGCGGCGGCGAAGACGATTTTTTGCGCGCCTGGAAACTGCGCTCGATCATTGGCAAGTATTCGGATCACGTTGGCCTGCCCATCTTGATGCGCAAAGAAGAGTGGGATGCCGACAAGAGCGAATACAAGCAAACCGATGAATGGGAGACGATCAACCGGGCTTCGGCTTTGTGGACCCGCCCCAAGAGCGAAATCACCGATCAGCAATACAAAGAGTTCTACAAGCAGATCAGCCACGACAGCGAAGATCCGTTGGTCTACACGCACAACCGCGTTGAAGGCCGCAGCGAATATACGCAGCTGCTCTACGTGCCAGCCAAGGCGCCGTTTGATTTGTGGAACCGCGATAAACATGGCGGGCTCAAGCTCTACGTGAAGCGGGTGTTCATCATGGATGACGCCCAGGCGTTGATGCCCACTTATCTGCGTTTCATCAAGGGGGTGGTGGATTCGAATGATCTGCCACTGAATGTGTCGCGCGAGCTGCTGCAAGAAAGCCGCGATGTAAAAGCCATCCGCGAGGGATGCACCAAGCGTGTGCTGGCCATGCTCGAAGATGTGGCCACCCATTCGTCCGACAAATATCTCGCCTTCTGGCGCGAGTTTGGCTCGGTGCTCAAAGAGGGGCTGGGCGAAGATTTCACCAACCAAGAACGCTTGGCCAAACTGCTGCGCTTTGCATCGACCACGCAAGACGAAGGGGTGGCTCTGGCCGATTACGTGGGCCGCATGAAAGAAGGCCAAGAGGCCATTTATGTGATCACTGCCGAGAGCCTGGCAGCGGCTAAATCGAGCCCGCAGTTGGAGATCTTCCGCAAAAAAGGCATTGAGGTGCTGCTGTTGGTGGATCGTGTGGACGAGTGGATGCTGTCGCACCTGCCTGAGTTTGATGGCAAGCCGCTACAAAGCGTGGTGAAGGGCGCGGGCGATCTGGGCAAGCTGCAGGATGAGGCCGAAAAGAAAGAAGCCGAAGCCGCTGCCGAGACACTCAAGCCGGTGCTCGATAAGCTCAAAAGCGTGCTGCAAGACAAAGCCCGCGATGTGCGTGTGAGCTCACGGCTGGTGGATTCAGCCGCCTGCCTGGTGGTTGAAGAGGGCGATATGAGCGGGCACCTCGAACGGCTGCTCAAGCAGGCCGGACAGCTGGGGGGCGAGCGCGCCACCAAGCCAATTCTCGAGATCAACCCGCAGCACGCGCTGCTCAAGCGGCTGCAGGCTGATCTTGAGAGCGCGCGGGCCGACGACATCGCGCATATCGTTTTCGATCAGGCTGTGCTGGCCGAAGGCGGGCATCTGGCGGATCCGGCCGATTATGTGAAGCGGGTGAATGCGCTGCTGACCGCCTGAAAAACCGCCGGCGGTGTCGGGGCGTTGTGCAACGCTTCACAAAGCCTTGACACAGCCGGCGCACAATGGCGCGGCAATGAATCACCGAATTTGTTTCAGGCCCGTGCTCTGCGGGCTGGTGGTGGGTCTGGCTGGCTGCGCCAGCGTGGGCCCTGATCACCGCGCCCCGGCGTTTGATGTGCCGGCACAGTGGTTGCGCACCGAGGCACCAACGGCGGCCCGGCCAACCTCGGCTGAATCTTCTGATCTCTCGACGTGGTGGCTGGCGTTGGGCGACCCGTTATTGCCGCCGCTGATCGACGAGGCTTTGCGCAACGGTGCCGATACACGGCTGGCGGTGGCACGTTTGCGGCAGGCGCGGGCCAGCCGGCTGCAAACCGGAGCTGAGGCGTGGCCCACGTTGAGCGCATCGGCTTCGGCGACGCGCAGCAAGAGCAGCGCGGCCACGGGCACGGGCCGAACGTCTTCGCTCTATGCGGCAGGCTTTGATGCGAGCTGGGAGCCCGACATTTTCGGCAGCACACGCCGCGCCATTGAGGCAGCACAGGCTGAGCAAGAGGTGGCCGAGGCCAATGTGCAATCGGCACAGATATCGCTGGCAGCCGAGGTGGCGCTCAATTACGTTGAGCTGCGCTCGTATCAAGAGCGCCTGAAGCTGGCGCGCGAAAACCTGGCCAACCAAACGCAAACGCAGCAGATCAGCGCATGGCGGGTGCAGGCCGGGCTGGCGGGATCGCTCGATGCCGAGCAGGCGCGCGCCAATATGGAGCAAACCCGTGCTCAGATTCCGGTGCTGCAAACCAGCCTGGCGCAAGCCGAGCACCGCTTGGCAGTGTTGCTGGGGCGCTTGCCGGAAGGGTTGCACGAGCAACTCGCTGCTGAGGCGGCGTTGCCTGTGGCGCCTGAGCGCATTGCGGTGGGGATTCCGGCGCAAGCGCTGGGCCAGCGCCCCGATGTGCGCGCCGCTGAGCGCTCTTTGGCAGCAGCCACGGCGCGCGTTGGGCAGGCTGAAGCAGCGCGCTATCCACAACTCACGCTCAGTGGCTCGATTGGGCTGCAATCTCTTGCTCTGAGTGCTTTGCACGCGCCCGAAGCGCTCACACGCTCGCTGGCCGGCAGCCTGAGTGCACCGATCTTTGATGCCGGCCGCATCCGCCAGCAAATCGAGGTGCAAAGTGCCGTGCAAGAGCAGGCGCTGATCAGCTACGAGCTGGCTGTGCGCACGGCCCTGCGTGAGGTTGAGGATGCCATCGTGGCGCTGGCCAACGACCGCACACGCGAACAAGCACTGGCGCAGGCCGCCGAGGCTGCGCACAACGCGGCGCTGTTGGCACGCCAGCAATACGCGTCGGGCCTGATTGATTTTCAAACCGTGCTCAGCACTGAGCGCACCCAGCTCAGCGTCGATGATGCATTGGCCAGCGCACGCGCCAGCAGCGTGACGTCGCTGATCCAGCTCTATAAGGCACTCGGCGGCGGCTGGCGCCCCCTGAACGACACCCCGGCTGGCGCCGCGCCGTCAGCATCCCGCCCCTGATTTGCATGCAAGCTCATGAACCGCACTGCCTCATCTTCTTCTGAGTTTTCATCGGGCAGCGCAGCGCCCAACGCGCGCGCCACGCAATTGGCAGCGGCTCTCGCCGCCGGACGCTCGTCGAGCCTGTGGGGGCGGCATGGCCGTTGGGTGTGGATGGGGCTGGTGGCGCTGGGTGTGGCTGGCAGCGGTCTGTGGTGGATGTTGAGCAAGCAGCAGGATGCGCCACGCTTTCAAACCGAAGCCGTGCGCAAGGGTGAGTTGATCGTGACCGTTTCGGCCACCGGCACGCTGCAACCCACGCGTTCGGTGGATGTGGGCAGTGAGCTGTCGGGCACGATCGAATCGGTGCTGGTTGAAGAAAACGATCACGTTAAAAAAGGCCAAACGTTGGCGCGGCTCGATATGTCGAAGCTCAACGACGCGGTGCTCAAATCGCGCGCCGCTCTCGAGTCGGCCCAGGCCCAGGTGCTGGTGCAACAGGCCACGGTGGCGCAAGCGCGTGCCAATCTGGCGCGGCTGCAGCAAGTGGCTGCGCTCAGCGGCGGCAAGGTGCCCTCAAAGGCCGAGCTCGAAACAGCCGAGGCCGATCTCAAACGTGCGCTGGCCAATGAGGCGGTGGCGCGCGCGGCGGTTTCGCAAGCCGGCGCCACGCTGCGCACCGATGAAACCAACGTCACCAAAGCCACCATCCGCTCGCCGATCAGCGGCACAGTGCTCACGCGCAAGGTGCAACCCGGCCAAACAGTGGCCGCCTCGCTGCAAGCGCCGGTGCTGTTCACGCTGGCTGAAGATCTGGCGAAGATGGATCTGCAGGTCAAGATCGACGAGGCCGATGTGGGCAAAGTGCGCAACGATCAAAGTGTCGAGTTCACAGTGGATGCTTACCCCAGCCGCAAATATCCGGCGAGCATTAAGCGGGTCGATTACGGCTCATCCACCAGCGATGGCGTGGTGTCTTACCTCGGTGTGCTGGCGGTCGACAACAACGATCTCAGCCTGCGTCCAGGCATGACGGCCACAGCCACCATCACCACGGTGCGCCACAACCAGGTGCTGCTGGTGCCCAACGCCGCGCTGCGCTTTACGCCGCCCAGCACCAGCAATGCAGCCAGCCAGCCCTCGCGCAGTTTGGTGTCGAGCCTGATGCCGCGCCCGCCGCGCCCTGCCAGCAACAACACGCCCAAACCTGCCAAAGGCGCTCCCAAACAGGTGTGGGTGCTCAAAGCGCAAGCCGATGGCCAACGCGTGCCGACGCCCGTGGTGGTGAGCGTAGGAGCATCGGATGGCCGCGTTACCGAAATCACGGGGGGTGAGTTGCGCGAAGGCGATGCCGTGATCACCGATCAAACCACAGGTGCCGGCAAGCCCTGAGCCCTCTGCGCGCCGCCCCACACGCATCCTCATGACGACCCCAGATCACGCCGCGCCTGACGCCCCGGCCACGCCCGCAGCAACACCGCCCCACCCGCTGATCGAGCTCAAGCACATCACCAAAACCTTTGGCGAGGGGCAAGCCGCGTTTCAGGCGCTGCGCGGCATCAGCTTCAGCGTTGATGAGGGCGACTTTGTGGCCGTGATGGGCCCCAGCGGCTCGGGCAAATCAACGGTGATGAACATGCTCGGCTGTCTCGACACCCCCAGCTCGGGCGAGTATTGGTTTCGCGGCGTGCGCGTTGATCAGCTCACGCGCAACCAGCGTGCGCTGCTGCGGCGCCACGAGCTGGGATTCGTCTTTCAGGGCTTTAACCTGCTGGCGCGCACCTCGGCGCTCGAAAACGTTGAGCTGCCGCTGATCTACCGCGGCGACGCTGCCGATCAGCGCCACGCTGCTGCGCTCGCCGCGCTTGATGCCGTGGGCCTCACGCGCTGGGCCTCGCATGCGCCCTCAGAGTTATCGGGCGGACAACAACAGCGCGTGGCCATTGCGCGCGCTATCGTCACCCGCCCCAGCGTGCTGCTGGCCGACGAACCCACCGGCAACCTCGACACCAAAAACAGCCGCGAGATCATGGATCTGCTCGCGCGGCTGAACCGCGAACAAGGCATCACCATCTTGATGGTGACGCACGAACCCGACATGGCCGCCTATGCCAGCCGCGTGATCCGCTTTGTGGATGGGCAGATCGAATCCGATCAACGCCAGCCCTTGCACACAGGAGCCCTCTGATGCTCTGGAACACCTTCGTGCTCGCGCTGCGTGCCATCCGCCGCAACCTGATGCGCTCGTTTCTCACGGTGCTGGGCATCGTGATCGGCGTGAGCGCGGTTATCACCATGGTGACGCTGGGCAACGGCGCCACCAAATCAGTGCAGGATCAGATCGCCGCCATGGGCAACAACCTGCTCATCGTGCGCCCGGGCCAGCGCATGCGCATGGGCCCCGATTCGGGCAACACCGCCCCGCCGTTCAAGGTGGCCGACGCCGACGCACTGCGCACGCAAATCAGCGGGCTCAACGCTGTGGCGCCCGTGGCGGGCAAATCGGTTACTGCCGTGCGCGGTGCGGTCAATTGGGTCACCACCGTTACCGGGGGAGGCGCCGATTATTTTGTGGCCGGCGCCTGGACACTCGCTGCGGGCCGCACCTTCAGCGAAGCCGAAGAACGCTCAGGCGCAGCCGTGTGCGTGATTGGCGAAACAGTGCGCAAATCGCTCTTTGGCAACGAGGGTGCATTGGGTGGCGGCGTGCGCGTTAAAAACTTCAACTGCGAGGTGATCGGCACGCTGGCCTCAAAAGGGCAATCAGCCATGGGATCGGATCAGGACGATCTCATCGTGATGCCGCTGCGCACCGTGCAGCGCCGTCTCACGGGCAACACCGATGTGCAAAGCCTGCGCATCTCGCTCAAGGATGGCGCCTCAACCTCGCGCGTGCAAGCCCAAATCACCGAGCTGCTGCGCGAGCGCCGGCATCTGGCCGAAGGCACTGAAGACAACTTCAATGTGCTCGACACCAAGCAGATCGCCGAAGCCATGTCGAGCACCACGCAAGTAATGACGAGCCTGCTGGGCTCGGTGGCTGCCGTGAGCCTGCTCGTGGGCGGCATCGGCATCATGAACATCATGTTGGTGTCGGTTACTGAGCGCACCCGCGAGATCGGTATCCGGCTGGCCATTGGCGCGCTTGAGCGCGAGGTGCTGTTGCAGTTTTTGATCGAAGCCGTGGTGCTGTCTTCTTTGGGAGGGCTCGCGGGCATCGCGCTGGCCACGGTGGCCTCGATCGTGCTGGCGCAGCTCATGCAAGTGCCTTATCTCTTCAACGCCAGCATCAACATATTGAGCTTTGTGTTCTCGGCAGCCATCGGGGTGGTTTTTGGCTACTTTCCGGCCCGCCGCGCCGCCAGCCTCGATCCGATAGAAGCACTGCGCCACGAATAAACGCCCATCATGCGTTGCGCCTGCGCCGCACGGCACGGGTTCGCCCGCCCCCGCGTTCGGGCTGGCCTGGGCGTGTGTACAACGCAAGCGTCATGCGTGGGTGCTAAGCTGATCCGCACAAGATCAGTGTTGCCCCACAGGAGCCCCCATGCCCGGATTGCTGCCCGACATCGACCCCGATGGCCTGCTCGAATACTCGGTGGTGTTCACCGACCGTTCGCTCAACCAGATGTCGCAAAAATTTCAGCGCATCATGCGCGATCTCTCAGAGGTGCTGCGGCAGGCCTATAACGCCCCCGCCCTCGCGCTGGTGCCCGGCGGCGGCAGCTTTGGCATGGAATCCGTCGCCCGCCAGTTTGCCCACGACCGCAAGGTGCTCGTGCTGCGCAACGGCTGGTTCAGCTTTCGGTGGTCGCAGATCTTCGAAATGGGCCGCATCCCCGCCCACGAAACCGTGCTCAAGGCCCGCCCGTTGAGCAGCGACGCACAAGCGCCCTTCGCCCCCGCCCCACTCAACGAGGTGCTCGAAGCCATCCGCACCGGGCAACCCGATCTGGTGTTTGCCCCGCACGTTGAAACCGCCTCGGGCATGATCCTGCCCGACAGCTATCTCAAGGCCGTGGCCGATGCTGTGCATGCGGTGGGCGGCCTCTTCGTGCTCGATTGCGTGGCCTCGGGCGCCATGTGGGTCGACATGCAGGCCACTGGCGTCGATGTGCTGATCAGCGCACCGCAAAAGGGCTGGAGCGGCTCACCCGGCTGCGCCTTCATCCTGCTGAGTGATCGCGCCAGCGAGCGCCTTGAGCACACCACCAGCACCAGCTTTGCCGCCGATCTCAAAAAATGGCGGCAGATCATGCAAACCTACGAAGGCGGCAGCCACGCCTACCACGCCACGCTGCCCACCGATGCCATTGCCCGCACCTGCGCGGCCATGCTCGAAACCCGCGCCGCCGGCTTCGACACCCTGCGCGCCAAGCAACTTGAGCTCGGCACCAAGGTGCGCACCCTGCTCGAAGGCCGAGGCTTCAAGAGCGTGGCTGCCGAGGGCTTTAAAGCCCCTGGCGTGGTGGTGAGCTACACCACCGATGACGGCCTGCACACGGCCAAAGCCTTTATTGCGCAAGGGCTGCAAACTGCGGCGGGCGTGCCGCTGCGCTGCGATGAGCCGGCTGATTTCAAAACCTTCCGCGTCGGGTTGTTCGGGCTGGACAAACTGGCCAACGTGGATCGCACCGTCGCCCGCCTGCAAACCGCGCTGGATCGCATCCAGGGCTGAGCCCCCAAGCGGCACCTATCGCCGCGATCCATACAAGCAAATGGACGCGGCGCTCCGTGGTTTGGACAATGCCTGCATCACGCAGACAAAAAGGAGTCCACCCCATGGCCAAGACCGCTGTTTTCGGTGTGATGCACGTGATCACTTCGTTCTCGGTTACCTACGCCCTCACGGGCAATCTCACCGTGGCGGGGTTGGTAACCTTTGTCGAGCCGTTGGTGAACACGGTGATGCACTATTTTTTCGATGGCTACTGGGATCACCCGCGAATCCGGGCGGCGCGTCAACGCATCGGCACCACGCTCAGGCTTGCCCCCATCGCTCACGCCAGACACTGACAAACGCGGCCAGCAAATCGGGTAGGCCTGCCGCCGGTGTGGCATCGGCGGCAGACAGCCCCAGCGCGCGGCCTGCGGCCCGCAGTGCGGCGGCGGGATCGCTCACATCAAGCGCCTGCGCGCCGTTTTGCTTGCTGAGTTTTTCGCCGTTGGCGCCCAGCACCAGCGGCGTGTGCAGATAGCGTGGCGTGGGCACGCCCAGACAGCGCTGCAGCCAGATCTGGCGCGGGGTGTTGTCGGCCAGATCGGCGCCGCGCACCACATCGCTCACGCCCTGTGCAGCGTCGTCGATCACCACAGCCAGTTGATATGCCCACAGCCCATCGGCACGTTTGAGGATGAAATCCCCCACGGCCTCGTCGAGCTGTTGTTGCTGCGGGCCGAGGGCGCGGTCGTGCCAATCGATGTGTGAGGCTGTGCCTTCGGGCACACGCAACCGCCAGGCACGCGCCGGCTGCCCGTTCAGCCCCCCACGCTCGGGCCGGCAGGTGCCAGGGTAGACGAGCTCGCCGTGGCGCGTGCGGGCGTGGCCGTGTTCGGCATGAAAACGCGCAATGTCTTGCCGCGT
Source organism: uncultured Aquabacterium sp. (assembly GCA_964618825.1). Lineage (GTDB taxonomy): Bacteria > Pseudomonadota > Gammaproteobacteria > Burkholderiales > Burkholderiaceae_C > Aquabacterium. The sequence continues at coordinate 16,358 of CAZUCW010000024.1, forward strand.
GCAGGCGCACGGATAGGCGTCAGCCTGGGCAATGAGTTGATCGAGCGCGCGCTGATAGGCTGCGCTGCGCTGGCTTTGGTAGAGCACGGGGCGATCGGGCCGCAACCCGCAAGCCGACAGTTGCGCCAGGATGAGCGCATCGGCGCCCGACACGCAGCGCGGGATGTCGATATCTTCGATGCGCACCAACCACACGCCGCCGTGGGCGCGTGCATCGAGCCAGCTCGCCAGCGCCGCCACCAGCGAGCCCGCGTGCAAGGGGCCGGTGGGCGATGGCGCAAAGCGGCCAACGTAGGGCCCGGCGCCCAGGCGCATCCCCACCCCGGCATTCACAGAATCAGGCCTTCGTGCTGCTCAAGCAGGGCGCGGCGCGTGGCGGGGCTTTGCAGTTGCTGCAGCCACCAGGCCAGCGCCTTGCCGTGCTGCGGGCCAGACTGCCGCCAAGCGTAATAAACAGGCATTACGCGGCGCGGCTGCTCGGTGGCTTTGTGCACCAAACGCCCAGCTTCGATGTGCGAGCGCACCAGTGGTTCGGGCAAAAAACCGCAGCCCAGACCGCGCAATTGCGCTTCGAGCTTGGCGGCCAGATTGGGCAGCGTCAACACGTCTTGCCCTGGCAACACGCCAACGGTGATGGGCGCCATCGCGCGCGCCGTATCGGCCACGGCAACGATGCGGTGCGCGGCCAGCGTATCAGCCGAGATCGGATCAGGCCACGCTGCCAAGGGGTGGTGCGGAGCCACCACCAGCACAAAGGCCAGATCACCCAGGGGTGCGCTCTGGATCGAGGGGCCGGCGCGGTCGTCGGGCAACCCGATGGCGATATCGGCCTCGCCCGAAACCAGCGCCTCCCAGGTGCCCGACAACACCTCGCTGCGCACCTTGAGCCGGGTGGGCGGCTCGGGGCGCACGGCATAAAAAGCATCGATCAGATCAAACACCGTGCGTGGCGCGATCACGTTGTCGACCGCCACGGTGAGTTGCGTCTCCCACCCTTGCGCCACACGTTGCACTCGGTTGGCCACGGCATCGATTTGCAGCAACAGGCGACGGCCTTCGCGCAGCAGCTCTTCGCCCGCTGCGGTGAGCTGCGCTTGGCGCGAGCGCCGATCGAACAACAGCACATCGAGTGCTTCTTCGAGCTGGCGCACGCTGTAGGTGAGCGCCGACGGCACCTTGCCCAGCTCGCGGGCAGCCGCAGCAAAACTGCCGGTGCGGGCAATGATGTCCATCATCGCAAGCGCGTCGGGGGTAAGCACGTGGCGGCGGTCGGGCATGGCAGGGAGCACACGGTGAGGGCGTGCCGATCGTTCAATGACGTTGAATGATGCCATCACACCCACGCCACGATGCGTGCGCCAGCGGTGCCTACAGTGAGCGCATCAACTCTTTTAATTTCGTCCCCTCAACCTTGCCCCTCAAGGAGCCCACTCATGAGCAAAAACATCATCGTCGTCTACCACAGTGGTTACGGACACACCCAGCGCATGGCCCAGGCCGTGGCCGATGGCGCGGGCGCCGCTTTGCTGGCAATCGACGCCGAAGGCGCCCTGCCCGAAGGCGGTTGGGATCAACTGGCCGCTGCCGACGCCATCATCATGGGCTCGCCCACCTACATGGGCTCGGTGAGCTGGCAATTCAAGAAATTTGCGGATGCGTCATCCAAGGCATGGGGCGGCCAGCTCTGGAAAAACAAGATCGCTGCCGGCTTTACCAACTCGGCCTCAATGAACGGCGACAAGCTCTCGACGCTGCACTACCTCTTCACCCTGGCGATGCAGCACAGCATGGTGTGGGTGGGCACAGGCATGCTGCCCAGCAACACCAAGGCTGCGCAGCGCAACGACGTCAACTACGTGGCATCGTTCAGCGGAGCGATGGCACAAACCCCCTCAGATGCCGGTGTCGACGAAATGCTGGCCGGCGATCTCGAAACCGCACGGCTCTTTGGGCAGCGCGTGGCGGCCATCACAGCGCGGTTTGCAGGCTGAAAAACAAGCGCAAATGGTGGGCACAATCATGATCCGATCTCTGGAGGCCCCCCATGACGTCTGCCGCTCGTTTTGCCCTGCTCGCCCTGTGCTCTAGCCTCGCTCTCAACGCCTGGGCCGGCGTGTCGGTGCAAGCGCCCTGGGTGCGCGCCACCGTATCGCCGGCCATGCCCAGCGGCGCGTTTATGCAGATTCGGTCGGATACCGCCACGCGGCTGATCGAAGCGCGCTCACCCGTGGCCAAAACCGTGCAGATTCACGAGATGTCGATGGTGGGCGATGTGATGAAAATGCGCGCCATCAAGGGCCTCGACATCCCCGCCGGGCAAGCCGTTGAGCTCAAGCCCGGCTCATATCACCTGATGCTGCTCGATATGGATCGCGCCATCAAAGAAGGCGACACCGTGCCGCTGACACTGGTGTTCGAGAGCGCCGACAAAAAGCGCGAAACGCTTGAGATAAAAGCCCCGGCACGCGCCCTCACCCGCCCCACCGAACACGGCGCCATGCACAACGCCGCGCATCATCACGCGCCCTGATCAGGCGGCACTCTGCTGGGGCTGCTCAATGGCCGGGCGCGCCAAAAAAAACTTCACCGCTGCCACCGTGCGCTGCGGATCTTCTTCGTGCGGCACATGGCCGAGATCGTCGTAAGACACAAACTTGCTGCCCGCAATCGCCTGCTGCAAACCGCGCCCCTGGGCCAGCGAGAAGATGCGATCCTTATCGCCCCACAAAATGAGCGTGGGCATGCGCAGGCGGGCGAGCTGATCGACATCCTGCCCCATGTTGTGTTGATCGAGCCGCTGCCCCAGCGCACGGCGGTTGCCCGCGCGCAGCTGCAGCTCAAAGTAGCGTTGATTGAGCTCAGGCGTGATGCGGCGCACATCGCCATACACAAAGCGCGTGCTGGCCGCCACCACGGCGCGCGGCAGCACACGGCTGAGCAGGCTGCCCAAGCCCATGCGCTCGGCTGCAGCGGCCATCCAAAACCCCATGGGCAGGCCATTGGGCACGCGCTTGTAGCCGGCCGCATCCACCAAAATCAGGCGTTCAACCCGCTGCGGCGCTGCGGCAGCCACATGCCAGGCGATCTCGCCACCCAGTGAGTTGCCCCCCAGCACACACTGCTGCACGCCCAGCTGATCAAGCAGGCCGAGGATGAAGCTGGTGTAGCGGTTGATGTGATAGTTGCCGCTGGGCTCAGGGCCAGTGAGGCCAAAACCCGGTGTATCCATGGTGATCACGCGGCGCTCACCCTTGAGCGCATCCACCCACCCCGCCCAGGTATGCAAACTGGCCGCCGTGCCGTGGATGAGCACGATGGGGGTGGGATCATGCCGAGGCCCTTCGTCGCGGTAGTGCACCTGCATGCCCTGCAGCGCCATGAAGTGCTCGCTTTGGCGGCTGGCGCCGCATCAGAGACAACGGTGCAAAGACAACGGGGTGCGTCGATTGTTGATCGCACGGGCAAGCAGATCAACCCATGGTTCTACGCAGTACCACCCCGATCAGGGCGCCAAGGTGGACGCCAGCAGCCGCTCGCGCTGGCGGGCCGGGGTGGTGTTGAACCACTCGCGGCAGGCACGGTTGAACGAGCTTTACTCGTGGTAGCCAAGCAAAAAGGCAACATCGGTGAGGGTGAGCAGTGCATCGCTGAGCAGCTGCTCGGCCAGCTCGCGGCGCACGGTGTCGAGCACACGCTGGTAGGTGGTGCCGGCTTCGGCGAGTTTGCGCTGCAGGGTGCGCGCCGTGATGCCCAAGGCCTGGGCGATATCGTCGAGCCGGGCGCGGTCTTGTGCGAGCAGGGCCACGATCTGGCCACGCACCTGAGCCACGATGGGCGGGCTTTGCACGGCACGTTGGCGCTCTTGCAGCAGCTCTTCGGCACGGCGCTGCAACACGGCAAACATGCTGGCATCGTTGTTGCGCACGGGCATATCGAGCAACGCGGCATCGAACCGGCCATAACCCACATCGGCATCAAAACGCACGGGGGCGCCAAAGAGCCGCTGGTATTCGGCACGCACCGCGTCACCCGGCGCTGCATAAGGCAGGCCGATTTCGATGATGGGCAGGCGCGCTCCGGCCATCCAGTTGGCAAAGGTGATGATGCCGGTGAGCACGCTCTCGCACAAATGGCGTGGCGGCAGACGATCGAGCCAGGGGCAATCCCACGCGTAGGTGGCCACCCCCTCTGATTCGATCAGGCGTGATCGGCCCAGATCATGGGCCAAACCTTCGTAGCGCTGGGTTTGCTCAAAGGCCACGCGAAAGGTGGGGCAGGCACACACCACCAGCCCATAAAACGGGTAGCTCGACAAGCGCACGCGCTCGCCCACATGCAGGCCAAAGCAGGCATCGCCACTGAGCTGCGCAGCGGCTTCGAGCAAATTAACGTATTGCGCCACGCTGAGGTGGCCACTCTGGGCGTGGATATCGCCAAGCACGGCGGCGTCGAGCTGCGCAGCGCGGGCAAGTGCTGCCGCATCGACGCCGATTTCGCGGGCATATTCGAGTGCGGTGAGGGCATAAGCCCCGACGACGCGGGCCTGTTCGGCGGGCGGCACCGGCACCCTTGAGGCTGCGGCATCGTGGCGGTGAGCTGGCATGTTTGGACAATGCGGCTGGCAGCCGTTGACAAGCCAGATGGCGCCAAACACGGCACGATCTGCACTTCGAAAAATCGAAAACGAGTATAGCCACCATGGTTGAAAACCGACGCTGGAACGGCTGGGGCAACCCCGCCACCGAAGAGCATCTCAAGCCCGCCGCGCGGCGTTTTTTGATCGCATCGATCGGCGAGAGCTCGCCCCCGCGAGATGCCTCGCTCGACGACGCCCTGGCCCGCGTGGCAGCGCTGCCCTCGCGTTTGGCCGGGCTGGCCGCCAGCGCCCCGGCGCGCACGCCCATCGACACCAGCGCTGAGGCCCGGCTGCGCGCGAGCTTTGGGCAATCGGCACACGATTGGCTGCAGCTGCGCTTCGGGCAATTCGATCAGCTCACCGATGGCGTGGCCCGGCCCGAGAACACCGACGATGTGCGCGCGCTGCTGGCATGGGCGGCGCAGCATGGCGTGCAGGTGCTGCCCTGTGGTGGCGCCACCAGCGTGGTGGGACACCTCACGCCGGTGGGTGATCGGCCCGTGCTCACGCTCAAGCTCGAACGCATGATGCGGCTGCTGTCGCTCGACCCCCAGGCGCAGCTCGCCACGTTTGAAGCGGGCGTAGCGGGGCCCGATCTTGAAGCGCAGTTGCGCGCCCACGGTTTTACGCTGGGGCACTTTCCGCAGAGTTTTGATTACTCAACGCTGGGCGGCTGGGTGGTAACGCGCTCATCGGGCCAGCAATCGGCGCGCTATGGCCGCATCGAGCAGATGTTTGCAGGCGGCACGCTGATCACGCCGCGTGGCGATGATTGGTCGATCACGCCCTACCCGGCCTCGGCGGCTGGGCCAGATCTGCGCGAGTGGGTGTTGGGCAGCGAAGGCCGGCTGGGGGTGCTCACCGAGGCCACGGTGCGTGTGACGCGGCTGCCCGAGGTCGAACACTTTGTGGGCGTGTTTTTTCCGTCGTGGGAGGCCGGGCGCAACGCCGTGCGCGAGCTGGCGCAGGCGCGGCTGGGGCTATCGATGCTGAGGCTGTCAAACCCGCTCGAAACGCTCACATCCCTCAAGATGGCCGGACACGAGCGTGCCATTGGCTGGCTCGAGCGCGCCTTGGCGCTGCGTGGCGTGGGCGAGGGCAAATGCCTGATGTTTGCCGGCTTTACGGGCGAACGCCGGCAGGTGCGTGCGATGCGCGATCTGGCTGCGCGCGTGTGGCGACAGCACGGCGGCGTATCAACCGGCACGCGGCTGGGCCGCAAATGGGCCGCCATGCGCTTTCAGAGCGTGTATCTGCGCAACAGCCTGTGGGCAGCAGGCTACGCGGTCGACACGATGGAATCCTCTTGCGATTGGCCACGCGTCGATGCGCTGATGCAGGCAATGGAGCACGCCGGCCAGCGCGCGCTGGCGTCTGAGGGCGAGCGCGCGCACGTCTACACGCACCTCTCGCACGTTTATGCACAAGGCTCAAGCGTCTACACCACTTTCGTCTACCGTATCGGGCCCGATTACGCGAGTGCACTGCGTCGCTGGCGTGCGCTCAAGCAGGCAGTGGGCGATGCCATCGCCTCGCACGGCGGCACCATCACCCACCAGCACGGCGTGGGCAAAGATCATGTGCCGTGGTTCTTGCGCGAAAAGGGCCCCACCGGTGTGGCGGCCATCACCGCGCTGCAGCAGCATCTCGACCCCAACGGCCTGATGGCGCGCGGCAACCTGCTGGGTGATGCATGACCGATCACAACGTCGATGTGCTCGTGGTAGGCGGCGGCATCACCGGCGCCGGCATCGCGCTTGAAGCCGCCCGACGCGGCCTGCAGGTGCTGCTGGTTGAGGCGCGCGACTTTGCCTGGGGCACCTCATCGCGCTCATCAAAACTCGTGCACGGCGGGCTGCGTTATCTGCGCGAAGGCGCCATCGGCCTCACGCGCGAATCAGTGCGCGAGCGCCGCCAGCTGCTGCGCGATGCGCCCGGCCTCGTGCAAACGCAGAGCTTTCTCGTCAACCACTACGCAGGCCGCTCGCCCGGGCGCAGCATGATGGGCCTGGGGCTGGCGGTGTACGACGCCCTGGGAGGACAGCGCAGCCGGCACTTTCACGATGCCGCCGATGTGCGCCGCCTGGCGCCGCATGCCGATGGCAACGCGCTGCTGGGCGGATCAACCTATCTCGACGCAAAAACCGACGACGCACGGCTCGTGTGGCGCGTGCTGCAAGAGGCGCGCAGCCACGGCGCCGAGATACGCAACTATCTGCGCGTGAGCACGCTGCTGCGCGGCCCACGCGGCGTGTGCGGCGCGCAGCTGCTTGATGAAGACGGCAGCCCGTGCACCGTGCACGCCAGCGCCGTCGTCAATGCCACGGGCGTGTGGGCCGACGGGCTACGCCAGCAACTTGGCGCCAGCGCCTGCCTGCGCCCACTGCGTGGCAGCCACATCGTGCTGCCGCTGTGGCGCCTGCCGGTGGCGCAATCGGTGAGCCTGTTTCACCCGCGCGATGGCCGCCCGGTGTTTGCGTTTCCGTGGGAGGGCGTGGCCCTGGTGGGCACCACCGATCTCGATCACCGCAACACGCTCAACGACGAACCCGGCATCACCCCCGCCGAAGTTGATTACCTGCTCGAAGCGCTGCGGCTGGCGTTTCCTCAACTCGATCTGCGCCATAGCGACATCCTCAGCAGCTACGCCGGCGTACGCCCGGTAGTGAGCCGTGGCGCCGACACCGACCCCTCAAAAGAAACGCGCGATCACATCGTGCTGGCCGAGCACGGCCTGCTCACCGTTACCGGCGGCAAGCTCACCACCTTTCGCGCCATCGCGCTTGATGCCCTGCGCCACATCGCCCACCAGATGCCCAGCCGCGCGATCGACACCACCACGCCGCAGCCCATCTTCGCCCCCGTGGCGCCCGGCCCCGCGCTGCAAACACTGCCTGCCACACAGCAGCAGCGCCTCATCGGCCGCCACGGCATGCAGGCCGAAGCGCTCATCACCAGCGCCGTGCCCGCCGAATGTCGCAATGTGAGCAGCACCTCGATCTGGTGGGCCGAACTGCGCTGGGCCGCGCGCCACGAAGCCGTGCGCCATCTCGACGATCTGCTGCTGCGCCGCACCCGGCTGGGCCTGCTACTGCCCCACGGCGCCACCGCCCTGCTGTGCAACACCCAACCCCTGCGCGCCCTGGTGTGCACCGAGCTGGGCTGGAGCGACGAGCGCTGGCGCGATGAATGCAAGCGCTACCGCGCCATCATCCATCGCAGCTACGGCCTGCCCGTGCCAGCCCCAAGGACACCCGCATGAGCCACGCCCACCGCCCCACCAACGATCTGCTGCTGTCCATCGATTGCGGCACACAAAGCGTGCGCGCCCTGCTCATCGATCTGCAGGGCCACGTCGTCGCCAAAGCCCAAGTGCCGTTCAACGATTACGTGGCGGCGCATCCCGGCTGGCTCGAACACGATGGCGAAGCCTTCTGGCAGGCCACTGCCCAAGCCTGCCAAACGCTGTGGCAACAGCACACCGCGCTGCGCTACGCCGTGCGCGGGGTATCGGTTACCTCGCAGCGCGGCAGCCTCTTGCCCGTTGATCGCCACGGCCATGCTCTGCACCCAGCCATCATCTGGCTCGATCAGCGCGCTGCCACGCAGCTGCCGCGCATCTCGCCCTTATGGCGCGCCGCCTTTCGCCTCGTGGGCGCCACCGACACCGTGCGCTATTTTCAGCAGCAGGCCGAAATCAACTGGCTGGCCGAAAACCGCCCCGAGCTGTGGGCACGCACGCACAAAGTGCTGCTCATCTCGGGCTGGCTGCACCACAAACTCACAGGCCGCTTTGTCGACTCGATCGGTGCGCAAGTGGGCTACCTGCCGTTCGATTTCAAAGGCCAGCGCTGGGCCCCGCAGTGGGATTGGAAATGGCAGGCCATGCCGCTGGCCCCCGAGCAACTGCCCGAGCTGCTGCCTGTGGGCGCCACACTGGGCCAAATCACCCCGGCGGCTGCCCAGGCCACAGGCATCCCCGCTGGCCTGCCCGTGGTGGCCGCCGCCGCCGATAAAGCCTGTGAGGTGCTAGGCGCTGGCTGCATTGAGCCACACATCGGCGCGCTGTCGTATGGCACCACCGCCACCGTCAACGTCACCACGCGACGCTACATCGAAGCCCTGCCACTGGTGCCGCCCTACCCCGCCGCCCTGCCCGGCCACTACAGCAGCGAAGTGCAGATCTTTCGCGGCTACTGGATGGTGCGTTGGTTCAAAGAACAATTTGGACACCATGAGCGCATCGCCGCCGAAGAAGCCGGCATCGTGCCCGAGGCACTGTTCGACGAACTCGTCGCCACCGTGCCCCCCGGCTCGATGGGCCTGATGCTGCAGCCCTATTGGTCGCCCGGCATCCGCCACCCTGGCCCCGATGCCAAAGGCGCCATCATCGGCTTTGGCGACGTGCACACCCGCGCCCACGTCTACCGCGCCATCCTCGAAGGGTTGGCCTATGCCCTGCGCGATGGGCGCGAACGCATCGAGAAAAAAACCCGCCAGCCCATCACCGAATTGCGCGTATCTGGCGGCGGCTCACAATCCGATGCCGCCATGCAGCTCACCGCCGACATTTTCAACCTGCCTGTTGGCCGCCCCCACACCTACGAAACCTCGGGCCTGGGTGCGGCCATCGATTGCGCCGTCGGCCTGGGCCTGCACCCTGATTTCGCCAGCGCCGTGCGCAGCATGACGCGCGTGGCCCGCGTCTTCGAGCCCATCGGCCCACACGCGCAAATCTACGATGCGCTCTACAACCGCGTCTACCGCCACATGTACGAGCGCCTTGCCCCGCTCTACCGCGAGATCCGGCACATCACCGGCTACCCCCAATCCGATTGAGCCACTCAACGCAAGCCTAAAAAACGCCGTGCCGGCACCAGCGTGCGCGCGGGGTCTTCTTCTTGGGGGATATGGCCCAGATCGTCGAACATCACCAGCTCGCTGCCGGTGATGTCGGCCAAAAACCGCTGCGCGTGCTCGGGCGGCACGAGGCGATCGCGTCCGCCCCACAAAATCAACGTGGGCAGCCTAAGCGTCTGGATGCGCTCAGCCAGCGTGCCGTTTTCGGCCTGATCAAAACGCTGACGCAAAGCCGTGCGGTTGCCCACCCGCAGCGCCAGCTCAAAATAGCGATCAATCGTCTCGGGCCGCGCCTTCGACGGATCACCAAAAACGCTATGAACACTCAGCTCGATCACCGAGCGCGGCAGCACCCGATCGGTGTACCACTGCATCGCCGGCGTAGCGGCCAGCTGAAATCCCAGCGGAATCGACAGCGGCGACACGTGATACCCGTTCGAATCGATCAGGATCAACTTGGCCACCCGCTTGGGCGCCACCCAGGCCGTTTGCCAAGCCACCTCGCCGCCCAAAGCATTGCCCACCAACACGCAACGCTCGATGCCCATTGAATCGAGCAACTGCAGCACAAAACGCGCATAGGCCTCAATGCGGTAATCGCCCTGAGGCGATGGCCCCGTGAGCCCGAAACCCGGCAGATCCATGCTGATCACCCGGCGCTGCCCGCGCAACTCGGCGGCCCATCCTTCCCAGGTGTGCAGGCTGGCCGATAGCCCGTGCAACAGCACCAAAGGCTCGGGATCATCGCGCGGCCCCTCATCGCGCACATGCACCTGCATGCCGCCCAGCTCGATGAACTTCGACGGCGGCTGCGCCCAGCGCGCAGCGAGCTGCCCCAACTGCCGATCGGGCTCCCAGGTGAGCACCACCGACACCACCAGAGCGGCCACCACAACCAGCACGCCCACCAACACGCGCCTGAGCCAACGCAAGGGTTTCATCTCGAAAAACACGACGGCGCCGCTCACGCAGCCCGTTCAGAACAACACGGCCCGCACTGTAGCAGTGGCACGGCAAGCCCCCACAGGCTGCACCGCGCCCAACGGCTCAACGCGTGTGTTGTGCCATAAAGCGCGCCGAAATCTTGAGCGACTCGCGCGCCTCGGGCAGCATCACCATCGTCGGCCACACATGCGGCAACTTATCGCGCAGCAACAGCTCACTGCGCACCCCGCACGCCTGAGCCCGCTCGTGCAAACGGGTCGAATCAGACAACAAAATCTCGTGCCGGCTGGCATGAATCAACATCGGCGGCAGCCCCTGCAAATCGGCGAACACCGGCGACACCCACGGATGACGCAGCTGCGCCTCACCGGCATACAACGCCGCCGCCTGAGGCAGCAACTCGGGGCGAAACATCACATCAAACTCAGCCAGCGTGCGCATCGTCTCACCCGAGCAAGTGAGATCCACCCAAGGCGAAAACAACAGCGCCGCAGCCGGCATCGGCAGCCCCCGCTCACGCGCAGCCAACAAACACGCCACGGCCAGCCCACCGCCCGCCGAATCCCCGGCCACCACAATGTTTGAGGGCTTTACGCCACGCTGCAACAGCGCCGCATACCAGGCCACGGCATCATCCACCGCTGCCGGAAACACATGCTCAGGCGCCAACCGGTAATCCACCGACAGCACCTGCGCTTGCGCCACACGCGCCAAATAAGCGCACACCGGGCGGTGCGTATCGAGATCACAAAAAAATAGCCCCCGCCGTGCAAATAAAGCACTGTGCGCTGCGGCTGCGCGTGACGCAACCACTCAGCCGCGCACAACCCCGTTGCTGCATCGGCAGCCACCGGCGCGTGGGCAATATCGCCCGGCACGCCGGGGTTCAGGCGTGCGAGTTGAGCCATCTTTTTGCGCGCCAGCGCCACATTAAGCGGCACCCCTGAGCGCGGCCTGAAGGCCACACGCAAAAATTGATTAACAAAAAAAGCCTGAACACTCATGCCGATTGCACCGTTGCCACACACGCATCAGCGGTGCGTCATCTGCTTGGTTGATTTCACGATCAGCGGCTGATACCACGAGCCCAGCAAGCGCACCAGCTTGTCGAGGAACCACGCATCCGGCCCCACCAACACGCGGCGGCGGTTGTGCTCAACGGCCTTGAGAATCTGCCGCGCCGCGCTCTCGGCGGTGGTGGTGTTGAGCAACTTGTCGAACTTCTTGGTGGCCTCTTCGGGCTCCATGCCCGTGATCGCCTTCGCGCCCGGATCAACCCGCGCCGCACGAGCAATGTTGGTGCGAATGCCCCCTGGATGCACACACGTTGCGCTCACTGGCGCCCCCATGGTTTCGAGCTCCATGCGCAGCGCCTCGGTGTAGCCGCGCACCGCAAATTTGCTGGCGTTGTAAGTGCCATTACCCGGCACCGACAGCAAACCAAACAAGCTCGACGTGTTGATCACATGCCCCTCACCCGACGCCCTGAGATGTGGCAAAAAGGCCTGTGTGCCCCACACCACGCCCCAAAAATTGATGTTCATGATCCACTGAAAATCTTCGGGCTTCACCGACTCAAGCGCCGCCGCCAACGCCACCCCGGCATTGTTAAAGATCATGTTGACCTTGCCATGATCGCGCGCCGTTTGATCGGCCCACGCATACACCGCCTCGCGCGAAGAAGTATCGATACGCGCCGTCGTTACCTTCACCCCATGGGCGCGTGCTTGCTGAGCGGTTTCTTCAAGCCCGGCCAGATTGACGTCGCTCAGCGACAGATGGCAGCCGCGCCGCGCCAGCTCAACCGCCAGCGTGCGGCCCATCCCCGAAGCCGCACCCGTGATGGCGGCAACCTTGTTCTTGAAAGACTTCATGGCGTGATCCGTGGTGAAGAAACAAAAAACCGCCTGGCTGCCGACAAACCATCCCCGGCTTGCCGGCATCCAAACATCGATGAACAACGAACACCTCAGTGGTACCAATCGGTACCGAGCGATGAAATGTAGAGCCGCACTGCAACAACGTCAATATCGTGAATCCCGCACGTTTTACACCCCCACGCTCGCCCCCAAGCCCACCCAGCAGCTCATCTGACAACACAAATCGGCCATATTTTGGATACAAGATCGTGTCAAGATGCAAACCCTATGACGTATCCCGTTCCCTTGAAGCGCCGCTATGGCGGCATGCCCCCCGAAGAGCGGCAGCAGTTGCGCCGCGAAAAACTGATCCAGGCCGGTATTGAGATGTTTGGCACCCAGGGCTACCACGCCACCACGGTGCGCGACATCTGCACCGCAGCCAAGCTCACCGAGCGGTATTTTTATGAATCGTTCAAGAGCATGGCCGAGTTGTTTGCTGCCGTTTATGCCACGCTCATCCTACGGCTCAAGCAGCGCGCGGTCGAGGCCATGAGCGCCTCACCACTCGATCCTTCGGCGCTGGCACACACCGGCTTGCGTGCGTTTTACGAGTTCATCCGCGAAGAGCCTCGCCTGGCTCGCATCTGCCTGATCGATGCCGTGAGCATCAACCAAGACATGCACCGCCTCGGCTTGCAAGCCGCCGCCGATTACAGCCGGGTGATCCGCAGCTTTATCAAGCTGCTCTACAAAGACGAAAACGCTGACGCGATCAACCTCGATTTTTTGGCAGCTGGGCTCATGGGCATGAACACCCACATCGCCACAGCGTGGGCCACCGAGGGCTACCAAACACCCATCGACCGCGTGATCGCCACCAATCTGCTGGCCTACCGTGCACTCATCGAAATGATGAAGGGCGGCGAACGCCGCAGCGCTAGCGCGGTCGAGCCCGCAGCTACTTGATGATGAAGCCGTAAACCTGATCGTTGAGCAAACGGTCGGGGTCTTCTTCGTGCGGCACATGCCCAACGTTGTCGAGCACCAGCATCTTGGCCCCCGGGATGTCGCGCGCAAACCAGTGCGCTTGCTCTGAAGGGGCTTGCCGATCAAGCTCGCCCCACAAAATCAGGGCAGGCAAATGCAACGTTTTCAGGCGTGCGGTGGGTGATGCAAACAAACGCTGCTCAAGCCGCTTGATCTGTGCTCGACGGTTGCCCTCATGCAGCGGCAAAACGTAATAACGATCGATCAGCTCGGGCGAAATCTTGTTTTGATCAGCGATGCGCACCCGCATGCCACGCTCGACCACCCAGCGCGAACGGCTCCAGAGCGTGAGCCACCGCAGCGCCGGCGTGCTGGCCAGTTGTTCATCGAGCGGCACGGCCCAGGGTTCGGTGGGATAGCCCTGAGGCGCGATCAGCGTGAGGCGCGCGATGCGCTCGGGCGCCAAATAAGCCGTCTGCCATGCCACCTCGCCGCCCAGCGCGTGCCCCACCAGCGAGCATTGCTGCACCCCCAGCCGATCAAGCAGATGCAGCATGAAGCGGGCATAAGCCGTTGAGCCTTCGCGCACATCTGGCAGGGCGCCGCTCAGGCCAAGCCCGGGCAAATCGAGCAGGATCACGCGGCGGCGTTGGTGCAGCACCTCGGCCCAGCGATACCAGGCCGTCATGCCGCTGTCGGTGCCCGGAATCATGACAATGGGCTGGTGATCGTCGCGCGGCCCCAAATCGCGCACATGCACCGACACGCCATCCACCTCGACAAACTGCGATGGCGCCAGCGACCACTGCACCACCGCCTCGACAGCGAGTTGTTCGGTGCTCTGGCTGGGTTTTAAAAAGACAACGCTCAAACCCAGCACCGCCAACACAGCAGCCACCCCCAAGCCCAACAGCAGCCACCCCAATGCGCGCAGGATCTTCTTGAATCGAGAGGGCTTGGGCGCCGGGCGGCTAGATGAGTAAGGCTTCATGAAAGGCAGTCGGTAACCATCGTCGAAGATTGTAGGCAGCGCCATCGCACCCGCTTGGTACGGGATAATCCCGCCCCATGACTGCCCCGCACTCTCACCACACGCCCTCCTCGCCCGATGCGCTCACCTACGAGCAATCTGGCGTCAATTACGATTTGATCGACCCGCTCAAAGTGGCTGCCCAACGTGCCGCAGCGGCCACGGCAGCCAATCTGGCACCACACGGGTTCACCGAATTGCAAGCCTCGCGCGGCGAGTCGGCTTATGTGGTTGATGTCGGGCCGTTTTATCTGGCCTCGATCGTCGAGTGCCTGGGCTCCAAGGCCCTGGTGGCCGACGAAATGAAAGCGCTCACGGGCAAGAGTTATTACGCCGCGATCGCACAAGACACCATTGCCATGGCGGTGAACGACCTCATCACGGTGGGCGCCACGCCGCTCGTGGTGCAGGCCTACTG
>CAZUCW010000025.1:0-29656 GCA_964618825.1 uncultured Aquabacterium sp.
CGGGGCGGCCGTAGAGGATGTTGTCGCGCACCGAGCGGTGCAGCAGCGAGGTGTCTTGCGTCACCATGCCGATGCCGGCGCGCAGGCTGTCTTGCGTGACGCCGCCAATGTCGTGCCCATCAATGGTGATGTGCCCGGCGTCGAGATCGTAAAAGCGCAGCAGCAGATTCACGAGAGTGGATTTGCCCGCGCCCGAGCGGCCCACCAGACCGATTTTTTCGCCGGGGCGGATGTGCAGCGAGAGCCCATCGATCACCGGATGCTGGCCATCGTAGGCAAAGCGCACGTTATCGAAGCGGATATCGCCTTGCGTGATCTGCAGCGCGCTGGCGTCCGGGGCATCGAGCACGGCGTGCGAGCGCGTGAGTGTGCTCATGCCATCGCGCACGGTGCCGATGTGTTCAAACAGGCTCGACATCTCCCACATGATCCAGTGCGAGATGCCGTTGAGCCGTAGCGCCATGGCCGTGGCGGCGGCCACGGCGCCCACGCCGACGGCGCCTTGCGTCCACAGCCACAGCGCGGCACCAGCGGTTGAGAGCACCAGCAGCATGCTCAACGTGTGGTTGATCACCTCGATGCCGCTCACCAGCCGCATCATCTGGTGCACGTTGTGCAAAAACTCTTGCATCGCACCGCGCGCATGTGTGGCCTCGCGCTGCGCGTGCGAAAACAGCTTCACGGTGGCGATGTTGGTGTAGACATCGGTGATGCGGCCCGTCATCAGCGAGCGCGCATCGGCCTGATCTTTGGCCACGCGGCTCAGGCGCGGCACAAAAAACCATAACGACAGCCCATATGCCACCACCCAGGCTGCAAAGGGCAGCACCAGCGCGGGATGAAAAGTGCCGATGGCCACGCTCATCGTTACGAAGTAGATCGTGACGAACACCAGAATGTCGGTGACGATCATCACCGCGTCGCGCACGGCCAGTGCTGTTTGCATCACCTTGGTGGCGATGCGTCCGGCGAATTCGTCTTGATAAAAACGTAGGCTCTGGCGCAACAGCAGGCGATGAAAACGCCAGCGCAGCAGCATCGGAAAGTTGCCCGCCAGCACTTGATGCTTGACCATCGTGTGCAACGCCACCACCAGCGAGCTGGCCAGCAACACGCCCGCCAGCCCCAGCAGCTGCGCGCCATGATCAGCCCACAACCGTGCGGGCGGCTGTTGGCTGAGGGTGTCGACCACCTGCCCCAACACGCTGAACAGCAGTGCCTCGAAGGCACCGACGCAAGCGGTGAGCAGCGTCATCGCCGCGATGTGCCCACGCACGCCGCGCATGGCATGCCACACAAAGGCCAAAAAGCGGTTTGGTGGGATAGACGGCGCGGCGTCGTCGAACGGATCGACGCGGGATTCAAACCATGAAAGCAATCTCAAAAACTCCGTGGATGCCGATCGAGCAGATCGTGCGGCATGGATGCAAATCGTGCGGCATGGTTGTCAACGGTAGCACCTTGATGCGACCACCGTGAGGCGACAATGCACGCGGTTCGACCCGAACTGCACCGCGCCCATCGCCCATCGCACATCATGCTCGCCTACCGACACGCCTTTCATGCCGGCAACCATGCCGATGTGCTTAAACACCTCGTGCTGGTGCAGGTGCTGCGCTACATGGGGCAAAAAGACAAACCCTACCGGCTGATCGACACGCACGCCGGCGCAGGCGGCTACGCGCTGCGCAGCCCCGAATCGCAAAAGCGCGGCGAGTATCAGCAGGGCATTGGCCGGCTGTGGGATCGCCGTGATCTGCCCGAGGCTGTGGCCGATTACGTCAAGCTCGTGCGCGCCTTTAACAGTGGCAACGCGCTGCATCACTACCCCGGCTCGCCCGAGTTTGAGCAGATGCTGCTGCGTCCGCAAGATGAGCTGCGCTTGTTTGAGCTGCACCCCACCGATTTCAGGCTGCTGCTGTCGCACTTTGGGCAAGACCGCCGCACCCGGGTTGAGCAGGCCGATGGCTTTGCATCGCTCAAGGGGCAGGTGCCGCCGGTGAGCCGGCGTGCGGCGGTGTTGATGGATCCGTCTTACGAGTTGGCCCGTGATTACGACCACACCATCAAAACCGTGCGCGATGCCCTGGCGCGCTTTGCCGAAGGGGTCTACATGGTGTGGTATCCGCAGGTGTCGCGGCTTGAATCGCGGCAATTGCCACGGCAGCTCAAGGCCCAGGCGCCCAAGAGTTGGCTGCATGTGAGCATGACCGTGCAGCAGCCCGATGCCGAGGGCTTTGGCCTGATGGGCAGCGGCATGTTTGTCTACAACCCGCCCTACACGCTGGCCGACACGCTGCGCGAAGTGATGCCGTGGCTCACGGCGGCGCTGGCACAGTTTGATGGCGCCAGCTTTGCGGTGGATGCGCACGCCGTGTGAGCTGCACGCCGGGCGGCGCAGCCCCCAGGGTGCGCGCGCGCCTCAGCCTTGGCGATGTGGCGCGGGGGCCGTGCCCAGGCGATAACCCACCCAGGTGCAGGCGGCAATCAGCGCGGCGCCGGCAATTCCCACGCCGGTGTTCGACAGGCTGGCCGACAGCGAGGGCTCGATCACGCCCACGGCGCCCAGCACGCCGATCACAAATCCACCCATCACGCCGGCCTTCTCGCGGGCCAAGGCTTTGCGCTCGGCGGCGTCGCTAAACAGTTCGCGGTGGGATCCGGCAGATTTAAGTACGGGAGTGCTCATGGTTAACCCCTATCGGTGTTGAAGGTCGGAGTCTAAGGGTAATTGCTAGATTTTGAGGGTCTTTTTGCGACGGATTGGCCGTGTGGCAAGCGTCAGCCAAACAGCTGGGCACTCGAAAACCGTGCCACCAGGGCCGGGTGGGCCGCGGCGCATTTCACGCTGCGCTGGTGCGCCAGGCCGGTGGCGCAGCGGTGCGGGGTGTCGAGCATCTGGCCTTCGTCGGTGGTGAGCAGGGCCACCTCGGGCTGCAGGGGGTCGGCGGTGCGGCGCAGCACCATGGCGGTTTCGCCGCTTGAGAGCAGCACCAAACAACCGGGGGGATACAGCCCCAGCTCGCGGATCAGCGTGGCGCCAAAGTAGCTGGCGCTGCTGTGTTTGAAGATTTCGGCCGCAGCGCGCGGCGAGAGCATGCCGCTGCGGTTGATGCGCGGGCTGAGCTTGGCAGCGAACACATCGGCGGTGTGGATGGCATCGGCCAGCGGATGCACATCTTTGGCGCCATAGGGGTAGCCGCGGCCATCGGCCTGCTCGTGGTGCTGCGCCACGGCATCAAGCCAATCGGTGTCGGCTGCGCCCAGCTGGGCCAGCAGCTTGCGGCTGGCCACCGGGTGCATGGTGATTTGCTGGCGCTGCTCGGGTGTGAGCGGTGCGGTTTGCAACACGAGATCGTCTTGCAGCCGGGTGATCGAGAGGTTCATCGACAGCGCTGCCTTGATTGCGCTGAGTTCGCGTGGCGCGGGCCAATCTTTGCGGCGCGCGATCAGGCTCACCAGTGTGGCCGTGTGCAGCGCGTGCACCACGCCGTAGCGTGCGATCTTGTCGGCATGTTCGGCCACCACCAAGAAGATGGCGATATCGGGGTCTTCGGCCACCAGGCGTTTGAGCTGTCCGGCGCACTGCTCAAACTGCGCGATGGTGTCGCCGCAGCTGATGGGATCGTGCAGCAGCGGGGTGAGCGTGTCGGTGAGATCGGCCCACTGTTGCAGGCGCTGCGGGGCCAGCGCGGCTTGCTGGGCTGAATCGGTGGGCGAAAGGGTGATCGGCTCGGCAGGGGCGTTCATGGGTATGGCGGGGTCGAACACATGAAGAACACGGCGGGGCTCGACACCAACGACGCACGTTGAGCACCACGCACCGCAAGAGTTATCGGCTCAGTCTAGAAAGACCGCAGCCCGGTGTGTGGTTGTGGCGCATATCTGAGTTGAAGGGCTGTCAACTATTTGTCGACCCGGGCATTGGCCTGTGCGGGCAGGCCCTAGGGTTGTCGTGGGGCGCGAGCAAAGCGCACGCAGCACAATGGGCGCATGACGCCTTGCATTTTTCGATCTTTGCCCTTGCCGGTGGTTGCGCGTGGCGCGCTGTGGCTGTCTTCGATGCCCGGACGGCTTGAGCCGTGGGCTGCGTTTGTGGCCGAGGCGCAGCGCGTGCGGCTGGGCGCGGTGTTGTGTTTGAACCCGCTCACCGAGGTGGCCGAGCTCTCGCCGGCATATCACGCGGCGATCCGTGCCGGTGAGCTGCCGTTTCGGTTTCATCACCTGCCGATGCGCAACTTTGGGCTGGCCGCGCAGGCCGAGCAGTTTCGTCCGGTGATCGATGCGGTGGCCGATGAGTTGCTGCGCGGCGAATCGGTGCTGCTGCACTGCGCTGCCGGTATGGGGCGCACGGGCACGGTTGCCGCGTGTTTGCTCAAACGCTTGGGGCTGGATCGTGCCGAGGCGCTCGAGCGCGTGCGTGCGGCGGGTTCCAACCCCGAGAGCGCGGCGCAAAGTGGCCTGATCGACGTTTTTTGATCGCCCGCGTGCGGCAGGAAAACCCTAGAGCCCCTTGTCGTCGATTCGAACATCCTGTCGTCACTCATCCTAGAGAGGGGCGGGGTGCGCTGCCTACAGTGCAGCCGTTCAGATCAATGGTTGATCGATCTCAATAAACGGAGGCGACTTATGGCGTTGAAACCCGCACCCACCGAGCATCACCCCATCGTTCCGCGCGAGCGTCTCGATTTCGATCTGGGCAACCGCAGCATCCCCAAATACTGGTTTGATGGCGACCCGTTCAAAACGCGCATGTTTGATGCGATGTCGGTGATCTTTCCGCCGGGCGAGCGTTTTTTTATGACGTGCGTGCGCGATTTTCGTGATCGCATCCAAGACAAACAGCTGCTCGACGACATCAAGAGCTTCAACCGGCAAGAAGCGCAGCACACCATGGTGCACAACCAATACAACGACCGCTTGCGTGAGCAGGGCATGGATGTCGATGGCTTGATCAAATCGCTCGAATGGCTGCTGTTTGATTTCATGCGCAAGCGTCGCTCGCGTGAGTGGACGCTGGCGCAGACGGCGGCGCTTGAGCACTTCACGGCGATCGGTGCGTTCATGATCTTTGGCCGCAAAGATGTGTTCGATAAGGCGGATCCGCGGTTGCGCGCGCTCTACACCTGGCATGCACTCGAAGAGGTTGAGCACAAGGGAGTGGCTTACGACGTGATGCAGCAATACGCCAAGGTGGGTTATGTGCGTCGCACGCTGACGCTGATTGAAATGTCGGTGATGTTCCCGGCCACGATTGGGTATTTCATGCACAAGATGCTCAAGGCTGACGGCTTTGGCTTTTGGGCACGGCTCAAGATGAATCTCAAGGGGTGGTGGTGGCTGCTCAAACCTGGCGGATTGCTCATGCCGCTGATCGGGCCGTATTTGCGCTATTACAAGCCCGGCTATCACCCGTGGGATGAGGGCGAGGTGCGCGGCTATCAGTTGTGGCTTGAGGTGTTTCAGCGCACGGGCAGCCCGGTGACGGCCAGCGATGCTGTGCTCAACCAGAACACGGCGGCGTCATCGCCCATGGCGGCTTGAGGCGTGCTGGATTGCAGGCGTGTTAGCGGGCGGGTGCTGCTTGCCGCACCTGCTGCAGCAACGGCTGGCGCAGTTGCTCAAATTGCGCGGGCGCCACGTATTGCAGCACTGCGCGGTCGGCTTCGTTGAGTGCGATATCGAGGCCGATGGCGGGGTAGAGCCAGTGTTCGGCCTGCTTTGATGTGCGGATGCGCTGGGTGGGCGTGCCAAAGCGCTGAGCCACGGTGGCCGCGTCGAGTTGTGTGGCCGGGATGAATGTGATCGATGCGATCGGCGCGGCCCACACCTCGGGCGGCGCCGTGTGGGGCAACACATGGCGCCACGCACCGCTGGGCAAGGGCTCGATTTTGATGGCGGCGCGTTTGATGCGCTGCACGGTGTGGGCATCGAGAGCAGCGCTCACTACCACCTTGCCGGTGATGCCCCCGGCCACGGCCTGATCCGCATAGGCTTCGAGCGTGCCGCTGTGCGGTGTGTCGGCGATCACGGCGATTTGCAGCGCATCGGGTTGGCGCGCCAGCGCATGGCGTGCGTCGCCCAGCGTGCTGGCGTGTCGCCCCAGCTGCAGCCCGAGCGCGCGGGTGTCGCCATCGCTCAGCTGCTGTACCACCCAGGGCGGTGCGCTGCCGTTTGCCGGGGGGGTGGGGGCCAGAGCCACAAACAGCGCCGACAACCCCAAAGCCACCAGTGTGATGAGCGCGATGGTTTTTTTCATGCGGCGCGATCATAGGGCGCCGCAGGGGCTCAGGGCGTGTTGTCGTGCGCTACGGCAGGGGTTTCGCCGCGTTCGTAGACCACGTTGGCGCGCCCCACCAGCAGCGGATCAGGTTGCGGCACGTTGGTGGTGTCTTTGTTGGCGTAGGGCAGTTTGTGCAGCACATAACGCATGGCGTTGAGGCGCGCGCGCTTCTTGCAATCGCTCTTGATCACCGTCCAGGGGGCGTCGGCCGTGTCGGTATGAAAGAACATGGCTTCTTTGGCGCGGGTGTAATCGTCCCACTTGTCGAGCGAGGCCTTGTCGATCGGTGAGAGCTTCCATTGTTTGAGGGGATGCGTTTCGCGCTCTTTGAAGCGGCGGCGCTGTTCTTTGCGGCTCACCGAAAACCAAAACTTGATGAGGTGCACGCCCGAGCGCACGAGGTTGCGCTCGAATTCGGGGGCCTGGCGCATGAACTCTTGGTATTCGGCGTCGGTGCAAAAGCCCATCACGCGTTCAACGCCGGCGCGGTTGTACCAGCTGCGATCAAACAGCACGATCTCGCCCGCCGTGGGCAGGTGCTGCACGTAGCGTTGAAAGTACCACTGGCCGCGTTCGACCTCGCTGGGTTTTTCGAGTGCCACGACGCGGGCACCGCGTGGGTTGAGGTGCTCCATCAAGCGCTTGATGGTGCCGCCTTTGCCGGCGGCGTCGCGGCCCTCAAAAAGAATCACTACTTTTTGTCCCGTGGCCTTCACCCACGCCTGCAGCTTGAGCAGCTCGACCTGCAGCCGGTATTTCTGCTTTTCGTAGGCCTTGCGCGACATCAGGTTTTTATAGGGGTAGGTGGTCGCGTCGCGCCAGGTGGGGGCGAGTTCTTCGTCGGGGTTGATTTTGGGCTGCGTGGTTTCGAGCGTGCCCAGCAGGGCGCGGCGCAGCACGTCGGCGTCGTCGGGCGAGGCGCCTTTGAGCACGGCGTCGAGCGAGCGCGCCAGCTCGGTGGGGGGCGTTTGGCGCACGATGTCGTCGAGCGCGGCCACCTTGGCATGCTGTGCGGCTTCTGTGGCTTGGGCGGCTGTGCGGCGCTCGATGCTGCGGGGGGCTCTGGCCCGATCAACATCGCCCGTTGCCGCGCGGCGCGGGCGATCGGTGTTGGCAGAGGCCGGGGTGCGCGATGCGGCGCTTGAGGTGCGGCGGGGGGCGGTGGATTTGTCCATGGCGTGCAGGCCCGGGTTGGGGCGTGGGCGTGGGGTTTAAAAGCCTGAAAGCTCAGGGGCTCAGGTTACGCCGCTGTGCTGCGTCTGACAAATCGATGACAACGCCCGATGTTGCTTATTTCTCGCGATCTGCCGGTGATGCGTCTGAGAAAAACGCCAGCAGCTCGCGCGCCACATCGTGCGGGGCTTCGAGTTGCGTCCAGTGGCCGAGATGCCCAAAGTGGCGCACCGCTCGCGCGCCAAAGCGTTCGGCGTAGCGGCGGCTGATGTAGGGATCGCGGTCGCCCCACAGCACCACGGCAGGCACGCGGGCGGTGAGGGCCAGCAGTTGCTCTTCGGCGTTGCCCATCGTGGCCGGGGTGGTGGCGCGGTAGAGCCTCAGCACGGTGCGTTTCATGGTGGGCGACATGAGCGCGTAGGTTTCGTCGATTTGCGCGTTGGTGAGCGAGGGCGAGCCCCGGCGCATTTCGCGGCGCAGTGCCAGGCGGTTCATCAGCAGCATGCTCAACTCGCCCAGCACGGGGGTGCGCCAGACACGTGCCCAGAAGTGCCAGCGAAAGTCGCCATGAAACACGGTGTTGAGCACGCCGATGCGGTGCACTTTGTGTGGATGGCGCACAGCCCAGGCCAGGCCAAAGGGGCCACCGAAATCGTGCACCACGAGGTTCAGCGGCTCGGTAATGCCCAGTGCCGCTACGAACGCATCCACCCAGCGTGCCAGCCCGTCGGCGCTGGCATCAAACGCTGGCAGCGGCTCAGAGCGTCCGAAGCCTGGCAGATCGGGGGCAATGCAGCGCACCGAGCCTTGCATGGCGGCGATCACGCCATGCCACACGTCGGACGAATCGGGGTTGCCGTGCAAAAACAGAGTGGGCGTGCCCCGGCCCTGATCGATGAAGTGAACGCGGGCGCCTTGAACGGTGATCGGCATGAGTGGCAGGCTTTCGTGGCGGGCGGGCGGGTGGCCAGGCTTACAGGCCGAGGTACGCCTCGCGCACTCTCGGGTCGTCGAGCAGGTGTCGGGCTGGGCCTTCGAGGGTGATGCGGCCGGTGTCCATCACATAGCCGCGCTGTGCCATCTGCAGGGCGCGGTGGGCATTTTGCTCAACCAGCAGCACCGTAACGCCTTGCGCGGCGATATCGGCAATCACCTCGAAGATCGTGTCGACCATGAGGGGCGACAGCCCCATCGAGGGCTCGTCGAGCAGCAGCAGCCGGGGGCGTGCCAGCAGCGCGCGGCCCATGGCCAGCATCTGCTGTTCGCCGCCTGAGAGCGTGCCGGCGAGTTGGCGATGACGCTCTTTGAGGCGCGCAAAGCGGGCATACACGGCAGCGATGTCGGCCTCGATGGCATCGGTATCGCTGCGCAGGTAGGCGCCCATGCGCAGGTTTTCTTCGATCGACATGCGCGCAAAGATGCCGCGCCCCTCGGGCACCATCACCAGCCCTTGGGTAACGCGCTGCCACGCCGCAGCGGTGTCGATGCGCTGGCCCTCAAAGAGCACCTCGCCCGACAGCGGCTTGAGCAGCCCGGTGATGGCCTTGAGCGTGGTGCTTTTGCCCGCGCCGTTGGCGCCGATCAGGCTCACCAGCTCGCCAGGGTAGAGCTGCAGGTTCACGCCCTGCACGGCCTGGATGCCGCCATACGCAACGCGCAGATCGCGCACTTCGAGCATGGGCAAGGGCAGGGGGGCGCTCATGTGTGGGCCTCAGCGCGTGTGGTGTCGTCGTCGTCGGGGATCAGCGGATCACCGATGGGGCCTTCGTGCTCAGGCTCAAAAGGTTGATGTGCGCTGCCCAGATAAGCGCTGATCACTTGAGGATGGCGCTGGATGGTATCGGGCGTGCCTTCGGCAATGCGCTGGCCCTGATCGAGCACCGTTACACGGTCGCACAGGCCCATCACCAGCTTCACATCGTGCTCGATGATCAGCACCGATGTGCCGCGCTCGCCGATGGCTTCGATCAGGGCGCGCAGTTGCAGCTTCTCGGTGGCGTTCATGCCGGCGGCGGGCTCGTCGAGCGCCAGCAGCCGAGGCTCGGTGGCCAGTGCGCGGGCGATTTCGAGCCGGCGTTGATCGCCATAGCTCAGCGTGTGCGCAGCACGGCCAGCCTGTGCGCTCAACCCCACCTGCTCGAGCAGGGCCATCGCTTGCCCGGTGATGTTGGCTTCTTCGCGTTTGAAGTGCGGCGTGCGCAACACGGCACCCATGAGCCCGGCGCGGGTGCGCACATGGCGGCCTACCTTGACGTTATCGAGCACGCTCATTTGGCCAAAGAGCCGGATGTTTTGAAACGTGCGCGCAATGCCCGCGCGTGCCACCCGGTGCACGGCGCTGGGTTTGTAGGGGTGGCCGCTCAGCTCGAAGCGTCCTGTGTCGGGCGGCACCAGCCCGGTGATCACGTTAAAGAACGTCGTTTTGCCCGCACCGTTGGGGCCGATCAGGCCGCACACCTCGCCCTGATGCACGCGCAAGCTCACATCGTTGAGCGCCTGCACGCCGCCAAAGCGCTTGGATACGCCCTGCACATTCAGCAGCACGGTGCTCATGAGCGCACCTCGCGGTCGGCAGCAGCGCTGGGGTCGACATTCATTGCGTGTTCGGGCGCTGGCCACAGCCCGCGCGGGCGCAGCAGCATCACCACAATCATCGCCAGTGCCACCAACAGCTGGCGCAAGATGGCGGCATCGATGCGGCCATCGGTGAGATCTTGCAGTGGCCCGCCCACGTAGCGCAGCACCTCGGGCAGCGCAGCCAACACAAACGCCCCCACGATCACGCCCGGCACATGGCCGATGCCGCCCAGCACGATCATCGCAATCACCATCACCGACTCTTGCAGCGTGAACGATTCGGGCGACACAAACCCCTGAAACGCCGCAAACAACACCCCCGCCATCCCGCCAAACGTGGCGCCCATGCCAAACGCCAGTAGCTTGAGATTGCGCGTGTTGATGCCCATCGCCTTGGCGGCGATTTCATCTTCGCGAATCGCCATCCAGGCCCGCCCGATGCGTGAACGCTGCAGGCGCAGGCTGATCAGCACGCTCAACACCACCAGCGCCAAAAACACGTAGTAGTAGAGCGACACCGATGCCAGCTCAAAACCGCCCACCATGAGCGGATGCCCCAGATCGAGCGCGCCCAGCCGGATGCTGTCGATCTGATCAATGCCCTTGGGCCCGTTGGTGATGTTGAGTGGCGCGTCGAGGTTATTCATGAACACGCGAATGATCTCGCCAAAGCCGAGGGTAACGATGGCCAGATAGTCGCCGCGCAGTTTGAGCGTGGGCGCGCCCAGCAGCACCCCGGCAATGGCCGCCAGCCCAGCGCCCAGCGGAATCACTGCCCACACCGACAGATGCAGCCCGCCGGGCCAGCGCGCCCCCACGCTGTCGAACGCCTCGGCCAGATGCGGCGAGGCCAGCAGCGCAAACAAATACGCCCCCAACGCATAAAACGCGATGTAGCCCAAATCAAGCAAACCCGCATAGCCCACCACGATGTTGAGCCCCAGCGCCAGCAGCACATAGAGCAAGGCCAGATCGATGATGCGCACCCACGCTTGCCCGAAATGCTGCGCCAGCAAGGGCGCCAGCAGCAGCGCCACGGCGCTCAACACAAATGGCAGCACGGTGGGCGTGCGTGTGGCAGGCATGGTGGATGAGCGCGTTGGCATGGTGGAATCAGGCGCGATCGGCCACACGCTCGCCCAACAACCCTTGCGGGCGCAGCGTCAGCACCAGAATGAGCACAAGAAAAGCAAAGATATCTTGATACTGGCTGCCCAGCATGCCGCCGGTGAACTCGCCGATATAGCCTGCACCGAGGGTTTCAATCAGCCCCAGCAACAGCCCGCCCACCATCGCCCCGGCCAGATTGCCGATGCCGCCAAACACCGCCGCCGTAAACGCCTTGAGCCCGGGCAAGAACCCCATCGTGTGCTGCACCGAGCCGTAGTTGGCGGCCCACATCACCCCTGCCAGCGCAGCCAGCGCCGCGCCGATGGCAAAGGTGGCCGAAATCACGCGATTGGGCTCGATCCCCATCAACTGCGCCACGCCTGGGTTTTCAGCCGTGGCCCGCATGGCCCGGCCCAGCCGTGTGCGGTGCACCAGCAACATCAGGCCCGCCAGCGTGAGTGCCGTGGTGCCCAGAATCACGATTTGCGTCACGTTGATGCTGGCCCCCCAAAGATCAAACGGCTCATCGGGCAGCAGTGTCGGGTAGGCCTTGTAGGTGGGCTTCCAGATCATCATGGCCAGCGTTTGCAGCAGCAGCGACATCCCCATGGCCGTGATCAGCGGCGCCAGGCGC
Source organism: uncultured Aquabacterium sp. (assembly GCA_964618825.1). Lineage (GTDB taxonomy): Bacteria > Pseudomonadota > Gammaproteobacteria > Burkholderiales > Burkholderiaceae_C > Aquabacterium. The sequence goes on from CAZUCW010000025.1 coordinate 11,778, forward strand.
GGTGCGTTGCGCAGCGGCTTATAGGCCAGCCGCTCGATCAGCACATTGGCCATCACGCACACCAGCATTGCCACGGGCAGCGAGATCAGCAGCTTGGCCCAGCCAGGCAGCGGCGCGGATTCGAGCGCCTCAACGATCGACCAACTTGTGAGCGCCCCCACCATCAGCACCTCACCGTGCGCAAAGTTGATCAGGTTCACGATGCCGTAGACCATCGTGTAGCCCAGCGCGATCAGGGCATACATGCTGCCCAGCACCAGGCCGTTGATGATCTGTTGGAGCAGGATGTCCATGCGCGTTGAGGGTGTGTGGTTGGTTGTGTTGTGCTCAGGTAGCAAAAAGCCCGCCAATCGACAACCGGCGGGCTTGAATCCACGGATTTTGGGCGCGGATTGTAGGCACGACATCGTGCCCGACAACCCGGGTTTTCAGAGCTTGGGCAGGCGCAGCGAATCGACCGTCATGCGGATCAGCTTTTGACGCAGCGGCGTGAAGGGCGGGAAGAACATCTTCACCAACATCAGCGGCGTGCCGCGCAACACGGCGCGCTCATGCGAGAAGGTCTTGAAGCCAAACAGCCCGTGCGCACTGCCCAGCCCCGAGTTATTGACGCCGCCAAACGGCAGGTTGCCGTGGGCGTAGTGCATCACGGCGTGGTTGATGCATGCGCCGCCCGAGCTGGTGCGGCGCAGCACGGCATTGGCGCGCGAGAGGTTGCGGCTCCATACATACAGCGCCAGCGGTTTGGGTTGCGCGTTGATCTCGCGGATCACGGTATCAATATCACGGTAGCTGATGATCGGCATCACCGGGCCAAAGATCTCTTCTTGCATCACGGTCGAATCGGCGCTCACCTGATCGAGCAGTGTCGGGGCCACAAAGCAGCTCGCCACATCGATCTCGCCGCCGGTGCGGGCTTTGGCGCCGCGCGCCAGGGCATCGGTGAGCAGCCCGGCCACGCGTTGGGTGTGGCGCTGGTTGATCACGCGGGTGAGATCGGGGCAGGCCTTTTGCTCAGCGGCGGTGCGGCCATAGCGCTCGTGCAGCACGCGCTGGCATGCGCCGATAAAGGCCTCTTTTACTGATTCGTGCACATACACGTAATCGGGCGCCACGCAGGTTTGGCCGCAGTTGGTGAACTTGGCCCACATCAGTGTTTGTGCGGCCAGCTCGATATTGGCCGTTTCGTCGATGATCGTGGGCGATTTTCCGCCCAGCTCAAGCGTTACGCTCGTGAGGTGCTTGGCGGCTGCGGCCATCACCACCTTGCCCACGGCGGGCGAGCCGGTAAAGAAGATGTGATCGAAGGGCATATCGAGCAGCGCCTGCGATGTCGGCAAGCTGCCCTCAAACAGCGCCACCTCATCGCTCGCAAACACCTCGCGAATCACCTTGGCCATCACTGCAGATACGGCGGGCGTCATCTCAGAGGGCTTGAGGATCACCGTATTGCCCGCAGCCAGGGCCGACACCAGCGGGCCAAAGCACAGGTTGAGTGGGTAGTTCCAGGGCGCGATGATCAGGCAGCGTCCGCGCGGCTGATATTCAATGCGCGAGCGCGTGCCCAGCATCGTCATCGTCGGCCACACGCCTTTGGGCCGCATCCACTTTTTGAGATCGCCCGCGATGTGGCGAATCTCATCGAGCACGGGCAGGATCTCGGTGGCCTCAACCTCAGAGGGCGATTTGCGGTAATCGCGTTCAAACGCCTCATAAAACGCTTGGCGTTGCGCCAGCATCGCCTCACGCAAGCGCTTGATGCGGGCAATGCGCTCGGCAGCGGTCGATTCGCGCCAACGCAGCGCTGTGGCCAGCTGCGCATCAAACACGCGCTGCATTTCGGTGGGGTCGGCCTCGCTGGTGGGCTGCGGGGCAATCGTCATCATGGGGCGAGACATGGCAATCCTCTCGATGTGGCGTTGCGCGGCAACGTTGCCGCCTCAGGCGCGCAGTGTGATCGAAAATGGTACCGGCTAGTACCAGGGATTATGCCAAGGCGGCCAGCACTGCGGCGGCGCATCGCGCCGGGTGTTGCAAGCAGCGGTTGTGTCCGCTCAATCGGCGGTTTTAGGGGCTGCCCCGTTGGCGCGAGCTTCGTCGTTAAGGCGGCGCAGCTCGCGCAGTTTGTCGGCGATGCGGATCTCAAGGCCGCGCTCCACCGGCTCATAAAAGCGCGGCTCGCCCAGGCCGTCCGGAAAATAACGCTCGCCCGCCGCAAAACCGTCCGCCTCGTCGTGAGCGTAGCGGTAGTTGCGTCCGTAGTCGAGATCTTTCATCAAACGCGTGGGCGCATTGCGCAGATGCAGCGGCACGGGCCGGCTGGCGTCTTGCCGCACGAGGGCGCGGACCGCCTTGTAAGCGGTGTAAACGGCATTGCTCTTGGGCGCCACAGCCAGATACACCACCGCTTGTGCCAGCGTCAGCTCACCCTCGGGCGAGCCCAGCCGCTCATACGTTTCGGCAGCGTCGAGCGCCAGCCGCAACGCACGTGGATCGGCCAGGCCGATGTCTTCGCTGGCCATGCGCACCAGGCGGCGCGCCAGATAGCGGGGGTCGACACCGCCGTCGAGCATGCGCACAAACCAATACAGCGCCGCGTCGGGGTCGGAGCCGCGCACCGATTTGTGCAGCGCCGAAATCGTGTCGTAAAACTGCTCGCCGCCTTTGTCGTAGCGGCGCAGTTGCTCGCCCACTGCGCGTTCGAGCAGGGCTTCGTCGATCGCCTCGGTGCGCTGCGCCTGCAACGCGATGCGGGCCACGTTTTCAAACGTGTTGAGCAAGCGGCGCGCGTCGCCATCGGCATAGGCAATCAAGCGTTGGCGGGCCGCATCGGTGAGCGAGGGGCAGCCCATCAAGGCTCGACCGCGCTCAAGCAGGGTTTGCAAATCAGCCTCATCCAGTGGCTGCAACACATGCACCGTTGCGCGCGACAGCAGGGCCGAATTCACCTCAAACGATGGGTTCTCGGTGGTGGCGCCGATAAAAGTGAACAGCCCCGATTCAACGTGCGGCAAAAACGCATCCTGCTGCGCCTTATTAAAGCGATGCACCTCATCGACAAACACGATGGTGCGCCGCCCGGTGGCTCGCGCGGCACGGGCCTGATCCACTGCATCGCGGATGTCTTTCACCCCACCCAACACAGCCGAGATGGCGATAAAGCGCGCATCGAATGCCTCCGCCATCAAGCGTGCCAGCGTGGTTTTTCCCACCCCGGGCGGGCCCCACAAAATCATCGAGTGCGGACGCCCCGATTCAAACGCCACGCGCAGCGGCTTGCCCTCGCCCAGCAAGTGAGCCTGGCCAATCACCTCATCGAGCTGCGCCGGGCGCAACCGCTCGGCCAACGGCGCATCGGCAGCATTGGCTGCAGCGCCAACGGCAGCCGTGGCGGCGTTGTGATCGGGTTCGAGCGGCAGGCTCAGGCTGTCTTGCATGGCAGCGATTGTCGACGCAGCTGAAGTGTCATCAGGCGTGATGCGGTGATCGTTGAAATTGTGACGGTTTTGTTACGTGTAATTCCTAATTCGTATTTCTTTTGGCGGGCGCATGCTGAAGGTGCGGTGTTCAAGCGGCTTGCTCCTCCACTCAGGCCCCAACCGACACCGCGAGCCGTGCAGTAACACGATGCAGTTGAGATGTAGCGAAGTGCGAAGTGGTTTGTTTGAACCGCTGTTGGTGACTCCTGAAAAAGAAGTGCTTCCGGTGGGGCGGGTTCGCAAAAATGGCCCGCCCCATTTTTTCCTACGCATCTCGGCAGAGAACACATCATGCTCACACTGGCCTTGTTGCTTTTGATCGCCATACCCGTGATGCTCGACATCGCCTTGCGGCGCGGGCACTCCACCGGCGAGCTCACTCAGGCGCGCTTGCGGTCTTGATGAGCGTACGACGCAGCTGCCGCGCCTGATCGATGGCGACGTCGGTTGCGACGTCAACTGGACAAACCCTGATATTGCTGCCACAATAGCGGCTTCGCGCCTCTTTCGTGGGGCGCGTTCGTTCATCCCCTCTGACCCTCTTTCAAGCCGGGTTGGCCCACGCAGCGTGCTTGCTGTGCATGAGGCCCCATTCAAACGGTCTTGAGTTCTGGTTGGCGGCGATGCCGTCGCTTGAACCGACTCTGCGTGGCGTAGGGCTCCATGGTGGCAGCGGGCACACATCTTGTGTTGCCACAAAGCCCTCGTGAGGTGCCGCAACGGCGATCACGACCGTTTCGAACTCTGTGCGACCCGACCTTGGCGTGCCTGGCGTTTTGCTCGGCGTTGCCGGTGCCTTGTGTTGCTGCGCCTAGTGCGCGGCCCGGGCACGTTTTGCTTGAAAGACTCTCATGAAACCTTCGCGTCCTTTTGCTCCTTCTTCGCGCCCGCAACGCTCGAGCGCTCACCCGCATCCTCGATCAGAGCAGGCTAAACCCATGTTCGATGCTGCCGCTGATTTTTCAATAATCGATGAGGCTCGCGAACCTTGTGGCTTTGATGTGTTGGGCTTGGCGCCCAGCATCGTGTCGTCGGTGCGCGCCGCAGGCTACACCGAACCCACCACCGTGCAGCAACAGTCGATCCCGGCGGCGCTGGCCGGGGCTGATTTGATGGTGTCGTCGAGCACCGGTAGCGGCAAGACGGCAGCGTTTACTTTGCCGGCGCTGCAGCGCATCCTCAACGCACGGGGCGACAACAACAAGCGCCGCGAAAAAGGCGTGGTGTATGGCCCGCGCGTGCTGGTGTTGGCGCCTACGCGCGAGCTGGCGCTGCAGGTGGCCAAGGCGTGCGAAACCTACGGTCGGCACATTCAGGGGCTGCGTGTGGCCACGGTGGTGGGCGGTGTGCCTTATGGCGCGCAGCTCAAGGCGTTGCGCGGTCCGCTCGATGTGTTGATTGCAACGCCGGGGCGCTTGCTCGATCACCTTTCGTCGGGTGTGGCAGTGCTCTCAAACGTTGAAACCTTTGTGCTCGACGAAGCTGATCGCATGCTCGATATGGGCTTTATCGAAGACATCGAAACCGTGGCAGAGGCGCTGCCCGAATCGCGTCAAACGCTGATGTTCAGCGCCACGTTTGCTGGCAATGTGGGCGGTTTGGCACGACGCCTCACGCGCAATCCGCAGCGCATCGAGGTGGCTTCGCACACCGATACGCACGAAAACATCGAGCAGCGGTTGTATTGGGCCGATCACACGGGCCACAAAAACAATCTGCTGGATCATTTTTTGACGACGCGTGAGCTCGATCAGGCAGTGATTTTCACCAGCACCCAGATCGATGCCGACCGTCTGGCTGATCGTTTGGCCGAGATGGGCCATCACGTGGCGGCGCTGCATGGTGGCATGCCGCAGGGCAAGCGCAACCGCGTGCTGCAGGCTTTGCGTCAGCGTCGCTTGCGCGTGCTGGTGGCCACCGATGTGGCCGCGCGCGGTATCGATGTGCCAACCATCACGCATGTGATCAATTACGGCATGCCGATGAAGGCCGAAGATTACGTGCACCGCATCGGGCGTACGGGCCGCGCCGGGCGCCAGGGGCTCGCCGTAACGCTGGCCAGCCGCGACGATCAGTTCATGATCCGCCGCATTGAGCACTTCACCACGCAGCGCATTCCGGTGTCGGTGATCGAAGGGCTGGAGCCCACCAAGCCGGTGCCGCAAGAGCGCCCCATTGGTGGCAAGGGGGCGGGCAAGTCGGCCAAGCCGATGCCGGGGCAGCGCAATCGCTACCGCGAGCGCGACGCTGCACCGCGTGATGGCGGGGGCTACCGCGAGGGCGGCTTCCGTGAGGGCGCACCGCGTGATCGTGCTTTTGGTGATCGTTCGTCGGGCGAGCGCTCGTTTGGTGATCGCGACCGTCGGGGCAGCGACGCGCGTCCGGCGTTTGGCGACAAGCCGCAGGGGTTTAAGCCGCAGGGATTCAAAGGCGCGGGCTTCAAGGCCGGCCCGCGCGGCGGCAAGCCCGGTGGCGCTGGCCCGCGCGGCAGCAAACCGGCAGGCGCACGGGGTGATCGCTCGGGCGGGCCGCGTCGATCGTATGAGTGATCGGTTTTTGCGACCGCGCAAACCCAGGGGCTTCGGCCCCTTTTTTGCTGGGCGCTTCGGGGGCAGCACGTAAAATCCCGCCTTCGCCGCAGCGAGGGCGGCAACCTTCATTAACTACTTCGAGACACACCATGGCCGGACACAGTAAATGGGCCAACATCCAGCATCGCAAGGGTCGCCAAGACGAAAAACGCGGCAAGATCTGGACACGCATCATTCGCGAAATCTCTGTGGCTGCGCGGCAGGGGGGCGGCGATATCAGCGCCAATCCGCGGTTGCGTCTGGCCGTCGATAAGGCCAAGGCGGCCAACATGCCCGCCGATACGGTTAAGAAAAACATCGACAAAGCCACGGGCAATCTCGAAGGCGTGCAATACGAAGAGATTCGCTACGAGGGCTACGGCATTGGCGGCGCAGCGATCATCGTTGATTGCATGACCGACAACCGCGTGCGCACGGTGGCCGAGGTGCGTCATGCGTTCAGCAAATACGGCGGCAACTTGGGCACCGAAGGCTCGGTGGCTTTTCAGTTTAAGCACGTTGGCCAGTTGGTGCTGGCGCCGGGCGCCAACGAAGACACAGTGATGGAGATCGCACTTGATGCCGGGGCCGATGATGTGATCACGCACGATGATGGATCGATTGAGGTGTTGACAGCGCCGGGTGCTTTTGAGGCCGTAAAACAAGCGCTCGAAACCGCTGGCCTCACGCCTGAGCTTGCCGAGGTAACGATGCGCGCCGAGAACACCATCGATCTGGCCGGCGACGATGCCGCCCGGATGCAAAAACTGCTCGATGTGATCGAAGATCTCGACGATGTGCAGGATGTCTTTCATAACGCCGTGATCAACGAGTGAGCAGAGTCGCACCATGAAAGTTCTCGTGATTGGCAATGGCGGACGTGAGCACGCACTGGCCTGGAAGCTGGCGCAATCGTCGCGTGTGCAGCAGGTGTTTGTGGCGCCGGGCAATGGCGGCACCGCGCTCGACAACCGGTTGGTGAATGTGGCCCTCACCGATGTCAAAGCGCTTGCTGATTTCGCTCAGGCCGAGAGCATCGTGCTCACGGTGGTGGGCCCCGAGGCGCCGTTGGCCGCCGGGGTTGTTGATGAGTTTCGTGCACGCGGTTTGCGCATTTTTGGGCCGACGCAAGCAGCAGCGCAGCTTGAGAGTTCAAAGGCTTTTGCCAAGGATTTCATGCAGCGCCACGGCATTCCAACGGCGCTGTATGCCTCGTTTTCGGATGTGGCTCAGGCCCATGCGCACATCGACAAAGTTGGCGCCCCCATCGTGATCAAGGCCGATGGCTTGGCTGCGGGAAAGGGCGTGGTGGTGGCCACGACGTTGGCGCAGGCGCATGAGGCGGTCGATTGGATGCTGGGCGATAACACGCTGGGCGTGCAACACAACGCGGGCGCAGATGGACAAGCCGTGCCTCGCGTGGTGATCGAAGAGTTTCTTGAGGGTGAAGAGGCCAGTTTCATCGTGCTGGCCGATGGCAAAAATGTGGCCGTGCTGGCCACCAGCCAGGATCACAAACGCTTGCTCGATGGCGATGCCGGCCCCAACACGGGCGGCATGGGCGCGTATTCGCCTGCACCGGTGGTAACGCCCAACGTGCATGCCAAGGTGATGCACGAGATCATTCAGCCCACACTGGCGGGGATGGCCAAAGACGGCATCCCCTACACGGGTTTTCTGTATGCCGGGCTGATGATCGATGCGCAAGGCAATCCGCGCACGCTTGAATTCAACTGCCGCATGGGCGATCCCGAAACGCAGCCCATCATGATGCGGCTCAAGAGCGATCTGTTTGAAGTGTTCATGCACGCCACCGATCAGACGCTCGATCAGATCGAGCTGCAGTGGGATCGCCGTTTTGCGCTGGGGGTGGTGATGGCCGCTGAGGGCTATCCGCTCAGCCCGCGCAAGGGCGATGTGATCACCGGGTTGCCCGATGAGGCCAGCGATGCAGTGGTGTTTCATGCCGGCACCACGCACAAAGATGGGCAAACGCTCACCAGTGGCGGGCGCGTGCTGTGCGTAACGGCCTTGGGTGATTCGGCGCGGCAGGCGCAGCAGCGGGCCTACGAGATGCTTGCGGGCATTCACTTTGATGGCATGCAGTTGCGTCGCGATATCGGCTGGCGTGCCGTTAAACCGCGCTGATAAGCCTTTTGCTGATGAGCCTCGATTCGCAAGCCTTGCGCGATTATTTTTTGGGATTGCAGTCGCGCATCGTGGCTGCGCTCGAAGCGGCAGACGGGCACCCTTTTTTGCAGGATGCCTGGGTGCGCGCGCCGGGGGAGCGGCTGCAGGGTGATGGCATTTCGCGCCTGATCGAAGAAGGTGCGTTGTTTGAGCGCGGCGGCTGCAATTTTTCGCACGTTAAGGGCCCGAGCCTGCCGCCGTCGGCCACCCAGCATCGGCCCGAGTTGGCGGGTGCGCCCTTTGAGGCCATGGGGGTGTCGCTCGTTTTGCATCCTCGCAACCCTTATGTGCCTACCGTGCACATGAATGTGCGGATGCTGCGCGCGCAGCCCGCCGGGGGCGAGGCCGTGGCCTGGTTTGGCGGTGGCATGGATCTCACGCCCTACTACGGCTTTGCTGACGATGCCGAGCATTTTCATCGCGTGTGCCGCGATGCGCTGGTGCCGTTTGGCGATGAGCTGCATCCGCGTTTCAAGGCGTGGTGCGACGATTATTTTTTCTTGAAGCACCGCAACGAGGCGCGCGGCGTGGGGGGCATCTTTTTTGATGATTTCCAGGCGCTGGGGCTTGAGCGCAGCTTGGCGATGACGCAGGCTGTGGGCGATGCTTTTGTGCGTGCCTATCTGCCTATCGTTGAGCGGCGCCGTGCCCTGCCTTATGGCGAGCGCGAGCGTGGTTTTCAGGCCTACCGGCGTGGGCGCTATGTTGAGTTCAACCTCGTGTGGGATCGCGGCACTTTGTTTGGCTTGCAATCGGGTGGGCGCACTGAGGCGATTCTGATGTCGATGCCGCCCAGCGCTGCCTGGCGCTACGATTGGCGCCCCGAGCCGGGCTCGCCCGAGGCGCGGCTCTATACCGACTTTTTGCCGCCGCGAGATTGGGTGTGATGATCGCCCCCGGCACCATGCGCATCGGCCTTTTTGGCGGCAGTTTTGATCCGGTGCACCAAGCGCATGTGGCCTTGGCGCGGTTGGCTGCATCCACCTTGAACCTCACCGAGTTGCGTTGGATTCCGGTGGGGCATGCATGGCAAAAGGCCCGCGCGCTGGCGTCCGGAGAGCACCGCGTGGCCATGCTGCGTGCGGCGCTGGATCACACCGATACCGACACCGGCGGGCCGTGGCCGAGCACCACACGCATCCTCATCGACGATTGCGAGTTGCGTCGCGCCGGCCCCAGTTATACGTTGGACACCTTGCGTGCAGTGCATGCGTCGGCGCCCGGTGCCGAGCTGTTTTTGATCATCGGGCAAGACCAATACGCCGGCCTGCCCACTTGGCACGGTTGGCACGAGATCGTGCAACTCGCCACGCTGGCGGTGGCCGCGCGCGCCGGGCAGGCGGTTGCGCCAGCAGCGGCGCTGGCGGCGGTGCCGCATCGGGTGCAGCTGCTGCCGCTGCCGGCGCTGCAGGTGTCATCTACCGAGATTCGCCGCGCACTGGCGCGTGGCGCGCGTGCCGCGTCGCTCGTGCCTGCCTTGTTGCCTGCATCGGTTGCAGGCTATATTGATTCCCACCACCTCTACGCCGAAGGCGCACCCCACTGAATGGACATCCGCAAACTCCAACGCGCCATCGTCGATGGCCTTGAAGACGTGAAGGCGCAAGACATCGTTGTCTTCAATACCGAGCATCTTTCGCCGCTGTTTGAGCGGGTGATCGTGGCCTCTGGCACGTCGAACCGGCAAACCAAAGCGCTGGCAGCCAGCGTGCGCGATGAGGTCCGCACCAAGGGCTTTCAGGTGATGCGCACCGAAGGCGAAGACAACGGTGAGTGGATCATCGTGGATTGCGGTGCAGCGGTCGTCCACATCATGCAGCCCACCATTCGGCAGTATTACCACCTCGAAGAAATCTGGGGTGGCAAACCCGTGAAGCTCAAGATCGGCAGCGAAATCAAGGCGTTGCCCAAGGCGTCTGAGCCCGATGACGGCCAGGCTCGTCGGCCGGCCAAGAAAACCGCGGCTAAAAAATCCGCCCCCAAAAAGGCGCCAGCTAAAAAGGTGGCTGCCAAAAAAGCGGCGCCCAAAACATCAGCCGCAACCAAAACAGTGGCCAAACCGGCAGCCAAAAAAACAGCAGCTAAAAAGGTGGCAGCTAAAAAGGTGGCCGCTAAAAAGGTGGCCGCTAAAAAGGTGGCCGCCAAGAAGCCGGCTGCCAAGAAAACCGCCAAGAAGGCATGAAGCTGGTGATCGTCGCGGTCGGGCAGCGCTTGCCCGATTGGGCACAGACCGCCTGCGACGATTACGCCAAGCGCTTTGTGCCCGAGTGCCGGCTTGAGATCAGGGCTGTGAAAACCGAGCCCCGCACGGCAGGCAAGCCCGTTGAGGCCATGCTGGCGGCCGAGCGCAAACGCATCGAAGCTGCGGTGCCCAAGGGCGCACGCTTGCTGGTGCTCGATGAGCGTGGCGAGCGGCGAACCACCACACAACTGGCGGCGCGGCTCAAGGTGTGGATGGGCGAGGGGCGCGATGTGGCGCTGGTGATCGGTGGGCCCGATGGGCTCGACGCCGGTATCAAGGCCGCTGCGCACGAGACACTGCGTTTGTCGGATCTCACCTTGCCGCACGCGATGGTGCGGGTGATGCTCGCTGAGGCGCTGTATCGCGCGTGGTCGGTGATGGTGGGGCACCCGTATCACCGCGAATGATGCCCACCCAATATTGCGCCATGCGTCTGCACCAACGCGCCAGCAGCCACACACCATGAGCGAACGCTTCAGCTTTATCTACCTCGCCTCGCAAAGCCCGAGGCGCCGCCAGTTGCTTGATCAGATCGGCGTGCGCCATGAGCTGCTGCTGCCCGGCGCCGCCGAAGACGCCGAAGCGCTCGAAACCGTGTGGCCGGGCGAGTTGCCGCTTGATTACGTGCGGCGCGTTACCCAGGCCAAGCTCGATGCTGCTGTGGTGCGGTGCGCGCGGCGAGGGTTGCCGGCTGCGCCGGTGCTGTGTGCCGACACCACCGTGGCCTTGGGGCGCAGCATTTTGGGCAAACCGGCAGATGATGCCGAAGCCGCTGCCACGCTGGCCGCGTTGTCGGGCCACAGCCATTGCGTGTTAACGGCGGTGGCCGTGGCTTGCGGGGGTGTCAGCCGTTTGCGCGTGAGTGAATCGCATGTGCGCTTTCGGGTGTTGGGGGTCGATGAGATCGAGCGCTATGTGGCCAGCGGCGAGCCACGCGGCAAGGCCGGCGCCTATGCCATCCAAAGCCAGGCAGCGGCCTGGATCGAGCACATCGATGGCAGCTACAGCGGCATCATGGGGCTGCCCTTGTTTGATACCGCCGAGTTGCTGCGGCCACTGGGTTTTTGCTTCTAGGGCCGCACGCGCCACCTCGCTACAGTCGACGCCATGCAAGATATCCTCATCAACTGGACGCCCCAGGAAACCCGCGTTGCCATCATCGAAGGCGGCGCGGTGCAAGACCTCTACATTGAGCGCACGCTCGAGCGTGGCTTGGTGGGCAACATCTACGCCGGCAAGGTGGCCCGTGTGCTGCCGGGCATGCAATCGGCGTTTATCGATATCGGCATGGATCGCGCAGCTTTTTTGCACGTGGCCGATCTGCACCGCGATGCCGGTGGCTCACGCGGGCCGGGGCGCGCGCATGCCGATGCATCGGTGCAGGTGCCCATCGAGAAGCGCGTGTTTGAGGGCCAAACGCTCATGGTGCAGGTGATCAAAGACCCGATCGGCACCAAGGGGGCGCGGCTGTCAACCCAGATCAGCATTGCGGGCCGGCTGCTTGTGTTTTTGCCGCAAGACGATCACATCGGCGTATCGCAAAAAATTGAATCTGCCGAGCTGCGTGATCAGTTGCGCATGCGCATGCAAACGCTGGTGGGCGAGCAGGGCGGCGGGTTTATCTTGCGCACCAACGCCGAAGAATCCACCGACGATGAATTGGCCGCCGACATTGCCTATTTGCGCAAAACCTGGGCAACCATTCGAGAGCGCAACCTTGTGAGCGGCGCAGGCATGTTGCTGCACGAAGATCTCAACCTCGCGCAACGTGTGCTGCGCGATCTGGTGAACGACGAAACGCAGAGCATTCGCATCGATTCGCAGCTGCAGTTTGATGCCTTGCGCGCCTTTGGCCGCGATTTCACGCCGACCTCGGTCGATCAGCTCACGCTCTACAAGGGCGAGCGCCCCATTTTCGATCTCTACAACATTGATCAAGAAGTTGAGCGTGCGCTGGCGCGTCGTGTCGATCTCAAATCGGGTGGCTACCTCATCATCGATCAAACCGAGGCGCTCACCACCATCGATGTAAACACCGGCGGCTTTGTGGGGGCACGCAACTTCGACGACACGATTTTTAAAACCAATCTCGAAGCCGCCCAGGCCATCGCGCGCCAGCTGCGGCTGCGCAATCTGGGCGGCATCATCATCATCGATTTCATCGATATGACGCGTGAAGATCACCGTGAGGCGGTGCTCGCCGAGTTGCGCAAACAAACCGGGCGCGATCGCACCAAGCTCACCGTGAGCGGTTTCAGCCAGTTGGGATTGGTGGAGATGACGCGCAAGCGCACGCGCGAATCGTTGGCGCACATGCTGTGCGAGCCCTGCCCCACCTGCAGTGGACGCGGCCAAGTGAAAACGGCGCGTTCGGTGTGCTACGACATCTTGCGCGAGATCTTGCGCGAGGCGCGGCAATTCAACCCGAAAGAGTTTCGCGTGATCGCCAGCGCCACCGTGATCGAGATGCTGCTCGATGAAGAAAGCGCGCATCTGGCGGGCCTGAGCGATTTCATCGGCAAGCCGATCTCGCTGCAGGCTGAGCCCACCAACGCGCCCGAGCAATACGACATTGTTTTGATGTGATGATCGCGCCGCCTGAGCCTCAGCGGCTGGCGGCCAAAGGCGGCGGCGCTGCAGGGCGGGGCATGCTGGCGCATGGATCTTGGCGCTGCTGGCTGGGCGTGCTCAACGCGGTGTCAAACGCCTGGGCGTTGTGATCGCCTGCCTCAAGCAGGCCGATGGCCTGTGTGTGCTGCCGGGTGTCGGCGCTAAGCCAGCGTGGCACGCCGATATCGCGTCGCACATGGCCATTGCCTGCCAGCAACACGGCGCCGCGTTCGCGGTGCTGCTCGAGCATTTTCGCCATGAACTGATCTCGCGCCACTTGGGCGTAGGCCATGCGCAGCGCCTGAGCCGCGTCGATCATGCCGCAGTGCGAGACCACGATCAGATTGGTTTGCGTGCGCAAAATGTCCTCGGGCACGTTGGCATCGAAGCCTTGCGCGGCCAGGCCTTGCGAGGCCACCAGGCGTGCATCGTGGCGCGATACGTTGGCGGCCACGATGGGCAACTCGTGCTTGAGTGCCAGCGCGATAAAGGGACGATAAAAATCCCACTGCCAGCTTGCTTTTGAGGGCGCGGCCACATCGATCACACGCTGGGCATCGGGCGGGCGAGGGCCAGCGTCAGTGCGCAGACGGTCGATGAGGCTTTGGCGTTCGCGGTCGAGTTGCTCCATCAACAAGGCTGGGCGGGCCCCTGTGGCCAGCAGGGCTTCAAAAGCGCGCAAACGCAGCGCGTGCTGCTGGGCGTTGTCGTGCACTTCACCCAACAGCCACAGCTGGGCAGCCGGGGGGTGGCCAGACAACAGCTGCGCAAGATCGGGCGCCTCGCCAGCATGCGCCCCGGTGCCCATCATCAACAGCAGTGCTGCCCAGCGCTGCGCACCGGCCAGCGAAGCCAAGGCTCTCAGGGTGTTGCAGATCAGCACGGTCTTATCCTGCAATCGGGACGAAAACATACACCGCGAGCACGGTGGCGGCAAAGATCAACCAATCGAATGTGGCGCGCAGGCGGTCGTCTCTCATGATCGGGTGGCCCTGCTGGATTGCGCGTGCGGCAGTGGCGGCGGGCAGCAGGGTGGTTGGTGGCTGAACACGTCCGCATCTTAAATGCAAATAAGTCTTATTTGCAAAAAATGAACTGAATCAACCCGAATGCCAACCCCCAACCATCAATGTCGATGCACCGATGTGATCGATCAGCCGTTTGTTCTGAAATACGACACGGCTTGCACCAGGTTGCGGGCCTGTTGGCTCAGGCTGTCGGCAGCGGCGGCGCTTTGTTCGACGAGCGCGGCGTTTTGCTGCGTTACCTGATCGAGCTGCGTGATGGCGTCGCCCACTTGCGAGATGCCCGAAGTTTGCTCGCCGGTGGCGTGGCTGATTTCGCCGATGAGCTCGCTTACACGGCGCACCTGATCGACGATGTCTTGCATGGTGCGGCCGGCGTCGTCAACGAGTTGCGTGCCAACCTCGACTTCTTCGACGCTGGCGTTGATCAGGGTTTTGATTTCTTTGGCGGCGGCTGCCGAGCGTTGCGCGAGGTTGCGCACCTCGCCGGCCACCACGGCAAAGCCGCGCCCTTGCTCGCCAGCGCGTGCGGCTTCAACCGCCGCGTTGAGCGCGAGGATGTTGGTCTGGAAGGCAATGCCATCGATCACGCCGATGATGTCGGCGATCTTTTTTGAGCTTTGATTGATCTTGCCCATCGATTCGACCACCTGGCCGACCACCTCGCCGCCGCGCTGGGCCACCGAGCTGGCGGTGCCGGCCAGATCAAAGGCGGATCGGGCCGTGTCGGCGTTGTGCCGCACGGTGCTGTTGAGCTGTTCCATTGAGGCGGCGGTTTGCTCAAGATTGGCGGCCTGCTCTTCGGTGCGCTGGCTCAAATCAGCGTTGCCGCTGGCGATTTCGCCCGAGCCTGTGGCAATCGAATCCGACCCCGCCCGCACCTGTTGCACCACACCGCCAAGGCGGTCGCGCATATCGGCCATGGCGGCCAGCAGGCTGTGGCGATCATTGGGCTGCACACGAATATTCACCCCCAGATTGCCTGCGGCAATTTCGTGCGCAATCGCCACCGCTTCGCTGGGCTCGCCACCGAGCTGGCGCAGCATGCCGCGCGCAATCACCACGTAAACGACAGCGGCCAGCAAGGTGCCGGTGCCGAGCAGTAGGGCCAGCACGATGAGCGCATTGCGTTGTTGCGCGGCGCGTTGATCAAGGCCAGCCTGCAGGGTGTTGCTGGCCGTGCGGATCAGCTCGTATTGCACATCGATGGCTTGCGTCATGGCCGACACAAACGCGGGCGCCGGGTGGCTGAGTGCGCTGGCCGACACGATCTGGGTATCGATGGTTTGGATCGCCGTTTCGGCGGCTCCCAGGGCTTGCGCGATCGGTTGATCGAGTGCCTGTTTGAGCGTGGCATCGAGGGCGGTGGCGTGCTCGAGTGCACCGCGTGCTGCCACGAAATTGGTGCGGATGCTGCTCATCAGGGCGCGCATCACGGCGCGCTCTTCGGGCGTGCCGTCGGCCTTGGCCAACATCATGGCGCCACGGGCGCGCGATTGCCCCATCGATTCGGTCATGCGGGGCAGGTATTCGTAGACCGCCGAAATCATCGTGCGGCTGCCCAGCTCAGGGTCGACGGTGAGACGCGAGGCGCGTGCCACTTCGTTGATCCAACCCAATTCGGCTTCGATCAATTCGGTGTGCTGGCGGTTGCTCTGCTCGCCTGAAACGGCTTTTTGGCTCACCGCCTGAGCCAACGTCTGCCAAGCCGATTGCGCTTTGGCAGCCGCAGCATCAAGCTGCGTATCGCGCAGTGCATTTGAGCTTGCGAGGGCTTGCGTGAGCGCAGCATCAACGCGCGATTGCTCTTCGGCGCGCGCTGTCTGCGCGGCGGCGTCGTTGCTGCTGAGGGCCAGGGCCGATTTGCCACGGTGGCGCTGGGTGAGTTTGATCAGCTCGATCACCTCAAAGGCCGCAGGTGCGCCCGTTGCTTCAGATTGCGCCAGCCGCATCGCCGACCACGCCTGCTTTACCGACAACACCGTTGGGGGCAACACCATGGCCAGCGCGATGATGCCGATGAGCGCAAATTTCTGCCAGGTGGGCAGCTTGAGCAAAAAGCGATTCATATGACCGTCTCCGACCCATGATTCAAAAAGGGGGTCAGCCTCTTGCCCCGACTTCTGGGCAACTGCCGTGCACTGTAGGGGCAGGCGGCGACACGGGTTTGCCCGAAATGATGTGATTTTTCGCAGTTGATGCGACTTTGTGAGCGCGTGCGGTGCATGATCCCGTAAACGGGTGAGGTGCAGAAGTCTCAGGAGCAGCTATAACCCGAATGGGTTCGTGGGATGCTCTGTCTCTGGTCGCTGTTGGTTTTTATGGAGTTTTGCAGTATGAAGCTGTTTTTCTTGGGTGGTGCCGCGCGTGTTGTGGCTGTAGCGGCCTGTGTTGGTAGCTGTGCGCCGTTGGCACAAGCTTACTCAGCCGTGGATCAAGGTTCGTGGGTCAGCACTCTGCAGGGGCGAGATCTTGATGGGAGCTGGTCTAACGGGTTTGAAGCCTATTACGACACCGTGCTCGACATCACGTGGCTAGCAGACCCTAACTATGCCAAGACCAGCGGATATACCCGCAACGGCGCCGATGATTTTGTGTCCGCCTACGGAAGCCACCTTACGTGGAAGAATGGCAGGATGGGCTGGGCGGCCGCGATGACGTGGGTACGAAATTTGAACGTGGGCGGAGTAACGGGGTGGCGTCTGCCGACGATGGTGGACACATCCTCAGCAGGATGCAATCACGCCTACGGAGGCACTGATTGCGGCTATAACGTGGCCACGCAGACTTCCGAATTGGCGCATCTTTTTCATGTGACGCTGGGTAATAAATCGGTCTACGACCTGGCTGGGACGGTGCAGAGCAACGGAGGGGTGGGCAACGTAGGGCCATTTTCTTCTAACACTGTTGTTATTGGCTCCTATTGGTTTGGTGTGGAGTACTCGCCCTATGCTCCTTATGCGTGGGAATTCAATATAGGCCTTGGCCGTCAGTTCATGAGCGGCAAGGATTCTCCAGCTTTCGCTTGGGCCGTTCATTCTGGAGACGTTGGTGTAACAGCCGTTCCAGAGCCGGAATCATTTGTCATGGCGTTAGCTGGTATGGCAGTGATTGGGTTTATTGTTCGCCGGAGCCGCCCTGTTTAACGCTATCGTTCTCGCGTGGCTATAAAAAAGCCTGGGCTTCGGCCCAGGCTTTTTTGAGGGATTGAGGCTGCTTTGATGCTGTTCGTTTCAGGCCTCGCTCACCGGGATCTTGCCGATCTTGGCTTGCCAGGCTTTGGGTCCGGTGATGTGGGCGCTGGTGCCACCCGCATCGACGGCTACGGTAACGGGCATATCGACCACATCAAACTCGTAGATGGCTTCCATGCCCAGATCGGCAAAGCCCACCACTTTGGCGTCTTTGATGGCTTTCGAGACGAGGTAGGCAGCGCCACCCACGGCCATGAGATAAGCGCTCTTGGCATCTTTGATGGCCTCGATAGCAACGGGGCCGCGTTCGGCCTTGCCCACCATGGCGATCAGGCCGGTTTGCTCGAGCATCATGCGGGTGAATTTGTCCATGCGCGTGGCCGTGGTGGGGCCGGCAGGGCCGACGACCTCATCGCGCACCGGATCGACCGGGCCGACGTAGTAGATGACGCGGTTGGTGAAGTCCACCGGCAGCTTCTCGCCCTTGGCCAGCATGTCCTGGATGCGCTTGTGCGCGGCGTCGCGGCCGGTGAGCATCTTGCCGTTGAGCAGCAGCTTCTGGCCCGGCT